>JASURT010000029.1 GCA_030446435.1 Candidatus Ozemibacter sp.
GCAAAAAGTCCGGTCAGTCTTTGTCGGACGTTATGCTGAAAGCGAATCTGTAAAACCGTGATTCGATAGCTTAATCTAATGAAGGCGAAACTGAATATCAAAAACAGAATAAAAACTGTTGCAATGAGGAGATATGGCTGTTCCGGTGCCATCGAGGCGCCAACCAGAAGCGTGTATTCATCAAAGCGTTTAAGGCTGATTAAATTATCTTCGAGCTTGAATGAATTTACCGGATATTGCTGAAAATAAGCCAGCAATTCTTCAGGACTGAGATCTTTCAGCAATCCGGGCAGATTAGATTGACCGTCAGAGTTAACAAAGCCGAATTGTTCTCGATCTGCTTGTGAGATAGTCAGGTTAAGAACTTCAGAAGTCGAAATGTTTTTGCCATGCACGAAGATAAGAATGCCCGCAACAAAACCTTTGTTTATCGACTTATCCCGATCAAAATAGCAGTAGGAAAAGCGGTCCGGATTGCCAAGTTCAATGACTTTACCGTTCTGCTCGCGCGTATAGGTGAGTGATAAATCGGGCGAGGGCAGAAATTTTCCGACTTCGGCCACGTCTTCAGGTGAAATGCCGACACCCTTGTCAAACTCTGAATTAACAAGCTTGAAGAAAAGCTCGTGCTCTGGTCGGGCACCTTTCATCGGGTAAATCTTGTTTTTGCCGTCAAAGAGATAAATCTCCAATAGGCCTTTGGGCCAGGTGCTTTTATATTCGTCTATGATTTTTTCAAGAATTTCCTGGTTTGAAGGCAGGCCTTTCAGTTGTCCGAATAGTCGCGAAAAGCCTGGCTGATAAAAACGTTGAGCTGAACTTTGATAAATATAGTTGTCGAGTCGGTAGTCGAGATCATTGTAAATTTTCTGGGATTCCTGGCTGGTTCTATCATCCAGATAAAGTTTTGCTCCGGTCCAGAATATGAAAGACGGAATGCCCCAGACTAGCAGCACTATAAGAAACCAGCGTGTCAGTCTGCCTGGCAGCCCTGAAGACTCTACCATCTGAATTCCTGTTTTTCCTATGACTGCTTTCATTGATTTGTTCTTTCGTATTCCTGTTGTACCAGCAACATACTGGCTGAATCATCGAAACCATTGCCGCAGGCGCGCTCTGCTTCCTGCTGAAGAATGAATTTTACTTCATCCATGTCTTTATCTGCTATTACCGGCAGAAGCACCGACAACTTTTCTTTGCAGTTTTTACCCATTGCCGGCGACACAATCAAAGCCTTCATTTTCTCACTGAACGGCATTTCGACTGTGCCCTGCTTATGAAATTCAGAGTCGGCGAAATTTTCGGGCTCCATTGCGATGGCTTCAAGTTCGTTATTTTGCGCATTGTAAAGGTAAAGACTTACTTTGCCGCAGCCTGACCAGGCAAGAGTTTGTTTATCTGCGTCGAAAATACCGAGAAAGAAGTCGCCCCCAAGCTTGCGGCGCAGATTGATTCTGAAATATTCTTCCAGATCTTTGAGAATTTTGTAGCTCGATGCAACGTTAAGCTCTTCAGATATAAGTCTTACGGCCATTCTTGCCATAGAAAGATTCAGCGAGCCCTCGATGCCGTCCAGATCTGTTCTCATGAAGAAAATAAGCGTCGTATTCTCGTCAATGGCCGAAAAATGATAAATCTCTCTTTCAAGATTGCTTTTCGATATCTGAAAACCATCGCAGACGATTGTTCCGTTTTTAAGCGCTTTTGGCGGCAACAGATGCTTTCTGATCGAACGACCTTCATTGAATTCTCTGACCTTGATGATAAGGTCTGCAAGGCCGGTCGAGATGCTTTCCAGCTCGTTTCCTTCCGGAATTGAAATGCTGTCGATTTTCGCAGAGCTTGTCAGGGCGCTCGCGCAATGAGCCAGATGCGAAATAGGTTTGATCAATGACCTGACCAGCATTCCGCTTAAAAATGCGATGAAGATTATGGCAAGAATTGCCGCTGAAATAAACAGGGTCGTCAGTTGTCTGGCTTCGGTTTTGATTGGTTCGAGAGGCATAACCAGGAAAAGATTGAAGTTTTTCAGATTGTGACCAGGTGTGGCAGCGACCAGAACTTCTTTTTTGTCTATTCTGCCGATTTTAAAACTGGATACCTGAGTCTGGTTGACCAGGTCCTG
Organism: Candidatus Ozemibacter sp.; assembly: GCA_030446435.1. GTDB lineage: Bacteria > Muiribacteriota > Ozemobacteria > Ozemobacterales > Ozemobacteraceae > DYKG01. The sequence goes on from JASURT010000029.1 coordinate 2,126, forward strand.
TAGCTTCCAGAGTGGCAGCTCGTTGGTCATTGAATATCTTGGAAAATAAGACTTCTTGTCCGAAACCTTCTTCGGAAAAGCGATGAGCTGAAATCCGGTGGTCTGAGTAAGCCTGTTGCCGGATGAACCAAGATATTTTAACTGCATTTTCAAGGGTTCATGAACGATGAAAAGGCAGCCGGTAGCTGTGTCTGACGCATTGATGGCAAGATCCATGAAAGTCATGGTTTCGTCACCATCGAAAACGATGTTTTGAAGAGTAGAACGATTGTGAAGAAGACCTTCAACCGGTCTGGCAGTTATTGCGGTAACTCCGATTACGTCATGGCCGGGCAGATTTTTCGATTGCCGTGAAGAATTGAAGGTATTTATTATCTGCAAAGAAACGCTGTTGATAAGATTTGCGTATTTTACTTCAAGAACGGTTGTGTTGCCTTCTTCAAGAAACTCTGGGGCACGAAAAAGAAAATTGCCGGTGGTATCGGTGAAGCCTGCAAAAGCGATCGTATCGTCTTCGTGTGCTTTTTGCAGGGGAGCAAGCAGTTTTTTGGGTTTGGCGTCAGGCTGGTTCAGCAATCTGCTGAAGTGCCGGTATTGCCTGAGAAGATCACCATAGGATGCGGTGAAATTGCGGTCTATTTTTTCGAGAATCTGAATTGCCTGATGCTTTCTGTCAGCAATCAGAGAAGTCTGTTTCTGACTTTGAAAAGCGCTTATTCCCGATAAAAGTATCAGTATTCCGGTTAATGCCGTATAACCGAAAATAAGTGAAAACTGAAGATTGACCGAAAGGTCGAGTCTGACCTGAAAAACTGTTTTCCAGACGAGAAAAAGAAACAGGAAGGGTATGATTACGCGCAGCAGGTTGAAAAAACTTTCGCGTATCCGGGGTGGGGCAGGCAAATCACGATAACAAATCAGTCTTATGCCTTCAGGAGTGTCGTTTATCGAAAAAAGCATTTCTTCGTATCTGAAGCCTGATTTTAAGCCGTTAAGGCTTAAAAGATCGCGGCCCTGGGCAGTAAGTTTAACTTTTCCGGTGCAGCTGCTGAATTCAGGCTTGTTCAGATCTATCCAGGCAAAACCAAATTTAGTGCCCGCAAAACGTTGAATTTTCCTGATGGCCCGTTCGGCAAGATGATGTTTACTGACTTTGTCAGGGTTTACGAACGCCAGCAGACTGCCTTCTTTACCATCGCGAAACCTTGGTCGAAACCAGACACCCAGTTTTCTCAGACCAAGACCCTGAAAATTTATCAGGGTTTCAGGAGATTTGCCCAGACTATACACTGTGGCGGCATTACCTGAAAACGAAGCTGACAAAGATTGCTCGCGGCGGCTCATAAGGTTGGCCGGCTCTTTGTTCAGGCGCTTTACAAGCTCTAGGTAACTTTCAGATATTCTGATTTTACCTTTTTCGCCGCCTTTCCATTTGATTCTTTTGCCCTGGTGATCAAAAAGAAAAAGCTCTAAGGCCTCTTTGTAACCGATAGAACTTATTTCGCTCGGAGCCGAAGCCCATCTGAAAGAATCTGAAAGCCTTCTTAGTCTGTCCTGAAAATAGGTTTCAGGGTTTGACAACCGGCTGATGTGGGCGGTAATTTCAGCCATTTCATCAAGGGCGGCTTTTTGTTGCTCGGTTTCGAGGTTCGCCTGTAAAGTCGTTACCGCGAGATACATCGTTGCAAAAGGAAGAATGACCAGGAAAAAAAAGAACAGCAGATTTTTGCTGAAATTTTTTTTGGCTTTTTCAGTCGATGGTTGCAATATCCCTGGGTTGTCTCTCATGCAATCAGTTTAAATCAGACTGACGATAGTTTCAAGCAACTTCAACCCTGTCTAAAATAAAAATGCTCGCCCTGATAAACCAGGCGAGCATTTTAGTATCGTCATTGAGCCCTGAACTGCTTTTTGTCGTCGCTTAGCCCGTTCAACGGGGCGAAAGCGAAAAAAATGCATCGAAAATATTCAATGATACTTTGTATAGAACGATTCAGCGAGCATTTAAAACTATCTGGCCTGAGCCTTGGCACGCTCTACAAGCATTTTGGCCTGCTGAAGGTCGGTAATGGCCTGCTTTAAAGCGGTCGGGTCTGCGTTGCCATGCTGAGAAAGCATGATGTAGGTTTCATAGGCTTCCTGATAAGTTTTCATCGCCTGCTGCAGAGAAATGGTCGAAGAATTTCCCGCGATTCCACCAGTGGTGTGCACTGATGAGCCGGTGGTGCCTGACGATGCTGAAGGCGACGGGGTGTAAGAACCGGTGTTCGAAGCTTCTGCCCGTTCGGTTTTATTGTATTTTTGCTGGTAGGCCTTGTGAGTTTCTACATATTCCTGCTGAATATTAACCAGCTCGACGAAGCGTCTATTCATAAGGTTTGTGCCTCTTTCAGCAAGCTCACCAAGTGATTCTGCGGTATTGCCGACCCCACGAATTTTTTCGACGGTACCGCCGATATTCAGGATCGCTTCAAGATTTCCGCCCATTATACTGTCGATTTCACTTTTGATTCCGAGAAGTTCGTTTACCGATTCTTTGGCCGCTGCGAAATATGCTGTTGCTTCAAATGCCAGTTGGGCACATTTAAGCGGGTATTTCGCTTCTATCTTGCCCATGTTGTATTCGTCTTTAAGCCGACCCCATTTAAAAAGATTAACAGGGTTTTCTTTGACGCTGTTGAAAACTCTGCTCCAGCCGTTGGCTCCGGCGAGGCTGTCAAGCCTTTCGTTGGAAAAGCCTTTAACCATTACTCTGTTTTTTGCTGTCTGAATGGTGGTTGTCTGGTCGGCCAGCTCAGAGAAATATTGCATGCTTGGTTTGGCGCGTTTATACATCGCCGCAGCCTTGGGTGCAAGTTTCTGATAACCGCTTACCACCTGAGTTATTGCCCGGGCAATTTCAAGAAGCTGCGGAAAGTTAGCTTTTGCGTTTTTGTTGGAAATTGATTTATAAGCTTTGACCAGCGAGCTGGCACCTTCGGCAAAACTTTTTATCGTCGATCTTTCGCGATAAAGGGTTTTGACTTCGCTGCTGATGGCACGCGAATGTTGCCAGATATTCGCTTTTTCACTGAACCATAGTTTGATGTCCGAGAAAACGCCCGCCTGAGCAATCTGAGTTGTCAGCACAAAGCTGAAGAGCATTAAAACCACGAGAGCCTTCAGTCTGTCGCTTATATACATATTCCCTCCGGGAGATAAAATCTATAACAGTACATTCAAGTCTAATGATGAATCCGCCTTTCGTCAATGCGCCGACAACTTAAAATCGCCTTGTTGTTAGAGAAAAATTTTGTTTCTTTGTTGCTATCTGATACGTAATGCTTATTGAAAACGAATTGAACGGCAGGAAGGAGTTAAAGATCATGAGGATGAAAAAAATTCTGGTTTATCTCATTATTATCGCATCTGTTTTCACAACCGGCTGTGATGCTTCGAAAATTCTCGATACCATTTCGAAAGTGGCGCAAGGCATTCAAAATGCTATGCCTGCGATAAAAGAAGTGGTCAACACCTTTCAAAATGCTTTTTCAAGCAATAATGACAATAACAATGCCGTGAATGACAACACCAATAATGATACCCCTCCTGAAGTCAGTGACGATAATGATGCGGCAACGGTCGTTCTGGACCCAACTGACACCGAAGAAGTAGGGGCCGCCCCCGCCGCTGATGACTCACCTGCAAATAGTGCAGATTCAACGGTCGATGATGATAATGCAATCGGTGATGGGCTCGGCGATGAAACTGAAGATGCTTTAAAAGAACCCGCCAAAGAAGAACCCGCCAAAGAAGAGACGGCAGTGAAAGATGATGAAACGGTAAAAGAGCCGGAATCGACCAGCAGTACCGTAAACATTTCGCCCCGGGGAAAAAGCCAGATGAGCAATGTGGTCGATTATGCTTTGCGCAACCATAAGGGCGGTTCTAACGGAAATTGTTTCAATGCGGTCTGGGGCTATCTGACTTCTTCAGGTTACGGTAAGCTCGACCAGTGGGGCGATTTGCCGAATATGCAAAGCACCTATGCCAAAGATTTCGCCATTTATCTGAATGCCCGCCCGGAAAATCTCGACGAAGCAGGCCTGCAGCGGTTAGACACCGCCTATGACCCACCGATCACCAACCCCCATGATTCAAGAATCCCCAAAGGCGCAGTTATCGTGGTTGCCCCCGGCAGCACCGGAACCGCTCACGCAACCGCCGGAGACATCGTAATCAAGGGCGACGGCCGTTTCATCAACGACGGCCCCAACATGGACTACGGCACAAAAAGCACCTGGACCGGCAAAGTCCTTGGAGTCTACATCCCCAAATGATGATTCGGGATTCTAAAACAAAGTTTAGCTTGTACTTGACTCGCAAAAATTTAGTTGATAGAATTTTTATCAGGAAAAAGGTTACTACAATAAGAACAGGTAAATTTTTATCTGTTCGCACATGAAGCAATAGCTCGCTCTGCGAGCTATTGCTTTTTTAGGCCAACTATTGTCCCCTTTTTCCTCTCTTTATGCTATAATGAATTTCCAGAGCTTAAAGCTGATTATGAGTTGTAGTCCCCTTTTTCCTCTCTTTATGCTATAATTGGCGTTGATCCTAACATTTCTAGTAATTTGTTGTAGTCCCCTTTTTCCTCTCTTTATGCTATAATGCGAACCCGCCGATGCTGTCAGGGAATTTGGTTGTAGTCCCCTTTTTCCTCTCTTTATGCTATAATAACAGCTTTTATAGCATTCACTAATCATGGGTTGTAGTCCCCTTTTTCCTCTCTTTATGCTATAATATTAATAGTATTCGTCATAAGTCATAAACCGTTGTAGTCCCCTTTTTCCTCTCTTTATGCTATAATTGGAACTCGGAGGCTAACTGATGCCAGCAGGTTGTAGTCCCCTTTTTCCTCTCTTTATGCTATAATCTTTTTATATCAATATCTTGCAACTCACAGGTTGTAGTCCCCTTTTTCCTCTCTTTATGCTATAATGAATATGCAGTAATTGTGCCCGATACTTACGTTGTAGTCCCCTTTTTCCTCTCTTTATGCTATAATTTATCGAAATTCAGACAGCGTTGACGTTCAGTTGTAGTCCCCTTTTTCCTCTCTTTATGCTATAATCATAAAGCTGAGATAAGCCCTCGGGCACACGTTGTAGTCCCCTTTTTCCTCTCTTTATGCTATAATACGTCCTCTCAGGGGCCCTTTTTTAAGGGGCTCTGAGGGGTATTTCAGCAGAAAAAAATGAGGTTTAAAAAACGAAAACGCCCTGTGAAGATTCATTTTTTTCTGAAAAACTTTTTTTGCCAACCAGAAATTTCATTCCGGCAAATTGTTTTTCTGTAATTATCAATGCTCTAACTGATCCCTTCGGGGGAATGTTCGCTTTTACCCTTTTGCAGTGCATTTCGGCATTTTCATAACTGTTACACAATCTTGAATAGACCGAGTATTGCATCATGGTAAAGCCGTCATTCAGCAAAAACCTGCGGAAGACAGTGTATTTTTTTCGTTCTGATTTTTTCTTAACCGGAAGATCAAAAAATACCATCACTCTCATAAAACCAGCCACCTCTCTACTCCTCGGCTTTGTGATTTAAAGCTACCAATTCTGGCAACTCTATCAAATCATAGTCTTTCTTTTCGCATGCTCTGACAAAGCTTTGCACCGTTTTAATCACCGCAAACTCGACAGCCAGCAACTGTTTTTTTACCCGGGTAAGAAGGTTAAGGGTAGAAACAAGCTCTCTTTTCTTATCTGGAGTCAGCTCGGAACCAGACATTTTTGTCGCGACATACAAATCTATAATCGGCCTGAAAGGTTCTATTAAGTCATCTGCCAGGTTGAAAGGGTTCTGGGTACTGCGATGAAAAATTCCGAAACATGGAATAAGTCCGTGCGAAGAAAGGTGTCTTGCGATTATGCCCCGATAAATCGCATACCCATAATTCAAATACGCGTTGATGCAATCCTCGTCTCCGCGTTTGAACTGATTGCCAAAAAGAAACTCGAAATAAAGTTTTGCTGCATAGGCCTCTCTATTGTCTGAGTCGCCTGAAAGAACCGATTCACTGACACTTCTTAATGTCTTTGCTCCTTCTTTTTCGGCTAGATCAAGACACCTGGCCTGGTTTAAAATTTTTCCAACAACCAGGGATTTCCAAAGTCGCTTCTTGAACGGCTCGCTGATTTCAAGCTGCAATCTTGCAACGGCAAGTTGTCGCGAGTGACACATGAATGGTGCCAGAACCCCATTGGGGGTATGTTTGTCGTTGCAGGTGAAAAGGCTGATGCCCGATTCGGCTAAATCGCTGAGGAGTTTGCCGCTGATACTGGTTTGAAGGTTCTCGATAATTATCGAAGAAATATCTTCGAGCGGCAAAGTTTTTACTGTATCTGTTTCGACGACAAGCTGGTTGTGTTTTACGGAAAGACGGGCAGGCGAAGTAATGATTACATTAAAGTTTCCTATTTCGTATTCCTCTCAGTTTTTTTCTTTTCTGATTGATTGCCTTGCAATAATTTCCAAGTACATCAACCGACCACTTTTCGAAAACATCGGCACTTTTGGGCGAAACCCTTAAAGTCTTGCCTTCAGGTGTAGCTTCGCTGAAGCTGATGGCGCTGGTTGCTCTGTCGACGCCGGTGTAATAGCCAAAGCCATCATAATTTTTCGATTTGAGATAAAAAAGTTCGTTTGGGTAAAGGCTGAATTTGAACAGGAAATTTTCGTCCATCAATGTCCAGTCGGCTTCTTCCTTATTTGCAACTATAGCTCGGTTTGGTAATTGGTCTTTTATCGCGTCAGAAGCATAAATCGGTATAACGTAATATTTGCCCTTTTTTTTCGGTTTTCTCTCGGTAAAAACGTCGATTCTGATTATATCGCCATTGTTGGCAATGCCATTATTCACTTCTATTCCGGATTTACAGGTTTCTTCTATTTTTATGCGTCTTATAAGATGATCTTCGCCGGCTTTCTTTATTATCACCGGTGGCTTGAAAGCTACTTTGCTTTTTCCTTCAGCCGCGGCTAATTTTGCCTTCAGCTGTTCGTATATCCATTTGCTGCCACCTTCTTTGTCTACGATTCTTTCGATCATATCAGCGGTAAGATTTTCGTCGACCGGCTTTCTAATAGTGCTTACACCTTTGGTGGCAACTTTCTTTTTCGATCTGATCGTTTCCTGATGGGCCGCGCCGGTTTCTTTCTTTTCGGGCTTTCTTGAAATGAAAACCGGTTTGATTGATTCAAGATTTAATCCTTCATAGTTGTACAAATCGAGGCTTTTCAATGTATTGACCGGGTCATCAGACAATCTTGCGAGCAGTTCGTCACGGAAACATTCATAAGGAATCGGAAGCCTTTCTTTAATTGCCTCGTGATTGTTAAAAGACCAGGTTTCTTTTCGTTTGAAATGATCGGTAATTCGTTTAATCAAACTGTCTGTTGTCGTTGAGACCACTGCGGCATCAAGTGCATGATGCAGATGATTGTCACGAGATTTTGCAAGGCCCCAGCAGCCCCGAAGCATTGCTGTGATGGCACCGTTAACTGAGAGAACCTTTTTCTTTTTTGAAGACTCTTTAAAGGTCAGGTTATTTCTTAAAAAGGAAGCAAAATAGCTGGTAATATATCTTGTATCTACGAGATTTCTTTCTTTGAACTCGCTTTCCTGGTCGGGGCCAAATTCTTCAGTTAACAGACGAACACCTTTGCGATAAAGTTTGCCGAAGTAGATGGCTTTTACCCAGGCTTCAAATTCTTCCCATATGAGCTGGTTGTGTCCGAGAAATTCAAAGGGGGTTCGATCTTTCTTTTCCTGGTTACACTTCTGGCAGGCAAGAACTTTGTTGTTATAGCTGTTATCGAAAGATCTGCTGAAAGGAATGGCATGGTCGATTTCTACATACCCGGGTTCGGTTATCACTCTGTGCAGATCGAAAGGAGTTCGGCAATAAACGCATTTGCTGTTTTGCTCTTCATATAAACGCTGTTTTAAAACATCGCTGCCGCGGGCAATTATGCCAAAATTTTCTTTTAAAGATTCAACGGTTTTTTCTTTCGTTTTCTGGCTTTCTTCCTGTTTTTTCTGAATTTCTTTTCGGTCGGAAAAATTTTTGCCCAGTTCTCTTGCCAGTTCGATATTGATTCTTAAAGGTGAGCCATATTTTTTTACAATGGCGTTTACTACTTTTCTTGATTGAATAAGAGCTCTTTTAACTACCGGGTTGGTAATATCGTCTGCAATCTGCGGCAAATATTTTCGAAAATTTTGCCCATCCAGAGGAATCGAATGATTATAACCGGCTGCGGCGCAGGCTTCCGAGTAAACCATTCCATGGGAGAGAAAGGGTAGAAGCCTTTTTATGGCTTTCAAAGAAAGACTGGCGACGCCATTGAAGTCCAATTCCATGCAGGCTTCGATCATTGAGTCGGTAAATTCGTTTTTCTTGAAAAAATTGCGAATGCTTTCTTTTTTCTTGAAATAAGTAAGGCCCTGACCAATGACATCGAGCTTATCGATATCGTTGCACAATTCAAGCCAAAGTTCAGGATGGTTGTTTTCGAAATGTTTTTTCATCATATGCCAGAATTTCAGCTCGACAAATTTTTTCTTTTCGGCGGTTTGAACATCTTTTTTTGAACCCGATAAACCTTTGAAAATGATGGTTTCGTCAAGGCCAAGTTTTTTTCTTATTTGTGAGAATTTTATGTCTTTTTGATGAAAAGCCATGTCGATAATCGCTGCGCGCTGTTCGTTATTGAGTTTGAGTGGCTTGTAATTTTCCAGCAAAGTTAAGTTATTGATCTTTTGGTAGAGCATAAATAATTCTGTGCTATAGCACATCATTGGAGCTCTTTTTTCATTTTTCTCAAAAGTGCAATTGCCTACAGCGTCATATTCATCCTGGGGTTCGCAAACCCTGGTAAAAATTCCAAGATATTGATCAAGCAGGCTTTGAGACGCAAATTTGTTGCCAAAAGAAGCTTGATGTTTGAAAATTTCTTTTACTTCCTCGACAAGCATGCTCCTTGCAACGCAAAACTCATAACTGCCCTTGTTTCTTTTGTGATTTTCAAACTTAGGGTCTTTATAGAACATTTCACCAACAGTTCTATAGCTGCCTGCTTCCAGAAGCTTTCGGTTTTCCTGTATTGCGCTTTTAACTTTGCCGCTTTCTTCATCTTCACGCATGGTTTTTCGTGGCGATTTAAAGCCTCTTCGTTTTGCGATATGTATGAGAATTCTGGCGAAATCCTGTTCGGAAACTATCTCGTCGAGTGCTTTTGCCCTGAGTAACCAAGGAGAATCAAAGGGTTCATGATAGTTTGAAAAACAGCTATGTAATTTTTCGAGTGAGATTAAGCCCATATTAATCAACAGATTTTTAATCTGTTTCATTCTTGTTCTTTTTCTTTTCAATAATCTTCGGGAGCCCCTGGCCATTCTTCGAGGAAGAGCAAGTGAAGCGCCTGTTTTGGGGTTTTCAGCTCTGTTGAAGAGCCTTACCCCAAGATCTTCAATTCGTTTTGGTTCAAGATTTTCATTTGATTCCAATACGCACCAGCCAACGGAAGTTATTCCTATATCGAGCCCGAGAATGTATTGCATAAATTCCTCACACAAACTTTTATTTGATTTTATACTAGCAAAATATTAAGAAAAAAATAAAGATATTTTGATTTAATCAGGTTTCTTTTCGCAGACAGCTTTGTGGTAAAATTGTGGCATGAAAGAAAATTATACACCGCCTTTTTCAATTGGCTCAAAAACCCTGAATCTGGTCGCAGAAATTTGTGAGTTGATTGGTGAGCTGGCTCATGGCGAGCGGGCATCGGAATTATTGCGATTAAGACGAATCAATCAGCTGAAGACGGTTCAGGGTTCATTGGCCATTGAAGGCAATACTCTTAGCATAGACCAGATAACAGCCGTTCTCGCTGGCAAAAAAGTGCGTGCGCCAAAACAAGAGATTCTAGAAGTCAGAAATGCCATGGCTGTTTATGATAGATTGAATGAGTTCAACGCTTTTTCGTTGAATGACCTTTTGCGAGCACACTCAATGTTGATGCGGGATATAATTGATTCTGCCGGCCGTTTTCGCCAGGGTGGCGCAGGAGTTATGGCCGGTGAAAAAATCATTCACGTCGCTCCACCTGCCAAACGAGTTCCTGAATTGATCAGCAACCTGCTTGGATGGGCTGGATTTGCTGATGAGCACCCATTGATTCTCAGCACGGTTTTTCATTATGAATTCGAGTTCATTCATCCTTTTGCTGACGGCAATGGCCGAATGGGAAGGCTGTGGCAGACTTTGATTCTGTCTAAATGGCAGCCGGTATTAACAATGATTCCGGTTGAAAGCCTGATTTTTGAAAATCAGCAGGAATATTATGATACATTGGCTCTCAGCACCAAAAAGACTGATTGCAGGCCTTTTGTCGATTTCATGCTGAGAATAATCCTGGCTGCAATAAAAGAGCGAGCATTTTCCGAAGTCACCCCCGAAGTCACCCCCGAAGTCACCCCCGAAGTCGCAAAAATGCTTCGACTTTTGCGGCAGCCGCTCAGTCGCCGGGAAATTATGAGTCGGCTCGGGCTTTCTGACGAAAAGCATTTTCGCGAATCTTATTTGCATGCAGCTATGGCTGCCGGTCTTGTCGAAATGACAGTGCCTGACAAGCCCCGCAGCCGGTTGCAGAGATATCGCCTGACTGAGGCTGGCCGACGATTTTTTTGAGGTCGGAAACTCTCGTGAAATTTCAGAAGAATCAATTTTGTGAGATTTGATTTAGATTGAAAAGCTGGCAGATAAAGAATAACGGAGCTAACCCAATATGGGAAAGCTCCGTTTTCGGTCGAATCAATAACCTGAAGCGTGGTCAGGCTTTGTAAAAAACCATGCCTTTGTAGCTTGTGTAGCCTGATTGTCGCACTTTTTCGATTTTGCCGATCACTTTCATGCCGATTTTGGGATTTTCGATTTTCATCTGGCCGGTGATTCGGCAGCCGTTACTTAGTTCGACAATTCCAAGATCGAGAACCGGAACTTCGAAATCGCCCGCCGGATTGTATAGATGGGTGAAGGTCAGAAGCTTGCCCTTATCAGGCAAAGGCTCTATTTCGAATTTGTCATTGCCGCATTTTCGGCAGATGGCGCGGTTCGGGTAGTGAACAGTTTTGCATTTACTGCATTTATAGCCAAGTATCTGTTCTTTCATGTCATTTCTCCTTCTGAAATGCCAGGGCGACTACGTTGTTGCCAAAACCGCCGAAGTTACATGAAAAGCCGGTTTTTGCGTTTTTAACCTGTCGCTCGCCCGCTTCGCCGCGAAGCTGAGTAACAATTTCGTGTGCCTGGCCAACCCCGGTTGCACCCACAGGGTGGCCTTTGGCTTTCAGCCCGCCCGACGGGTTGATGGGAAGCTTGCCGCCAAGCGCGGTATAGCCTTTTTCGAGAGCGATATGACCTTCGCCTTTTTTGAAAAAGCCGACTTCTTCGCTTTCGGCGATCTCAAGTATGGTAAAAGCGTCATGAAGTTCAGCCACGTCGACGTCTTTTGGCTTCAAACCAGCCATTTTAAAGCAACGGGCCGCGGCTTCTCGAACTGCAAGCAGATCGGTCGGGTCTTTTCTTTCATGAACACAGTGAGTGTCGGTGGCCTGACCGACTCCGGCGAGCCTGATCATCGGCTTTTTCGTCTTTTTGGCCACATCTTTGCTGGCAAGAATCAGACAGGCGCCACCGTCTGAAACCGGACACATATCGAAAAAGCGCAGCGGGTCAGCCACGAACGGATTGTTGGTCGAAGCTTCGGGGCCTTCAAGTATGCCTTCAATGGTAATCGGCATATGTAAATGCGCGAAAGGATTAGCCAGGGCATGATTGTGGTTCTTTATCGCTACCATGGCCAGATGCTTTGAGGTTACACCATATTTGTCCATGTAAAGCCGGGCGAACATGCCCGCAAGCGACGGAAGGGTAACGCCGTAAATTTGCTCGGCGAGAGGGTGGGCCAGCGATGCCACGAAATCTGTTGCTTCAAGATTGTTGGTTTCACGCATTCTTTCGACACCGGTAACCATGACTACGTCGTGAACTCCGCTTGCAACAGCCATGAACCCGGTTTTTATCGCCGACGCTCCTGAAGCAGGGCCGTTTTCTATGGTTTCAGCCCCGGTGGGGTAAAGACTGAGATGATCGACCAGCGCGCTTCCAAGGGCAGTCTGGCGATTGAGTCGACTGCCACCCATGTTGGCAACATATACATGATCAACAGAAGACAGGCCGCAATCTTTCATTGCCATTATCGACGGATAGGCCGCGATTTCTACCAGAGGGTATTCGAGGCGGGAAAACTTGGTTATGCCGATTCCGACTACATAAACTTCTCTCATTATTTTTCCCCTCCTTCGAGCTGATCTCTTGAAGCTCTCAGAGCTGTGCCGGTAGAATCATACATGGCACGAGTGGCGGCCAGTAAATCAAAAGGGGGCTTTGGCGGGTCTGTTGGTGGCAGAATTGCTTCGCAGGCTTTTTCCAGAAGTTTTTCGGGAACAGGTCTGCGACCTACTACGAGACTCGATCTTGCCCGATCAAAAAGTTTTTTTGTAAGCGCGTAAGATGGCACACCGCCCAGCTCGTGAGCCACTTCAAATCTCTTTTCCAGCTGATATTCAATCATCCAGCGTCTGAAACCGATCGGAGATTCGGCAACTACCAAAACCTCTTTTTGCTTCATGATATCGATGTGGTATTCCATTTTGGCCGCAAAGGCGTGAGCTCCGATTCTTAAGCCCCGTCTTAAAGCGAGGGTGTGATAAGAAACGCCCACCTGAGGATTCAGGCACCGACCGTTGACAATCGCCGCAAGATGCCCGTTTATCTGTGCTACGAGCACGTATTCGTCTTGTACGCGGTAACGATAATAACCGAGCAGCTCTGCATAAAGCCTGGCTGAGACGATGTCGTAATAATCTCTTTCAACCTGAATCAGCTTTGCCACGTGTGGTAACAAGGCTGGAATTTCTTCCCGGGTGATTTGTCTTATCACCATTTCTTCACCGTTGGCGAGAGTTACGAATTTTGCAGGGAATAAAGGAACAGGATTGTCCACAGGCCTGAGAAGTTTTTCAAGTTCAATTGCCATGTGGTACCTCCTCTCAGGGTTTAAATCTGAACCAGGTTCAGACTGCTGCGTCTTTATTCTGTCTCTAAATTCAGCTTTGCACCTGTCGAGGCTTTTTGTCAACCAACGGATAAAAAAAATGCCGCTTTTAGGAATTAAAAAAAAGTTTAAAACTCGAAAAAAAATGATAAAATTAGAGGTAGGTTGGAAGGAAAAAGCTGTTTATGACTTCTGAGAACGCATCTGATGCGCCGGTTAACGCTCTTTTAAAAGCAGACATAAACGAAGAACTGGTTGAGAGGGTAAAAAGAGAATTAGCAACCATTTCACCGTTTATTGCTGACTGTTTTTGTTTAATAGAGGCCCCCGGAGAGGGTGTCCTCAATTTTGACCTGTTTTTTCGAGATGGTATTTTTCTCGGCCATTCGCAACCCGGGCCCGCTCAAAAAGGCAGCTGGCTTTTCGAAAATGTTTTTGTCGTCGACCAGCCGGCTTTACATAAGCTGATCAGAAAAGTTCTTTTTGGCGCAACCTGCATAAGTGAACTGAAAATCAAAGATGTTAACGGTGCCGAAAGGCAGTGCCGGGTTACCGGCAAACCCCTGTGGAATGCAAACGGAAGCGTAGTTTCAGCAGGTATTCTTATTTTTTCAGAAATAGAAACTTACAGGTCAGGCGCAAAAGACCCGGGCGGGTCCATCAACTCGCCGGCAATCATCGACTCGGTTCTGGGCAATTTTGTCATTACCGACAGTGCCGGCAGGGTAATTTCTTTTTCTGGCAACGCGAAAAAGCTTCTGCGCGTATCTGCCGACGAAAATCTCAGTGGCAGAAATTTCCTCGATTTTTTCAGTCCGGCGGCAAAAAATTATCCGATAGTTGGCAACGAAGATTATCGCGAATTCGAGATGCAACTGCGCGAGAACGGCTCTGGTGATGCCTGGCTGCTTGTTTGCTCTTTTCCTGTTGTTGAATCTTCTGCCTCGAGAGGAAGCAACTTCGTTGTTTTAAACGATATCACCAGTGCAAAACTATCTCAGTCCGCTCTGGTAGATTCTGAAGAAAAGTTCAGAGCTCTGGCGGAAAACTGCCCCGGAACGATTTTTCTTGAAATAGACCAGCGCATTGTTTATGTCAATTCAAGAGTGGAAGAAGACCTTGGTTTTTCCGCTGAAGAAATCACTTCTGCCGATTTCAGGCCCGCGCAGATTTTTAGTGATTATCAAAAGATTGCTGAGCTTAAAGCTGAGCTAAACGCTAAAAAAGAAACCGAGCTTTTTCCCAAGGTTCAGCGAGAATTGATTATTGCAAGAAAAGACGGCACTTCGCGCAGATTTGTTCTTTCGGTTCAAAGTATGCCTTTTCGCGGACGAAACGCCTATCTTGGCATAATGACCGACGTTACCGACCTGAATCTTGTAAGTCAGAGGCTAAGCGAAACGAGAAAGCGCTATTGGGCACTTTTTGAAGCGGCATCTGATTCAATTTTTCTTGAAACCCTGGATGGAACAGTTCTTGATTGCAACAGCGCGGCTTTGAATACGTATGGGTACAGTCGTGAAGAAATGATGGGAATGAATGCCCGCGAGCTGGTGCCCGGTGATTTTAATGCTTTGCTCAATTCTCTTGAAGAAGAACTCGAGAAGCCTGGTAATCATGATAGAAGCCTTAACGTTTTTTCTACCGGACGAAAAAAAGATGGCACCATTTTTCCCACAGAAGTCAATATCAATCGCCTGGAACTCGAAGGCGAAGAACTTTATCTCGTAACCATAAGAGACATATCGCTGCGCCGTGAGCTTGAAACCGCGCGAAAAAAATATGACAACCAGCTACAGCAAATTCAGCTGCTGGATAGCTTCACCAATGTCGTCAGCGGTTTGTCAAACGATTTTAACAACATACTTACCGGTATTATGGGCTATGCCGACCTGATTCTGCGCGATATTTCACCTGCTTCGCCTGCTCGTGAAAAGGCCAGAAAAATCCTCGATGCGGCCCGAAAAGGTGGCGAAATAATTCAACAGCTTGTAACCTCGACCGGCAAACTGCCGAGTAATTTTCAAAAATCGAACATTGTCAAGGTTGTTAAAGAGCTGCTGCCGGGTCTGACTGAAATGCTCAAGAGCAAAGGCTCTTTAAGCCTTATAATTGACGATAACACGCCCGAAATTTATTTTGATGCCGCCCAGATTAAGCTGGCGATTGAAAGTCTGATTAAAAACTCTTTTGAAGCGGTAGAAGAAAATGGTCGCTTTGTTCTTTCAATTGTAAGAGGAACCAGAAAATTTACCGGCTCAGAAACCGGTTACTTCGGACCACCGTTCAATGCAGGAACCTATCTTGAAATTAAAGTGGGCGATAATGGCGGCGGTATTCAGGTTGAAAATCTTTCGCGAATTTTTGAACCGTTTTTCTCAACCCGCTACTCAAATCGCGGTCTTGGTTTGTCGACGGTCCTGGGAATAGTCAGAAGCCATCGCGGTTCGATTTTTGTTGATTCAAAGCCAGGTTCCGGTTCTGAGTTCACTCTGCTTCTTCCTTGCCTAAATGAAGAAAACAGCAAAGAAGAATTTTCCAGCAGACCAATCAGAAAACCTTTTCCCGCCGGTTCGGTTTTGGTAGTCGATGATGACGAATCGGTCGCGGAGGTGCTTTGTGCCCATCTCAAATCGCTTGGATACGAAGTTTTCAGAGCATCAGACGGGCTCGACGGCATAGAACAGTTTAAAAGGCTCAATCGAAAGCTGTCGCTGGTAATTCTAGATCTGGCCATGCCCGGCAAAACCGGAGTGGAAGTTCTGCAGGAATTGCGTTGGCTAAACCCCGAAATGCCGGTTATTATCTGCACCGGGCTTTATGATGTTTCACAAAATTACGAACAATACGGTATTTCTGCAGTGCTTTACAAGCCTTTTCAACTCATAGACATTGAAAAAGCGCTGCTGCGAATACAAATCAACAAATAGATTCAATAAATACAGAAAAGAAAAACCCGGACACAGAGCCATCAAAATGCTCCAGGTGCCCGGGTTTACTTTGTCCGGTTAAAAAGCTTTATTCAAATTCAAAACCGACGATGCGGCAGATGCATGATTCAAGTTCTATTGCTCTCCAGGGGAAAAGACCGATCCAGGTTCTTTTGTTGTTGAGCTTGTTGATTTCGCCGCCGAGGTTTTCTGCGTGAACGATTCCGGCAGGGAACATCTTGAGATGCATTACCTGATAATACTCATCGAGAGGGAACATTTCGTCCCAGGCTTTGCCATAGTCGGCTTTAAGTTTTTCTTCAGCCTTGGCAAAAAGTTTCGGATGCCAATCGCGAAGAATGGTGTTCATCGGGTGATCTGCTGAACCGCAGTCGACGCCGATCCATTTGAACTGCATTTCCTGAGCCCATTTATGGAAATCAGGATTTGGGCCGGGATGCTTGACCATGTATCTTACTTCGTCTGCCTGGGGTTGATCCCATCCGTATTTGTGGTAGCCGGTATTGATGATGAGGATGTCGCCTTTGCGAATGTCGGCTTTTTTCATCAGCATTTCCGGAGAGTAAAGCGAATAATCGCTTACTTCATCAGAAATGTCGACGACAACGCCTTCGCCGCACCATTCTTCAAGTGGAACTTCACCGATGGTTCTGCCGTTGGCGCAAAAATGAATTTCGCCGTCGATATGGGTTCCAACGTGGTTAGAGGTCTTGATTATCTGTCCGTTAGCACCCTGGCCCATATGCGCGCCGGCGATTCTTTTGAAATACTGAACCTGCAAAGGCATGTAGCTTGGCCATGGTGGGGTGTGAATGCTGAGTCGCTGAGTAAGGTCGAACATTTTTACTTTAGTCATAACTGTCTCCTTTTCCTTTTCTGTTTATATTACTCGTCTTTGCAATATGTTTCAACATAAGCTTCCAATGCATCTTCAAAGCACTTCATCGGCGGGTTTACCAGCCCTGCGCCAACCTGTCCGATGCCTGGTTCTTTATGTGCTATGCCGGTGTTGATCTGAGGCGGGATATTTTTTTCGCAAACTTTGACCAGATTTATGCCCAGCGGAGAGCCCCTGAAATCGAGATTGGGAATCTGAAATGCCTGTGATTCGGCATCGGTGATTTCATACATTTTTCGGGTGAAGTTCATCGCATCGCCGACGCTGCCGCCGACAAACTTGACGATAGCCGGGGCAGCTGCCATGGAAAAGCCACCAAGGCCGCAGGTTTCTGTTATTGCGCTGTCACCGATGTCAGGGTTGCAATCGTCTTCGGTGAAACCCGGAAAAAGAAGGCCTTTTACGATCAAAGCCGGACCAGTGAACCAGCGATCTTTCAGACCGGCGACTCTGATTCCGAACTCTGTGCCGTTTCGCGCCATGGTGGTAAGAATGGTTGAGCCTTCTATCCATTCAGCTGCCTGAAGCATAGCCTTACAGGCCGGCATGCTTAAGTTCAAAAAGAAATGGTCGTTAGAATGCATGAATTCAAGAACTTTTGCCTTGTCTTCGGTAGAAAAGTCTGTTTTTAGAACTGCCGGGGCTAATTCTCTGATCAGCAGTGATGTGGCGGCTTTGTTGCGGTTGTGAACTTCGTCGCCCATCTGCAGGGCTTGAGAAATCATGTTTTTCAGATTAATTTCGCCGACCAGGGGTATCGCAGCTTTCAAAACCGGACCTAAAACCTTTTCCATCCAGTTAAGTCGCACGATAACTTCTTCTGAAAATGCACCATAGCGCAAAACTTTGCCAAGTCCTTCGTTCAGGGTGCAAAAGGTTTTGCGACCATTGGTTTTGTTTTCAATTATCCATACCGGCATAGAGGCAGTGCCTACGCCTGCCATGGGGCCTACTCCGTCGTGTTCATGCCAGGGGGCAAATTCGATTTCGCCGCTTGCGGCAAGCTTTTCGGCTTCCTGCTGGTTTTGGGCAAGACCTTCATAGATCAACCCGCCGATAACCGCGCCCTTGAGAGGGCCAGACATTTTTTCCCATTTAATCGGTGGCCCGGCATGAAGAATCAAATTCTTTTTCATACCCGGAACGACATCGATACAGGTGCCGATGCCTTTCAATACAGGCTGGGCCGATTGAATGGCTTCAATAGCTCTGGCGTTGGCTTCGTTTATATCTATCTGCATCATTTTCCCTCCTTCGCGGCACGTACTTTTTCCTGCCAGCTGTTGATCTTTTCGAGTAGAGCCTGAATTTTACGGTTTCCGCCTGCGGGTGGGCGCCAGTCAACATGAATGTTTGCCACACCCTGTCTTGTCAGGTCTTCTGCGAAACTGGGAATTCCAATGTTAATTACCTGCACGTTTTTATTGAAAAAAGAAGATAATTTACTCATGCTCAATTCCTTTCCAGGCATCTGGCCGCGAATTTTACCATCGCCACGTTGGTCGGAAAAACAAAAATTCCGGCTTCTTCAAGTTTTGCTTTCTGTTTATCATAACCCTGAGGATCGTCCTGGGTGCCACAGATACATGCTGCAAACACCGGCGAGCGTCCGGTTCCGGTGCGAGCTTTTTCTATGCTGGCGACCATTTCGCCGGCCATATCCATGTGTGAGCCATAGCCGAGAACCACGTCGAACATGATCAAACCGGTTTTTTCGTCGGCCACTTCCTGATGAATTCTTTCGGTTCGATAACCGGGGTCGATCATGGGGTGGGCTTTGCCTCTGGTAAAATTATCATCACCAAGGTCAAGAATGCAGTGGCCAGAGCTTTTGTATACATCTGTCATTTTATTACAGCCCTTAACCGGAGTATTTGAATTTATTTCCTTTAGCAGGGGCTGAAGAATTCTCTGGGCTTCATCACAGAGAGTTCCGCCTGAATAAAGCGCTCTCAGGTCACTGCCTGAAAGCTTAACATCAGCTGCCAGACTGTCGATGAGGCTGTCGGAAAATTCTGACTCGAGACAATCTTCGCCTGCGAGTTCGGCTGCTTTGATCGCTGCGTCTTCAAGGTTTTTTGCGGCTACAAAGCCGTTGGATTCGATTATTGCCGGGTCAGCGCCAATGAAATATACAACGATTGCCTTGTTTATGTTCTTCAGCTCAGCGAAAACCTTTTCAAGAACAGTTTCTGCCGGTGGTTTCGAAATCAGAACGATTACCCTGGTTTCAGGGTCTTCGGCCAGAGCTTTGGCTGCCATTATGGTCATTTTCCCGCCAATTTTCTCAGATAAATCGCGGCCTCCGACACCTATTGCCTGGGTGATTCCCTGGCCTAAGCGGTGAATGGTGCTGCTGACTTCCTGAAGTCCGGTTCCGGAGGCTGCTACCAGGCCGATTTTACCTTTTCTTACCGAGTTGGCGAAGGCGAGGGGAACGCCATTGATGATAGCTGTTCCACAATCGGGTCCCATTACCAGAAGTCCCTTTTCAGCTGCTATTGTTTTGAGCTTCAACTCTTCGTCGATGGAAACATTGTCAGAGAAGAGCATAACGTGCTTGTTCGAATTCAATGCTTTTTCTGCTTCTCTGGCGGCGTATTCACCTGGAACCGAAATCAGCACCATGTTGCTGTCAGGCAGGCGCGATGCCGCTTCTTCCTGGCTTGAAGGAGGAAGCTCAGAGTTTGTTGTACCGGGTTTCTTTTTGCTTGAAAGCAGTTTTTCAACTTCTTTGATCGCTGCGTCAGCATTTTCGTTGTTATCAGCTTTTACGCAGATAATCAGGTCATTCGGGGTCAGTTCTTCAAACTCAGGCAGATACATGTCAAGGCGTTTAAGACTGTCTATGTTGTAGTCTGTACACATGCCGACAACTGCGTTGTCTACGCCATCGAGCTTCTTTATCTGTGTGCCCGTAAGCATAAGGGTAACTGAGTCAAAATAAGTCTGTTTTTTTATAAGATGGTTAACAACCATTCCCTGCTCGGCTCCTTTTCTTTTTCTTTCGTAGTTTGGGTAAATCTGATTCTGATTCAATGAAAAATAATAGAACTAATTTCGTCATCTGTAAACAAAAGTTCAGTCTCGTCTGCGGCAAAAACGCAGAGATTTTTGCTGAAAATCATGAATATATCTTAAATTCAGTCGAGGCAGAGAATAAATCGCAAGAAAAAATTCCCGGGATAAGGGGAATTATTCCCTGGCCTGGCTTGAGTTGCATAGGAGATTAGGGGCAGTGTCGAGGTTCAACTCTTTGACGACCTTTGTTGAAAACGGTTTTAAAAGATTGTGGCATCTTTGTTGCGTGAAACACATATATGGAATATATTTTGGGTAAGCGTAATAAATGTTTTTTGATGGAGGATGGTTATGAGCAGTAAAGATAGATGTTGTACAGGAAAGCGCGGAGGGGTCCTTGCGATGACAGTCTTTGCTGCTGTCTTTCTGGTTGGTATCACAGCATTGGTTACCGATGTGGGTCTGCTATATTATAATCAGGCAAGATTGCAGACAGCAGTGAACGCTGGTTGGAAAGCCGGTTTTGACCGAATGATGCAGTT
>JASURT010000199.1 GCA_030446435.1 Candidatus Ozemibacter sp.
GTTACTAAGGAAGCGCTTGAACGACTTGAAACGCGTTGGAAGAATGAGATCAAAAATGGTTGGGCGGTAATTGTCGGTGGTGACCTTAACTGGAACGATTCAAGAAAGAATGCCCGCTCAGCCCATTTTGCTCCTGGTAATATCTTCAGGCGACTAAATATGAAGTTTGTTAACAAAGAACTTATGTGGCTTGCCTGGACTTCTGAACATCACAAACTTCTCGGCAGCCATTTGATACCTCCAACAGCTATTCCCGGACTCGTTCCCCGAGAACACCCGGCTTTGAACATTGTTCTACAGTCCAAAATTGAAACAAAAAAGGAAAAAGAGGAGCAAGACAGCAAAGATAAATCTGATCAATTTGATACAGACATAGAAGAAGAAGAGCTTATCGAAAGCGAAGACGAATCAGATTTCGAAGATTTCAAAGAAGTAGAACCTGATATTTCAGAACTTGAATCGGGTGATTCTGTTGAAATCCTTATTGATTGCCTTGAAAATGATTTTGCCACCGGTACTCTGGAGCTATAGCCGGTTTAAGATCTCGCAATTAAAATTCTTTAAAACGTTGATTCTTTTTGATAAAATTTGACTATAAAGAATAAACATACTTCAGGGGATTTTTGTGAAACCATCAGGAATAAAATTTCCGGTCTTTGGTCTTTTTTGTATGGCCCTTGGCGGCTTTTTTTTGCATTTCAGAATTCATCCTCCGGCAAAAGATGCGTTCAATTTGATTGGTGTTCTTTTTCCTCTTTTCAATGCGCTGGTTTTGCCGTTCATGTTTCTAAATCGAAAAACTGTCACCTGGGCCTATGCAATCAACCTGACCAGCGTTATTGTCGGGGTAACGGTAATGACCTGGTTCTCGATCGCTAATTGGAAGCTCCCACTGACTTTGTATAATTTGGTCTTCGAGACTACCCTCGCTGACAGCCTTATTCTTCTGGGAAAACTACCCCTGGGTCAGGTCATTCTAGAGGCCTGGCTGAAAATGGATGAGGACAGTAATGAAATCTGAAAAGCCTTTGCCTGGGCAAATTAAGGCAAAAAAAATCCTGATCTGGCTGTTGCTTTTTGCGGTGTTGTTGTTGCTTGCACGAATTGGCGCACGTCATTATTTCAGAGACACACCGGTTAAACCTGGAACATTTTCTGTAACCATTGGCAGAGTTTTCGCCCAATGGGCTGTGGCCTTATTGCTTTTGCAATCTGTTCTGGCTGTGCGCATTCGATTTCTTGATAGAATTTTCGGTCTTGACCGATTGCTTAAATTTCATCGGGCTTCTGGCATTATCTGCTTTTTAATGGCTTTCTTTCATCCTATGCTGATGTATCTTTCCGGTCTTAAAAAAGCGGGGCCGTTGTCTTCGGATCAATGGCCTGAAGCAATAGGTGCAATTTGTATCATTGGTTTGTGGTTAGCTGTCGTTTCATCAGTCTGGCGTAAATTTTTCGATCTGGGTTATCAGAGTTGGCTCAGGCTGCACAGAATTACTGCTTCCGTTGTAATGCTTGCTTTGGCGCACATGTTTAGCATCGAATCAGCCATGCGCAGCGGCTGGATTTTCGCTTGCTGGCTGGTTGTCATCATTTTATGGGTTTGCACTATAGCTGCGGCAAAATTTTTCTTTCCGCTCAGGTTTGCCAGTGGCGAAAGTTTTGTCGTTTCTTCAGCTACCGAGGCGGCAAAAAATATTCGGCAATTAAATTTGGTGCCTGCAAAAGAAAACGCAATTTTTGACTTTCTACCTGGTCAATTTGCGTTTATAAGCTTCGATAATCCTCAGGTTGCGAAAGAAGAGCACCCTGTTACCATTGCCTCTGCGCCAGATGACAGAGAAAATTTACAGTTTCTGATCAAAGGAGTAGGTGATTGGACAAAAAGCCTGAGCGCCATAAAAGCTGGCGACAAGGCAAAAGTAATCGCACCATTTGGTGCTTTTTCGCCATTTCGCTATGAAGTTGACAATCTTATTCTTATTGCCGGTGGTATAGGTATAACACCAATGCTGAGCATTTTGCGCCAGCTATTTCATGAAAAGGCAGAGATGCCGGTTAAGCTTATCTGGTCATACAAAACAAGTGCTGAAGCTCCGTGCTTTGAAGAACTTGAGACCCTGAGCAGAAACTATTCCAGCCTGGAAATCATCAGAGTCGTTACCAGAGAGTCGACTGAACAAAAAGAGTCCGGCAAAAGACTCGATCGGGAAGCCCTGATAAAGTTGGTTCCGGAATATCGGCAAGGTTGCCTGGTCATGATATGTGGTCCGTTGAAAATGATGAAAGATATTCGCCGATATTTGCTTGAATCAGGTTACCCTGACTCAGCAATTGTTTCCGAAGAGTTTGCCTTTTAAATTTACCTGTTAAAATTTTCTGCTTTTTTCCGGTCTGCAAGCTTTATCAGCTAATGTCGACATGCGGAAATTACTTGGAAGTTGGCTGTATTATGTTATACTACGCCTATGAAAAACGACAGGTATGTCAACTATACTTTGGGCGGTGACCAATGGTTACCCAGGTTTATTGCCGGTTTAAGCCAAAAGCTTTGCGTACAATGTCAAACCTGCGTGAAAGTTTGCCCGGCAGCGGTATTTGTTCGAACCGTAAAAGGAACAATCGAACCGCGAAACCGCTCGAAATGTATTGGCTGTTCAGTCTGTGAACTTTGTTGCCCTGAATCGGCAATAACCTGCAGTTTATTTGAAGATTTACAAAAATAGAACTTGAGTCGCATAAGGCGAAAGGAATTAGCGGAATGATAGTACTCGATGGAAAAAGTTTAGATCTTGAAAATATCTGGCAGATAGCCAGCGGAGAAAAGGTTTCAATCTGTCCTGAAGCGATGCAGAAAGTTAAAGCTTCGCGGGCCATTGTCGAAAAGCTTATCGAAGAAGACCGGGTGGTATACGGTATCACTACCGGGTTCGGGCATCTTTGCAATACCAGAATCGGTCGCAAGGATTTAGAGAGATTACAGACCAATTTGATTCGCAGTCACGCCACCGGTGTGGGTGATCCTTT
Organism: Candidatus Ozemibacter sp.; assembly: GCA_030446435.1. Classification (GTDB taxonomy): domain Bacteria; phylum Muiribacteriota; class Ozemobacteria; order Ozemobacterales; family Ozemobacteraceae; genus DYKG01. Next base: position 3,028 of record JASURT010000199.1, read on the forward strand.
CGATAAAGAATCTGTTCGTGCAATGATCGCCATTAGAATTAATTCTCTTCTGCATGGCGTTAGCGGTATCAGACCTGCAGTTATCGATTCTCTGGTCGATTTGCTGAATCATGATATCGTTCCATGGGTGCCTCAGCAGGGCTCCGTCGGTTGTTCTGGTGATCTTGCCCCTCTTTCGCATATTATTCTGGTTTTAATGGGAGAAGGCGAAGTTTTAACCGGCGACTGTTGTCATAGCGCCCCAGCTTTGCCCGCGCTTGAAAAGGCCGGCCTGAAACCAGTTCAACTGCATGCCAAAGAGGGTCTGGCTCTTATCAACGGTACTTCAGTCATGACCGGGGTGCTTGCTCTTACGCTTTATCGGGCTTTGCATGTTTCAAGATCAGCAGATATCATTGCCAGTATGACCATTGAGATGGTTAAGGGCTCTACAAACCCATTCGATCCCGATTTTATCAAACTCAGACCTTACCCGGGCATGCAGCAGGTTGCGGCAAATGTTCTGGCCTGTGTTGAAAATTCTGAAGTGCGCGCAAGCCACATTGGCTGCACAAAAGTCCAGGATGCCTACAGTCTTCGCTGTATTCCACAGGTGCATGGTGCCACGCGCGAAAACCTGAACCATCTTGTCGATCAGGTTTGCATTGAAATGAATTCTGTAACCGATAATCCCATCATTTTGAGTGAAAACAAGATTATCTCTGGTGGTCATTTTCATGGTCAGCCGATGGCTTTTGCGGCCGATTATCTCGGCATCGTCGTTTCTGAACTCGCTAATATAAGCGAAAGGCGCATCGACAGATTGTTGAACCCTTTGATTAACGAGACCAAACCGTTTCTTTCCGTAGACCCGGGCGTAAATTCGGGATTGATGATCATTCAATATACCGCTGCGTCTCTGGTCAGCGAAAACAAAGTTCTGGCGCACCCTGCTTCGGTAGATTCCATTCCAACCTCGGCTTACCAGGAAGACCATGTAAGCATGGGAACCATCGCTGCCCGAAAAGCCCGCAAAATTCTCGAACACACTGCTCAGGTTCTTGCTATTGAGTGGGTCAGTGCTGCTCAGGCCTATGAATTTGTTAAACCAATGCGATTGGGCAAAGGAACGGAAGCAGCTTACAACCTTCTGCGAGAACATGTCGCCGCACTTGAAGAAGACAGAATTCTCGCACCTGATCTTCGTATGGCACGTGATCTGCTGTGGCAGAACCGGCTTATCGAACAGGTCGGTAAAGTGGTAAAACTTGTTTAAAAGAACGATTGAGGGAGAAACGACATGACAGAAATTCAAAGTGCAGAAAACCGTATTAAGGCAGACTTTATTCTGCATAATCTTGATTGCGCCGCCATTTATCCCAACCCTTATCGTGGCCAGGGAACCACCCCAACCTGGGAAGTAGATGAACAAACTCGCGTAACCATTGCTTCTTTTGAGGGCGTTATCGTCTGGATAGGCCCGGCCAAGGAGCTTTCGGAAAATGTTGTGATTGCACAGAATGCCCGATTTTACAACGGCGAGGGGCTGCTTGCTGTGCCCGGTTTCGTCGATTCACACACGCATCTGGTCTATGCCGGAGATCGAAGTGATGAATTTGAAATGAGGGTGCAGGGCCGAAGCTATCTCGATATTCTCGCTGCTGGTGGCGGTATTCTCAGAACTACCGGCGCAATAAGAGACCTGTCGGAAGATGCGATCTATGAAGACTCGGCATACCGTTTAGAAACGGCCATGGAGTGGGGCGCAACCACAATCGAGATTAAAAGCGGTTATGGCCTTGATCTTGAAAATGAAATGAAGATGCTTCGGGTTATCGACAGGCTTAACAATGATTACCCTGTAAGAATAGTTCCGACTTTCATGGGTGCCCACGCTATACCTGCAGAGCATCGTGATGATCCCGATAAATTCGTTGACGAAATCTGTCAAAACTGGATTCCGGAAGTTGCAAAATCAAAACTCGCCCTGTTCAATGACGTCTTTACCGAAAGCAAAGCTTTTTCTGTCGAGCAGTCGAAAAGGGTGCTCGAAGCAGGCCTTAAGCATGGTTTGAAAGCGAAAATTCATGCCGATGAAGTAAATGTTCTCGGTGGACTCGATCTGGCTGTTGAACTAGGTTGTGTCAGCGCTGATCATCTTTTGATGACTGAAGATTCAGGTATACAGAAACTGGTTGGCTCAGGTGTGATTCCAACTGTTTTACCTGGCACTTCAACTTATCTGATGGAAGCACATCATGCTCCGGCCAGAAAAATGATCGATGCCGGGCTTCCGCTTGCCATCGCTTCAGACCACAATCCCGGCAGTTGTCAGTTTCTTGGCGCAACGTTGATTCAGTCTCTGGCCATGCTGCAACTTAAAATGAGCTCAGCAGAAGCTCTTATTGCAGGCACTTTGCATGCTGCCCATGCCCTTGGAATGGGTGAAGAAACCGGGGCCATCGAAGTCGGGCGCCGTATGGATATAGCCCTGTTTGAACTCAAATCCTATCGTGAGATCGGTTATAAAGTCGGGCAAAATTGTTTGTTTGACCTTATAATTGACGGAGAACCAGTTTTCAGTGAATAATCATTTTTTGCAAAATTACACCCCGGGAGCCGCAGCATGATTCTCGTATTAGACCCTTCAATCGATGAAAAAAAACAGAATGATATCTGTTTAAAGTTACAGAAAAGAGGCTTTTTCGCCAGATTGGTCGAACAATATGGGCAATTGCTGGTTTCCATAGACGGCCCGGGTGAAAAGGATTTCGAGCGCGAGGCTGCTGCCTGGCCGGGCGTAAATGAAGTAATTTCGGGCAAAAATTCTTATTATCTGGCTTCACGAAATGCTCAGCGAAAAAATTCACTGATCAGAGTCGGAAACGGCGAGAATGCCGTGACTTTTGGCGCTGACCAGATTGTCTGCATTGCGGGGCCATGCGCATTGGAAACCGAAGAGTCTGCATTGAGCCTTGCCGAAAAAATAAAATCGTCTGGACTGAAGATATTTCGCGCGATGGTTTTCAAACCGCGTTCATCGCCCTATTCCTTTCAGGGGCTGGGTCGTGCAGGTATTCCTATCTTGCGTAAGATAAAAGACAAAACTGGTCTTTTGCTGCTAACAGAAGTCAGAGACCCGTTGGAAGCCGAACTCGTTCAGGATGTGGCTGATATAATTCAGGTCGGCACCAGAAATATGAGCAATTTTCAGTTGCTCAAACATCTGGGCCAGATTAAAAAGCCTGTTTTGTTAAAAAGAGGCATGGGCTCTTCTATTGAAGAACTACTATGCGCAGCAGAATATCTTCTGGCGCACGGTAATCCTGATGTGATCTTATGTGAGCGGGGTATAAGAACTTTTGAGCAATATACCCGCTTCAGCTTCG
>JASURT010000030.1 GCA_030446435.1 Candidatus Ozemibacter sp.
CTGAATCAGGCAATGATGATTGCCGACGAAGCCATTAGTCGCGCTGATGAAATAATGCGCGAGCGCGAAAAATACTTTTTGCTCAAATATCTTAAACTGCGTCAGAAAACTGAGACTCTGATTTTTGAAGGCGTTGTCGTCGACCAGAGCATGAACGACGTTACTTTTTATGTCGATTTTCTTTGCTCGTTCAAGCATTGCCGAAAACCCGGTTTTACTGTAGCAACCGGGCAAAAGGTCGGGGTGAAGGTAAACCAGATCGACCTTTTCGCCGGCATAATCAGGTTCGATCTGGTTCCAGAATCGTAGAATCTGAAAAAAATCCGCAAAAAAAAAAGCCGCTCCGGTTTGGAGCGGCTTTTTTGCTTCTTAGTAGTGGTATTGCAGCATACCCTGCATTCTATAGTCATAACCGAAAAACATATCGTTGCTGAGCGCGATCGGAGCCGCCAGAGTCAGCGACATGCCTTCTTTTACGTGATAACGCATACCGAGAGTCAGATCGGTGCTTCGGCCACTGTTAATGCGATTGTAGAAGTTAACTTCTCCCATGAAGGTAAATGTTTCGTTCGGGTCATATTCAAAACCCGCGTTAACAAAAATTCCTTCGTGATTGGTGTTGCCGTCGCCGGCCTGGTAACCACCATTAACATGAAAGTTTCCGCCATCTTTCTTTTTGCTCGAAATGCCGGCAAATACTTCCCAGGCATTGTCGTTTTCGGTGTTGCCGATTTCAATATCACTGGTGGGAAATATTGCGCCAAGCCCCAGGCAGGAAGCCATGTCGTCATTCTGCGAAGTGAATTTCAATCTCAGGGCGGCGTCGCCCATGCCAGAGTCTGTACCATCTCTGAAGTTATAGGTGATCGGCGCGAACACGTCATATGACTCGAAAGGCAGCTTGAAAGCCACTTCAAAGTTTTCGCCGGCGTAGGTCATCAGCATCGGAAATTCCCAGTAATCTGCATCTTCACCATCTTTTAGCCGAACACCTTCGCGGCGGGTAATTTTGTTCCAGACGACGCCGAAGGCAGTCGAGAAAACATTTTCGCCCAGCGGGTATGCGGCAAAAGTATTTACCAGACCGGTCAGTCCGTTGAAGGTAACATGGTGGTCGCTTTTCTTTTTTATTCTGGGTTTTTCGCCCGGAAGGATTATCTGTGGAAGTCCTGCATCTGAATACAACACGGCATCGTCGTTCTGAGTCACAGGTGGTAGGGGCAAAGAAGGCGCAGGAGCGGTCGTTACGGCCGGTGCAGTTTGCACTGGTGCCGGAGAAGCGATATAGCGCGTTCTCTGACGGTAGATTACTCCGCTGCCTCTTTCCATTTCGGTTGATGGAATCTCGAGCATCTGGCCGATTTTGATGCGGCCCGGGTCAGAAATTCCATTGGCTTTGGCAATTTTTTTCCAGTGTTTGGTCGAGCCATAGAATTTTTTCGAGATTGAACCAAGGGTGTCGCCCTTTTTGATAACGTAAGTCTGGTAGCCGGCAGGAAGACTGTCTTCTTCGACCCAGCTGCTGTCTGCGTTGACTGAATATTCTGAATTGCTACTGTACAGATGACTTTCCTGGTAAGGTGGTGCCATCGAATAGCCCTCTGGGGGGGCGATATCATAGTAGCTTTGGGCCATGCCGGTTGTGCTTATGGCCAGGGCAAGAATACAAGTCAGAAGGTATGAATGATGCCGTTTATTCATGGAACTTCTGTTCCTTTCAATTTATCAGAGAATCAAGGTCTCTATAGAATCAGGAAAAAACACTTTCCCGTAATCAGTTATCGGAAAAACTTCCCTGAATCTTTAATTTTTTCTCATGGTCGGACGTAAAAACCTGCCCATAAATTTTGCCAAAAACAGCTACGCTATTTTTCAGAGTCCGGTTTGGTTTGACAGAAAGTTTAGCCCTGTGCTAATTTCGTTGAAATATTGCTAATTTTTTATTATAGGAAGCTGCTTAATGAAAAAAACCTTCGTGGTTGACACAAACGTTATTCTGCACAGTCATCAGTCTCTTTTTTCCTTCAAAGACAACAATGTTGTCATACCCCTTGGAGTTATCGAAGAGCTCGATCGTTTCAAAGGGTTCAACGATGAGCGTGGCCGAGAGGCGAGACAGGCTTCAAGAGAGCTTGACGAACTCAGACATCGCGGCAACCTCAACGAAGGTGTAGAAATTGCATCAGGCGGTTCAATTCAGGTTTTGCTCGATAGTGATATTGAATTGCCATACGGCCTTGACGGCAACAAAGTCGATAACAGGATTCTTGCCTGTGCCCTGCATTTGAAAAATAAAGGCATGAATGTTTATCTTATCAGCAAAGACATAAATTGTCGTATCAAAGCTGATGCTCTGGGCATTCCTACTGAAGATTTCGAGACCAATAAAATCGATATCGACGAACTGTATACGGGCTGGCGAGAATTGGTCATGCCGGTCAGCCGAATTGAAGAATTTCTTCGCGATGAATCGCTTGACTACCCAGAAACAGACCTGTTCAAGAACGAATTTGTTCTGCTGAAAGCCGCAGAAAACGAAAATAAGACTGCACTTGCTAAATACGACGGGGTTCAGCAAAAGCTTCTACCCCTTTATCATCTCAGTTCAAAGCCATGGGGTGTCGAGCCTTTGAATCTGCAGCAGAAATTCGCCATTGAACTTCTACTGTGCAACGAAATTAAGCTGGTTACTCTGGTTGGCCGCGCCGGCACTGGTAAAACTCTGCTTGCTCTGGCCTGCGGTTTGCAGAAAACCATCGATGAGCATCTTTTCAGAAAGTTGCTTGTCAGCCGTCCGATCATGCCTTTGGGCAAAGATATCGGCTATCTGCCGGGATCAAAAGACGAAAAGCTCAGTCACTGGATGCAGCCCATATTTGACAACCTTGAATTCGTAATGGACCGACTTTATAAAAACTCAGACGACGTAGACAAGAAAATCAGATTTCTTATCGAATCGCAGAAAGTTCAGATTGAAGCCATTACCTACATCAGAGGAAGAAGTATTCCCAAACAGTTTTTGATCGTTGATGAAGCCCAGAACCTTACGCCTCATGAAGTTAAAACCATTATCAGTCGCGCCGGCGAAGGTACCAAGGTTGTTCTGACCGGTGACCCCTATCAGATCGATAATCCTTATCTCGATAGTTCCTCAAACGGTCTGAACTTCGTTATCGAGAAGTTTAAAGATCATAATCTGTTCGGGCACATAATTCTGCATAAGTCTGAACGATCATCACTTTCTGCTTTGGCTTCAGAGCTTCTCTGATTAATAATTTGCAAAGAGGGTTTCTTATGGTTATTCGCGATAGAAGAGCGATAACGTTTCTTGAAATTGTTATTGCAGTCGCAATTCTTGTTGTGGCGATGATTCCATTGTTTGGTTTAATGAGCAAAGAAACGGTTGAAACCGATAAGAACGCTTCAGAGGCTTTTGCCATTAATAAAGCTTCTGAAGTATTGAATGCGGTTCTTGACAATATTCCCTTTGCCACACTCCGCCAGGGAAACCCGGGCTATGTAAAAGTAGACGATCTCAAAGGCAAAATTCCTGATAAATTCAGTGAAACCTGGGCAAAAAATCTGATGAAAATGCTTTTCGGCACATCAGCAAAAGAGTCGGCCGGCTACCCATGTCGGGGCATTGTAACCGACGCTCGTGGAATTCATTATTTGATTCATCTGCGCGTCGAAGATGTTGTCTCAGAACGCAGGTTGCCTGCCCCCGAGAAGGTAAAGATCGGTAATTCGTTTCCTGACGGTAAACCGGCTGATTTTCCTGAAATCGGCGAGCTTACGTTTTCGTATCTTAAAAATCCTGAACTGCTCAATGATGGCAGCTGGATAATTGATTATGCCGAAAATGACGAAGAGGCCGGCAAACCATTAACTGAATTAGATCTGCAGTCAGGCAAAGGCGTTGCTGAATCAAAACAGAATGTCTACCTCGACCAGGGTATGGAAGGTTTTGCGCCAGATGCCGCCCGTTACCTGAACCCCACTGCATTGAGATACACTCAGAAAATGATTTCTGAAAAAGTGCCGTATGATGCAAGTGCCAGGTTTGAATACTGCACCATGAAAAAATTGCTGGTGCAGGTGCAATGGAATCTTGAGCAAAAATACTTCAAAACTCCCGAAGAGAGCAAGGGTCGGGTGCAAAGAGTTCATCTTATGACAATCAAGGGGGATATTGACTGATGTGTAGTAAGGCCCCTTATCGAAATGACCGCCGTGGCGTAGCCATTGTAATCGCTTTGTTTTTCTCGTTTTGTATGTTGATATTGTTTGTCAGCATGATATATCAGAGATCAAGTACCTCTGGTCACAATAAGCTGGCAATTCAGGAGCGACAGGCTTTCTTCGCTTCTCGTGCCGCAATTCAGCATTTTCTTTTAAAGGCAAAGCTTTTTCCCACCGAACTTTATGACGCAGTAGAATTCTCTCAGGGCAAAAATCCGCTTTGTAATTTTACCGAGTTTGAAGGCACTTACAAGGGTTCAAGCGCTTTTGAACCAATGAGCTCAAATCCTGATGTATATGTAAGGGTTTACCCGCAAAAAGAACTCGATCTTTACAAAAAACCGAAATACTTCTATTATCCTCTTCCGGGCAAAGATGCTTTTATTCGGCTCGCAAGCTATCATAATCCAGATTACAGATTTCTTGCCCCCGGTCTGGCGGAATCTGATCCAGAGACTCGCTATATAAAGCCTTCAAAGCCATCGCCAGAGCTTAAACCGGATAAATTTCTGAAATATTATTTTCGCGATTGTACCAACATGATGATCGATGGTTCGCGAATTCAGCCTGCTCTCGAAATGGTCATCGATAAGAAGATCAAAAAAATAACCGACTGGGATGTCGCAACCAACGATGGATACCCTTATACAATGAATTACATCGTTAATGATGTGGCTATTCAGTCTATCAAAGGCCTTAGAAAATACGGTGAAGAGGCCATAGAGATCGCTGTCGAAGGCCAGATAAAAGACTTCCAGGGCAAAATTACCAATCAGGTTCAGAAACGAACCGAAAAAATTACCAGAAGAGGGGCTTTGTAAAAGATGATGATCACCCCCCGCAGAACCAAAAAAGCTTTCACCATGGTCGAAGTGATGATTGCCTGCGTTATTATGGCAATGTTTCTTAGCGTGGTTTACCAGCTTTTTATCGGTGGCAGTAAGTCAGCCGGTAGAGCTCAATGGATAGACAGCACCACCGACCAGATGAGAAATGCTTTTACTTTTCTGAATCGCGAAATAAAAAGTTCGACTTACCCAACGACCCTTTTTACCGACACATTTTTCGACCCATGTGATAACCCCGATAAATCAGTTGCCGAAGAGTTTTATATGAAGATTCTAAAGGTCGGCGAGCCGATAAAACCGCCGTCTTCTGGTGAACTTAAGGTTATGAGCTGGGTCGTTTGTGAGCCTGAAAGACCGCCGGTTCCGGGCAAAATCGTTAAAAACACCTTGTTTCTTGATTATCACAAAACCTCATCCAAAGAAACTCTTGGCCAGCTCAGGGTTAAATTTGAAGCTTTTAAATTCACTACCGATAAAACCTCGGAATACGCAAAATCAGGCAAACTCAATCTTACGCCTATTGCTGAAGAAAGCAAAAGTCGAATTCTGGTCAACGATGTTCAATTCATAGAATTTTCGGTAGCTGGTAACATTCCGCCCGAAAAACCTGTGGACTTTTTCCCAATTTCGGTTAAAATTCGTACCCTGTATCCCAAAGATGAAAAAGTCTTTAAAGAAAATTCAACAATGGCAACTCCGCAGGTTGGTATTGATACATTTTAAATTTAACTGTATAGTGTTCTGTCATGGCTAAAAAGTGGCATCAATTAGAAAAACTTGATCATAAGGCTTTAAAAAAGCTGCAGGCCGAGCGCGAGCGCGCGGCCAAGCTTGCTCAGGAAGCCCAGGACAAAAAGCGGCGCATGATTATTGGCGGCGCAGTGCTTTGTGGCATCTTTTTCATCGTTATTTTCATAAGTATTATGAAAAGCCGGGCCGCAGAAATGGCTCGAAAAGAAGAACGGGCCAAAATGCTGTTCTCGAGCGTTGTAGAATATAATGGAAAGGTTCAGGTCCGCAGTCTTGGTGCCTGGGATAAGCTTGCCGAAAAAATGGAATTCGATGCCGAGCATTCATTCAGAACCGATCCAGATTCTTCTGTTACGATTAAATTGCAGCTTGATAATCAGGTCAAGCTCAACGCCGATTCAGAAATGACCGTTTACCCGCCAACCCTCGCGAAACGTGAGAATAAGGTAGAAAAGGAAACGGTAAAGCTGAAGCGCGGTGAAATTACTGCTGTGGTATCACTTGATGGTCGCGGAATTCTTGAAATAGAATCGAGCGGTGTTGTGGTCAACGGCTCGTCTGGTTTGTTCAAAGTCATCTACGATCAAAAGAAAGATAAGGGCGAAGTTGTGGTTAAGAATGGCCTCGTTGAAGTTTCTAAAAAACGCGGCAGAGGAAAACCCGTAAAGGTTTCCGGCTTCTACAAAATTACCTTTGGCGGTGGAGAAGTAAGCACCCCGACTCAAGCAAGTGTAATTCAATATAACTGGCGCTGATCGCCCTCGAAAAATCATGATTCGTATAGTAAAAGCCAAGGTTCACAACCTTAAAGATCTTAGTGTCGCTATTCCCAGAAAAACTCTGACGGTTATTACCGGCGTTTCCGGATCAGGCAAGTCATCACTTGCTTTTGATACTATTCATGCCGAAGGCCAGCGACGTTACATGGAATCGCTGTCTTCATACGCCAGGCAGTTTCTACAGCAAATGGAAAAACCCGATGTGGAAAGCATCGAAGGGTTGTCTCCAACCATTGCTATTCAGCAGAAATCCACTTCACGCAATCCGCGTTCAACCGTTGGAACCATTACCGAGTTGTACGATTATTTTCGTCTTTTGTTCGCGGCCATCGGTCAGCCATATTGCCCCGAATGCGGTAATAAGGTCGAAAGTTCTACCCCGTCGCAGATTGTTGACGGCCTGTTGAAATATCCTGATAAAACCAGGCTTACTTTACTTGCTCCGATTATTCGCGGGCGAAAGGGCGAGTATGCGAAAGTTTTCGACGAGCTTCGCAAAGAAGGGCTTTCAAGGGTTCGCGTAGATGGCAACATGTGGTCACTTGATGATGAAATACCTGAGCTTGACCGAAATAAAAAGCACAATATCGAAGTCGCAGTCGACAGAATCAGGATCGATAGCAAAGATGCCCAGGCTCTTATTGCACGCCTAACCGAGGGAGTCGAGCTTTGCTTCAAGCTTGCTGATGGGCAGTTGCTAGTGTTTATAGACGCTCCTGATGCAGATAAAACTGTCGAAAAACTATTCAGCGAAAGTTTGCATTGCCCAACCTGCGATATATCACTTCCGGAAATTAAACCGCGCCTTTTTTCATTCAATGCCCCTTATGGTTCCTGCTCAACCTGTTCTGGCCTCGGCGCTCAGCTGATTGTAGAGCCTGAACTCGTTATTCCTGACCCTGAATTGTCAATTTCTCAGGGGGCGATCGCTTCTGAAAATTTTGCCGAAGCATCTTTTTCAAGGCAATGGATGGAAGGACTGGCTGATTATTACAAGTTTTCTCTCGATACGCCTTTTAAAGACCTGCCTGAAACGGTCAGAAAGGTCATTCTATATGGTTCGGGCAATAAGGTTCTGAATATTAAATACCACGGAAGAACCATGAAAGGGTCGTTGTCCAAGCCCTTCGAAGGCGTAATTCCGACCATTTCACGAAGATTTAGAGAAACAAGGTCTGAAGGCGCAAGGCGCTTTTATGAGCGTTTTATGCGCATGCATGAATGCCCGCATTGCCAGGGGCGAAGGTTGAACCCCATCGCTCTGGCGGTGAAAATTAAAGGCGAAAACATTCATGAGATGACTCAGCACTCGGTGGGCGAGCTTGTCGACTTTTATTCCGAGCTGAATCTGACCGACCGCGAAGCCTTTATTTGTAAGAAAGTGCTGGAACAGATTCGAAACCGACTGAAGTTTTTAAAAGATGTCGGGCTTGAATACCTCGATCTGTCACGTGCCGCACACACCCTTTCCGGTGGCGAGGCCCAGCGCATAAGACTGGCAACCCAGATAGGGTCTGCCCTTGTCGGCATTACCTATGTTCTCGATGAACCGAGCATCGGACTGCATCCGCGCGATAATCGACGCTTGATCGATACTTTGAAACAATTACGGGATATTGGTAATACCGTGCTGGTTGTCGAACATGATCGCGAAATAATGGAAGAAGCCGATAACATTATCGACCTGGGTCCGGGAGCAGGTTATGAAGGTGGCGAGCTGGTTATCGACGGCCCGCCTTCGCGGGTGATTGCCGATGAAAACAGCCTCACCGGTAGATTTCTTGCCGGTCGTGAATTCATTGCCGTTCCAGAAAGCCGACGAAAGGGTAATGGTCGCTGGCTGACCCTTAAGGGCGCAACTCATAACAATCTTAAAAATATCGATGTAAAGGTGCCTCTTGGCAAACTGGTCGTGGTGACCGGGGTTTCCGGCTCAGGAAAATCAAGTCTGGTTACCGATACCATGTTTCCGTTGCTCAACAATATCATCAACCGATCTCACCTCGAAGTTGGTAAACATGCCAAACTTGAAGGTCTCGATTTCATCGACAAAGTGGTGAATATAGATCAGAACCCGATTGGCAGAACTCCAAGGTCAAATCCGGCAACTTACACCGGCATTTTTACCCCGATTCGTGAATTGTTTTCGCAAACGATCGAAGCCAGAACCCGAGGTTACGCCCCCGGTCGATTCAGCTTCAACGTCAAGGGCGGCCGTTGCGAGACCTGCGAAGGTTCAGGGCGTATTCAGATAGAAATGCATTTTCTTCCTGATGTCTATGTAACCTGTGAACAGTGTAAGGGTAGCCGGTTCAACGATGAAACTCTCAAAGTCAGATTCAAGGGAAAAAATATTGCCGAAGTTCTCGATATGAGTGTTACCGAGGCGTTAGAGTTCTTTGAACCCTTCTCGGCCATTCGCAGAAGATTAAAAACCTTGAACGATGTCGGGCTTGGTTATATAACTCTCGGGCAAGCCAGCACCACTCTTTCAGGGGGCGAAGCACAGCGAATCAAGCTTGCCACAGAACTTTCCAAAGTTGCCACCGGCTCGACTTTTTATCTGCTCGATGAACCCACTACCGGGCTGCACTTTCAAGACGTTCGTTGCCTTCTGAATGTGCTTGAAAAACTTGTTGAAAAGGGTAATACCGTTCTGGTCGTAGAACATAATCTCGATGTAATCAAATGTGCAGATTATATTGTCGACCTGGGTCCCGAGGGCGGCGACAGGGGCGGCTATATCGTGGCTGAAGGCACGCCGGAAGAAATAATCAAAAGCAAAGAATCTTTGACCGGCAAATTTCTCGCCGAAGAGTTTGCCCGAAGCGACAGTCTGGCCGAAAAGTTTCCGATTAAAAAGAAAAAGGCCCGGAGCAAAAAGTAATGGCTAAAGTCAGATCGGTTTTTGTATGCCAGAATTGCGGTCAATCATTCGCAAAATGGCAGGGGCAGTGTTCCGGCTGTGAAGAATGGAATACACTGGTCGAAGAAATAGCTCAGCCCGCCAAACGCAAGACACCTTCGGGCAATTCTATGTACAGCGCAAGTCTGTCGATGATACAGACCCTCGATGAAGTAGAGATCGAGAGAGCTTCACGCTGGCCTACCGGCATTGATATCTTTGACGAACTTATTGGCGGAGGACTGGTTCCTGGCGGCGTTACCCTGATCGGTGGCGAACCAGGGGTGGGTAAGTCAACATTCATGCTTCAGCTGGCTTCAAGATTGGGCGTGCAGATCAACCCTCTTGCATATATCTCTGGCGAAGAGTCTGCTACTCAAATCAAGTTGCGGGCCGAGCGCCTTAAAATTGGCAACGGCAAAGACATCGCCCTGATTGCCGAACAAAATCTCGACGCGGCTTTGCAGGGAATCATTTCGTATCTGCCAAGAATGCTGGTGGTAGATTCCATTCAGACGGTTTTTACCCCTCAGCTAGATGCTACACCAGGTTCTGTGTCGCAAATCAGAGAATGTGCCGCTATTTTGACCAAATTTGGCAAAGATCGTGGAATGCCTGTTTTTATCATCGGTCATGTTACTAAAGATGGGGCTATTGCCGGGCCCAAAATACTCGAACACATCGTCGATACCGTTTTGTATTTTGAAGGCGAACTAAGTTCAAATTTTAGAATTCTACGGGTATTTAAGAATCGTTTTGGTGCAACTGGCGAGGTTGCGGTCTTTCAGATGACCGACAAAGGTCTATCTCCGGTTTTGAATCCATCAGATCTTTTTATCAGCCGAAATCGCAGCGATTCTCCCGGAGTCGTTGTAGTGCCGCTTCTTCAGGGCAGCAGATGTATTCTTGCTGAATTGCAGACCCTTGTAACCCAGTCTTTTCTTGCCATGCCCCGCCGCGTCGTTGCCGGACTTGATTCTAATCGCCTGAACCTGGTGATTGCTGTCATAGAAAAGCATGGTGGAATTAAATTTTATAATCGCGATGTTTTCGCCAATGTGGCCGGAGGCCTGAGGCTGACCGAACCAGGCGGAGATCTTGGCCTGGCAATGGCCCTTGCCGGCAGCGCCAGCGATCGCCCTGTGCCGTCTGACCTGATGTGTGCCGGCGAACTTACCTTGGCCGGGGAAGTCAGACCGGTTGGGCAGTTGAACCGACGTATTTCTGAAGGCCGTCGTTTTGGCTTCAAAAGATTTGTCGTCTCCTCAGCTTCCGATATTCCGGCCACAGAGGGTATAATCAAAGTCGGCTCTCTTCGTGAAGCCTTGTCTCTGGTATTTAAATGAGTTGAAATTAACCTTAGCAACGTTTATATTATTTTGTGACACATCAGGAGGTGTTCTTTGAAAAAGGCCGATACCGTCACTTTTAAAGTTGACCCTAATTTGCTCGAAATTTTGCAGACAATGCCAAATAGATCCGAATTCATCAGAAGCGCCATTCTTAATGCCCTCGAGCATGTTTGCCCTCTTTGCAGCGGCACTGGCGTTCTGACTCCGGCACAGAAAAGATGCTGGGATAAATTTTCGCAGAATCATGAAATCAAGAAATGCTCTGAAAATGATCAAATTCAGATATTCTGTAATGTTGAATCAATTCAGAAAGAAGATGAATAAACGACTTTTACCAGGGTTTAAAACCCTTTTCCTGCTGCTGGCTTTCGCTTGTGTTAATGTCTGTGCTTATGCCCAACCTGAGCTGTTTGTCAGCATTCTTCCGCAAAAATTTTTTGTTGAACAACTGGCGGGAGATCTCGTAAAGGTTGAGGTGATGGTTGGCCCGGGAATGTCGCCCGCCACTTACGAACCTTTACCCTTGCAGATGGCCCGACTTTCAAGAGCCAAATCCTTTTTCGCAGTCGGCCTGCCATTTGAAAAGACTCTTGTCGACAAGATGAAGTCCGTTTGCCCTGATGTAAATATCATTGATACATCGGCCGGAATTAAAAAAAGGCATATGGAATCTTTTGAAGCGATCGATCATCACCATGAGCATGGTGAAGATTGTGACCATTCGGCCGGTTCGCCAGACCCGCATATATGGCTTGATCCACAACTGGTAAAGATTCAGGCCGACAATATTGCCGGTGAACTAAAACGGCTTTTGCCTGATCAGGTTGAGATTTTAGAAGTCAGATTGAACTCTTTTAAAGAGCGCCTAGACCAGATAACCAGCGAACTTGAAAAAATTCTTGCCCCTTTTAAAGGCAGACCCATGCTGGTTTTTCATCCGGCCTTCGGTTATTTTGCCGATCGCTTTGGTTTGATTCAGCATTCAATAGAAATTGAAGGCAAAGATCCTACTCCGAGACAGATGGTATCGATAATCAGAAAATGTCGCGCCGAAAAGATCAAAATTATTTTTGTGCAGCAGCAGTTTTCTTCAAAGGCTGCCAATGCTATTGCTGAGTCTATTGGTGGTGCCGTCGTTTCGGTTAACCATCTTGAAGAAAATTACTTTCTCGGTTTGCGTAATCTTGCTGATGCTTTGTCAGAGAGCCTGTCCCAATGAGCGAAGAAAAAGAAGTAATCAGGTTCGACAATGTCGATTTTGCCTATGATAGGGGTTCACTGGTTCTCGAGAAAATTAATCTTACCATTTCTGCAGGTGATTTTGCCTGTATAGTGGGCCCCAATGGTGGTGGTAAAACTACCTTGCTGAAGTTGATACTCGGTTTACTGAAACCGGTTTCGGGCACGATCAAGGTTTTAGGTACCGACCCAAAAGACTCTCTTCATAAAATCGGCTATGTTCCGCAACAGTCCAAGTTCGACAGCAGCTTTCCCGTCAGCGTTCTCGATGTTGTTCTGATGGGATGTCTGAATCGAAGCTTTTTCTGGGGTGGTTACTCGGCCGAACAAAAACAAAAGGCTTTGCTTGCGATAGAAGAAGTTGGAATGAGCGAATTTGTGAATCGAAGCTTTGCCGACCTTTCCGGAGGCCAGCGCCAGCGCACTCTTGTTGCCCGGGCAATGGTTTCAGAACCCCAGATTATTTTGCTCGACGAACCTACTTCTAATGTAGATATTCACGGAACAGAACAGTTTTACAATATGTTCGAAGAACTGAACCGAAAATTTACCATCATTATGGTTTCGCACGACATAGGCTTCGTTTCTAATCGTGTTAAGAGCGTTATCTGCGTAAGGCAGACGCTTCAGGTTCACCCCATATCTGAATTGACCGGCGAAACACTTCAAAATCTGTATGGTTCAGGTGTTCATGCAATTCGTCATGACCATCGCTGCTCTGAAGGGGGGCACAGTTGTCTACATTCCTGAAAGATCTGCTTGAATTGCCTTTTTTGCAGAACGCCCTTCTTGCCGGGGTATTGTGCAGCATGGCCACAGGAGTTGTGGGCACTTACGTTGTTCTTCGCCGTATTACTTATATAGCGGCGGCCATTTCGCATTGTATTCTCGGCGGACTCGGTGCAGCCCGATACTTTTCGATCGTCTGGGGTTGGACCTGGCTAAAACCTGTTCATGGCGCAATTTTTACCGCACTGGCTTCTGCGCTGATAATTGGTCTGGTAAGCATGCGTGCTAAAGAGCGGGAAGATACGGTTATTAGTGCTTTGTGGGCTGTCGGTATGGCAATCGGCATTCTATTCATTTTCAAAACGCCAGGCTACAACGAAGATCTGATGAGTTATCTGTTCGGCAACATATTAATGGTTTCTCAGCAAGACCTTTATTTGATCGGGGTTCTCGATCTGTTTCTGATTAGTTTGTCGATGGTTTTTTACAAGCAGGTTCTGGCAGTTTGTTTTGACGAAGAATTTGCACGTACGCGGGGAGTCTGGGTTGAATTTTATTACCTGCTGATCCTGTGCCTGACCGCTTTGACAGTGGTTCTTACCGTTTCTGTGGTTGGAATAATAATGGTTATTGCCCTAATCAGTCTTCCGGTCGCTATTTCGGCAAGATTTTTCGACCGCGTCTGGAAAATCATGGTCTGCTCGATCGTTCTTGGTATGATTTTTACCTCGGGTGGGCTTGCATTGAGCTATACTCCCAATCTTCCTTCTGGCGCAGTTACAATTTTGCTTGCCGGCCTGACCTATATTTTGACTATTTTGTATTTTTCTTTTCGGCGACAAAAATGAATTCTTTCGCAGAGGTTCAGAACGACAAAACCTTCAGGCAGCAGCTTGAATTTCTTTTGCCAAGAATGTTTCTTCTGGTGCTTGTGCTGGTTTCTATCTTCGGCGCCAGGTCGACTGAATTAAGAACTTTTTCAGTCGTTTTCATTTCAATTCTTTTCGAAGCCCTGCCATTTATGCTTTTGGGCTCGTTGGCCGGTGGGTTTATCGAAGAATACATGCCAAGACAGAAGCTGGTTTCGCTGATGCCCGAAGGCAGCACTAAAGCTGTTTTTGCTGCCGCTGCGATCGGGTTCGTTTTTCCGGTTTGTGAATGTGCCATTATTCCGGTTGTCAGAAGACTTTTGCGTAAAGGCGTGCCTTTTTCTGCAGCCATTGCATACTTGCTTGCCGGGCCAATTGTGAACCCGCTGGTTGCGATTTCAACGGCCGTTGCTTACTTTTACAACTGGAAAATTGTTATACTGAGGGTTGGACTTGGTTATGCAGCAGCAGTTCTGGTCGGGTTGCTCGTCAGTCGTCTGGTAAAACAGGATGAACGACTGGCTTCTCAAGAACAGTTAATTCATGATGAACTGGCAGAAAATTCGCAAACCGAACATGAAAGCACTCACAATGCTTTTGCTCGCTTTCATCGAGCTATCAGGCATGGTGCCAATGATTTTCTTGAAGTAGCCTGCTTTTTGATTGCGGGTGCCTTTTTTGCCGGGGCAGCACAGACTTTTATTCATCGTCAGGCAATCATTTCGGTCATGTCTGAAACCTGGCTTTCAATATTAATCATGATGGTAATGGCCATCGCTTTGAACCTTTGTTCAGAGGCCGATGCCTTCGTTGCTTCTTCGTTCAGAAATCTGGTAAGTGTTCCGGGCCAGCTGGGCTTTCTTGTTCTTGGTCCAATGTTTGATATAAAACTTTTTTTCATGTACTTCAGCATATTCTCGCGTAAAACTGCAATTACTCTGGCTGTGACAACTATTACCACTGTCTATCTGCTGGTGTGGCTGTCTTCATTCATTACCCCGGAGATTGGCCTTTGATTCATAAAACTCCAGATTTAAAACACATTTTATCCTGGGCGACTTTTCTTTTCTGGTCAGGTATGTTTGCCATTTACTTCTTTTCCGGTGATTATACTGATTTTCTCAATCCCCAGCTCGGTTGGCTTGTGGGTATGGCTTTTTTTCTCTGCTTTTTCTTTTTCGCGTCCTTGTTTTTCGCTCCTTCGTTGAAGACTAAATGTTCTAACGGTTGTTGTCACGCCGATCATCATTCACACGCTTCGCCGGACGTTATCAGAATTCTTATCGTTCTTGCCCCGGTTTTGTTCATAACCGGCTTTGAATCTGGCCAACTGGGAGATTTTGCCTTTCAAAAGCGCGCCATAGCTGTCGGAAAGATAGATGCCAATGCTGCTGCCTATACCCGGGAATTTGAGGTTCCAGGTGAGAGCATATACCAGGACATGTTGGTTGCTTCTGTCGCATCGAGATTGCCGGCGCAGGTAACATTGCTCGATGTTCATGCTGATTTCGAAAAGTTGCTTGGCCGGCGAATTCAGACTAAAGGAATTTACATCGGAGATTCAAAAACTGAAAAAACCGGAACTTTCGTGATTTTCAGATTCATCATCGTCTGCTGCATTGCAGATGCTCAGCCATTGGCCGTGCTGGTTAAAGGCAAGCTGCCCAAAGGTATCGGCAAAGAAGACTGGATCGTGGTCGAAGGTATTCTTGAAAAAACTCAGTTTGAAGGAAATGATGCCGCCATAATTAACGCAGATCATGTTATGATTGCTCCAGAGCCAATGAACCCGTATCTTGCACCTCGATTGAGATAAGCCTGCTTAAAATTGTACAACTGCCATTGATAAAAACGGGTTGTCGTGATATACTCTTATCTCTTTGGAGAAACAAGAATGATTTTTCAACTGTTAAGATCGCTGTTGGTCCTCACCGGAACCCTGGTCGGGGTATCGGTCGGTTACGGTCTTTATGCTAAATACCCGGATCTGATTGAACTTGAAAACCCTGAGCTGGCCTTGTCTGCTTTGCTGGGTTTCATCGGCTATTTGCTTTGTTCAATTGCCGGTCGGGAATTGCAGAACTGGGTAGAAAAGGAACTTGAAAGTACCAACAGTTATGAACTGGCCTGGAGCGGGTTTGGAATCTTACTCGGCCTTGTCAGTGCAAATCTTCTTTTTATTCCTGTTTATTTCATCATGTACAAAGGTCATGGCGATATAAAATTCAACAACAGCTACCTCGATGCGCTGGTACCGATGTTTCATCTCGTGATACCACTGGCTTTCAATCTGTTGTTCGCTTATATTGGCATGAAAATCATGCTGCGCTATCGCAAGTTGCAGACGAAAATCAATACCACTGGCTCTGGCGGAAGAGCCAAGATTATCGATACCAGCGCCATAATCGATGGTCGTTTCAGTGACCTGTATCGACTGGGTTTTCTTGAAGGCGATATCGTTATTCCAAGATTTGTAATCAATGAGCTTCAATTTCTGGCAGATTCGTCAGATGAACTTAAAAGAAGCAAAGGCAGAAAAGGTCTTGGCAGTCTTAATCAGCTTAAAACCGATTTTCCCGATCATGTTGTAATTGCTGAAAAAGATTATTCTGACATAAATGAAGTCGATGCCAAGCTGGTAAGACTGGCGAGCGAGCTAAAAGCCGTCATGATTACCCAGGACTATAACCTTAAAAAGGTTGCTGAACTCGATCAAATTTCGGTGCTGAATCTGAATGATTTGGCCAATGCCCTCAAGCCTATATTCGTAAGCGGTGAGGACATCGAAGTTAAGATAGTTAAAAAAGGTAAAGAGCAATGCCAGGGAGTTGGCTTTCTTTCTGATGGAACAATGGTTGTAATAGAGGATGGAGGAGACCATGTGGGCCAGACGGTGAAAACAACTGTCAGCAATATTCTGCAGACTGGTGCGGGACGCATGATTTTTTGCAGAATTGGAGACAAGAAGTAATTTTCCCTGTAATCTGGAGGAGTAAAAATGGGCATTCGGGTTAAAGATATTATGGATAGAAACCCGACCATCGTCGAACAGGATCAGACCGTTTTTGGACTTAGAGAAATCGTAATTCTCAGACAACCTGAGTGCATACTGGTCACCGATAACGACAAAAGACTGGTTGGAATCCTGACCCCGTCACATCTTGCGACAATCGCCGATGTCGATATTGATGAAAAAGTTACCTCGGTAATGGAAAGAAAATTTCGCCGGGTTAACTCGAGCATGTCGGTAAGAGAAGCTGCTGCCATGCTTTCAGCCAGCGAGCTTGAAGCTTTGCCGGTTGTAAATAACAATGATGATCTTGTTGGGGTTGTAACCTACAAAGACATCGTCAAAGATCTGGTTGAAGATCGAGAAGACCAATTATTGACGCCTGAAAGCGCGGTAATTTATCTTTCGATGACTAAAGATCCTGAACAGGAAGAATATTGGCTTCAGAAAGTCAATAACAAAGGCTATCGCGCCGCCATAACCCAGGTTGGTGCCACTGCCGAAAAACTTCCGATCAAGCTTAGAGAAGCAACCATCGTTGCGGCGATCGCCAGATCTGTTATAAAAGAAGATTCTCGCGAAAAATTCTCGGTCAGCAATGCTGTCAGAGATATTTACAGCCAGCTTTATACGATCAATCCCGGACTTGGTGGCGGATTCAAGGTAGCTATCGTCAGGGGTGAAGGTAGAATAGCTGTTGCTGCGTTTGGCCGCTGTGGTCACGCCCTTTCTAACGGCAACGAACAAATTTTCATGGGGAGCAACATCATTTAGTTATGTCTCAACAGGTCAGAGTAAGATTCGCACCATCACCAACCGGTTATCTTCATGTGGGCGGTGCCCGCACAGCGCTGTTCAACTGGCTTTATGCCAGAAAAACCGGCGGCAAATTCATTCTTCGCATAGAAGATACTGATGTCGAACGTTCAACTCAGGAAGCGGTCGATGGTTTGTTGCGTGATATGAAATGGCTTGGACTTACCTGGGATGAAGGCCCCGAAGTAGATGGCCCGCATGGCCCCTATTTTCAGTCACAGCGACTGGAAATTTATAAAAAATACGCCGAAAAACTGCTGCAAAACGGTAGCGCGTATCCATGCTTCTGCTCAGAAGAAGAGCTTGAAGCAAAGCGTCAGAAGGCAGAAGAAGAACACCGTTCTCTTCATTATGACGGAACTTGCCGAAACCTTGGCAAAGAAGAGGTCGAAAAGCGCATTGCTGCAGGTGAACCTTATGTGGTTCGCGTAAGAGTTCCTGATAAAGACTATGTTTTGAACGATCTGGTTCGTGGCAGAGTTGAATGGAAGTCGGAAACCCTTGGAGACTTCATCATTCTCAGGTCTTCAGGAATGCCGGTTTACAATTTCTGCGTCGTAGTTGATGACGCCGATATGCAGATTTCGCACGTAGTCAGAGCAGAAGAGCATTTGACCAACACGCATCGGCAATTAATCATTTACGAAGCCCTGGGAATTACCCCCCCAACCTTTGCGCATGCTTCGCTTATTCTTGGCGAAGATAAAACCAAGCTGTCAAAACGTCATGGGGCAACTTCGGTCGGGCAATACGCTCTCGATGGCTTTTTGCCCGAAGCCATGATTAACTTTCTTGCTCTTCTCGGTTGGAACGAAGGCAATGACCGGGAAATTTATTCAGTGGAAGAGCTTAAAGAATGCTTTACCCTCGAACGTATCAGCAAATCGCCGGGCGTATTCGATCATGCCAAACTGACCTGGATGAACGGCCAGCACCTTAGAGCATTGTCCGTCGAAAATCTTTTGCCGATGGTTGAACCAGTTCTGAAAAAAGAAATGCCCGACGAGCCCAGATTGCAGAACCCTGAAATTTTGCGCAAGCTGGTTGAGTTGATTCAAATTAAAATGAACAAGCTTAACGATGCGGTTGAAGTGGCGAAATCTTTTCTGAATGCTTCTCAGCCAGAGAATGAAGAAGCCGCTGCCATGATATCAACCGATAAGTCTAAAGATCTATTTGCGGCTTTGGCTGAAGAATTTGCCAGCTGTGAATGGGTTCGCGAAGGCTATAATGCCGCGATCAAGGCTGCCGGTAAAACCGCCGGTGCTAAAGGCAAAGAACTCTTTATGCCGATTCGTGTGAAAATAACCGGCACCTGTCATGGCCCCGACCTGGTTGGTATTCTTGATGTGCTGGGGCGTGAAGAAGTCCTTAAACGCCTGAGAAATTGATTTCAGCCGACAAATCTAATCGTTTTTCGCGATATTTTCGATCTCTTTTTCGATATCGCCTATTATGCGGTTGAGATCTTTGTCGGTTTTCAATTCAACGTCGTTAACAAGCAGTTTTTTCGAGGTTGCCAGAGCCTGTTTTGCTTTTTTCGAATCTTTCAGGGCAATATAGGCTTTGGCGCGCATGAGATTGCTTTCTACCAGGTATTCTTCATTCATGGTGTCCAGCCATTTCAATGCTGATTCGGGTTTGCCCTGACGCAAATTCATTTCTGCCAGCTGAAAAGGTATTGACTGATCATCTGGTGTGGCGGCAAGACATTCACTGAAGGCCAGTTCAGCCTCTGCGAAACGCTTCAATCTGCCAAGAGCCACGGCTTTGTTAAACAACGCGGCTCTCGTGATGAAGGGGCCCGGAGACAGGTGTGTGGCATGGTCAAAAGCGTTCAATGCCTGTTCCAGGTCGCCCATCGTTAAAAATAGATTGCCAAGAGCCAGATGGGCTTCGGCGAACTGCTGCTTTAGTTCAAGTGCTTTGAAATTCGCCTGAATAGCGTCGTAGAATTTTCCGTTGAAGGCAAGGGCCAGACCAAAGTTATATGCAGCCTCTGGCGAATCAGGGTTTTTAAGCAACGCTTCACCAAGAACTGCTTCGGCCTGTTGGGTCTGACCGGCGGCAAGAAGCTTTGCCCCCTCATTTACCAGTTCCAGAGAACCGATATTTTTACCGTTCAATTTCAGGGGTTCGGGCATTTTGGTCGGGATTGTCTTTTGTGCGGCGAATGAAAGCTGGGGTAGTGTCAGTGCCGCTATAAGAGCTAGAACCAATAAAGATTTTCCGAAATTATTGAATGAAAATTTCATAAGTGCTCCGAAATCAGCTGGAATTATCACGAAAAAAGATTGCCAAAAAAGCTGCTGATGCGGTCCCAGAAGCTTTTGGGTTTTTCTGGTTCCTTGGGTGAAGATGATTCAGGCGCGCTTCTTTCAGGGGGGCTGACTCTTTCTGTCTCAGGTTCATTTGCGGGTTCTTCGTCGGCCGGTTCTTCGGTGATTTGCGGTTCGTTTTTTTCTTCTTGCCGGGTAGCGGGTTCTTCAGGTTGCTGATACCCTTTTACCGAAGTAATGATTACCGGTAGACTGACCCTTACCATGTCGAAAAGCTCTTCGGCATCGGGGGTGAACATGCGAACGCAACCGGCAGAAGCTCGTGAACCGATAGAAGACGGCGCCGAAGTGCCATGCATGCCGATGCTGCCTTTCCAGGTGTTTAAGCCCATCCAGCGCGTGCCAAGGGGATTGTTTTTTGCGCCACCGGGAATATTTTTATAAGTGGGATTTTTGGCACGATTGATGATTTCAAAAGCGCCTTCGGGGGTTCGTTTGTCACCCACCGCCTTTTTGTTCGCTGCATCGGGGTTTGCTCCGTAAGCTATGGGGTAAATGCGCACCACTTTACCGTTTGAGTATAGAGTCGAAGTAAAATTTCTTTTGTCGATTACGATTTTATCAACCTGGCCGGTAGCCCGAACATCTTTAAGAGCCTGTGAACCTTTGGCCAGAATGCTATACACACCATAGCTCGCCCGAAATCGGTTCAAGGCTGCCTGGGTTTCTGAATGTGAACGTCCTTTTTCTTGTACCAGCCGGGTGTAATCACCATAGGCCGAGGTAAAATCGTTTTGTGCCGCCTGCAGTTCTTGCGGATCTGATAAAGGTATAAAAGGTTCTGCACTAACCAATGCAATTCGATACCAGTTGTTTTTTGTATCTATCAGCGGGTAAGTCCGTCCAACCATGGTCTCACCAACGATAGAATGGCTGGTAGAAGGGCCACTTCGCAGATTTACTTTGTCTTTGATTACACTGATCACTTTTTTTACTCTGACTGCCATATCGTTACGCAGCCAGGCCTGGGCCATGGATTCAAAATCTATGGTTCCGATTTTCATCGCATACCAGCCCGATTCCTCGCGAATCAGAGGATATTTTTCGCCGCGCCCTGAGGTTTGAAGTATGGAAAAACCAGTGCCCGGGCCAGATCTGACATTTACAGTAGATCGGGTAATAACGACAAACTGGCCATTTTTGTCGCCCATGTCGTTGCGAACCCAGCCTATTTTGTCAAGCTCATCAGACGCTGTATCTGCGCCTTCATTTTCTGTTTGCGAAACCGTAGCATCTATTTTTGTGGTTTCTACAGAAAATGGCGATTGGGCTGACACGGCAATACTTACAATAACAAGATAAGATAAAACAATAAAAAGCCTCAGGGCCTTAAGCTCGAATTTCATAATCGTCCTCCGAAGTGCTGAATCATCGGTCTGAAAAGTTGCGGTACAACCTGTCTATTTGTTCAGTATAATGATTGGCAGCCCCATGCGTCAAATTTAGAGATGATCCACAGGATCAGGCATTCTGCGGTGTTGAGTGGTGCCGTTTTTCAGATTTGCGCTAAGGGTTGACTTTGACGGCAGGCAAATCTATTATTAACCGCGAATAATTCAAGTTATGGAGCATTAATCATGGCAGAACGTTACGATTTTCAGAAAGTCCAGCAGAAATGGAAGCCTAAATGGCAGGAAATGGGTTTGTACAAGACCTCAGACGATAGATCGAAAGAGAAATTCTATTGTCTCGATTTTTTCCCTTACCCATCAGGAAACGGTTTGTCAGTGGGACATCTGCGCAATTATGTTCCAACAGATGTAATTTCACGAATGAAAAGAATGCAGGGATTTAATGTTCTGCATCCCATGGGCTGGGACGCCTTCGGACTTCCGGCAGAAAATTTTGCAATCAAAATGGGGGTTCACCCCGCGGAAACCACAGCAAAAAATGCGGCCAATTATCGTCGTCAGCTTTCTCTCGCCGAGTGCTCTTACGACTGGGACCGGGAAATCAACTCAACTGACCCGGATTATTATAAATGGACTCAATGGTTCTTTCTTTTGCTTCACAAGCGTGGTCTTGCCTATAAAGCTACCGGCGCACAGTGGTGGTGCCCGGATTGCCGCACCATTCTTGCCAACGAGCAGGTTGAACAGGGTCTTTGCTGGCGTTGTGAGTCGCCGGTCGAAAAGAAAGATCTTAATCAATGGTTCTTTCGCATTACTGACTATGCAGACCGCCTGATCGATGATCTTAAAACCGTCGATTGGCCGGACAGAATTAAAAAGATGCAGGAAAACTGGATTGGTAAAAGCATTGGTGCTGAAGCAAACTTCAAGGGCATCGATCCCGTCAGCGAAGAGCAGTATGATATTCCGATTTTTACCACAAGAGTAGACACTATTTTTGGTGTAACTTTCATGACTCTCGCTCCAGAGCATCCTTTGGTCGAAAAGCTTACCCATCCTGATAAAAAGCAAATCGTCGAAGAATACATCGCTGAGTCGCGAAAAAAATCAGAAATAGACCGTCTTTCTACTGAAAAAGAAAAGACAGGCGTAAACCTCGGCAGCTTTGCAATCAACCCCTTCAATGGTGAAAAGGTTCCGATTTTTATCGGTGATTATGTTCTTTATGGCTACGGCACCGGTGCTGTTATGGCTGTGCCGGCTCATGACGAGCGCGATTTCGCCTTTGCAAAAAAATATGACATTCCTGTAAAAGAAGTCATAACTCCTGATGGCAAACCACAGGGCACTCTCGAATCAGCCTATACCGACTATGGTGTTCTTGTAGATTCAGGCCAGTTCAGTGGTCAG
>JASURT010000200.1 GCA_030446435.1 Candidatus Ozemibacter sp.
CAGGCCATCGCTGCCAGTATCGGCTCAAGCTGTTCAAGAAAGGATTTTACCATTGTCGGCGAGCTGGTAGAGCTTGCCGAAACTCTTGAGACCCTTACTAAATCAGGTGCTCACACCCGCATAATCATCGATAAAGCTACTTTTGGCCGGGTCAAAAACGACTTCGCCCTGACCGATTCACAGACCATGAAGACCGTAGAATATTTTGAAATCATAGAAAGGAAGCAGCTGAAGTGAAGAAACTACGGGCCGGAATCAGAGTTAAAACTTCTGTTTTGCTTGCAATATGGCTGATGTTGGTCCTGCTTCCATTTTTCTGTTTCAAACTTGCCATTACCAGCTTTTTCGCCAATCATTTTCAACAGAATCTGCTGAGAATTCAGCCTGTTCTTTACACAGAAATGCAGAATTTTTGCGGAGATCTGGACGAAAAAACTCTGCTAAGAAACAAGCTTGCCGAATTCGACCAGGAAAACGGCTTCAAAACTTTCGATTTTTCTATAAACCCTGATGCTGTTAGGAATTTTGAGAACCAGAACGCCAAAAGCATTTTTGAAAAGCTTGAAAACCGTCTTAAAACACCAGTCAGCTGCGTTTTCTATTATGGTAACGATACCCATGAAGGTTGATTTCTATTCAGGAAAACGTGGAAGCGAAAGTATCAAGCCTCCGCCGCGCATCATGATGAAAAGGATGTTCTCAATTCTAAACGATCAGAACAGCTGCGAAAAAATCAACCCCAACCGTTTCAAATCTGCTTTTCCTGGCAGCACAGACCTCGATGACGCTGTTAACAGACATAATTACACTTCCCGATTTTTACAAATGACCTTTAAAACGATTTATCCGCCGAAAATAAAGAGCCGGCAACTGCTTGAAACAGCTGCAGCATCAGGCAAAACCGCAGGCAACATGTTCTTCTATTTTTCCCCGGCTCACCTGATAGAAAATTCCAAAAGATACAATCTTGGCGGGTATCTAGTCGCAATAAGACTTAAAGACATCAAAGAAGAAACGATATCGAAGTTTGCGGTCAAGCGCAGCGTATTTCGGCATGTCAAAAGAAGAACAGGCTTTCAAAAAACCGTTTTAAATAAATTCGATGACTTTTCTGATAAAAATCTCAGTTCTTTTCATCTTTTTAAAGATCGCTACTCGCTAATCACAATAATTCCTCAGAATGCCATAGTCAGAAGGGTTTAAAAAGGCACATTTTTTCCTGATTCATTCGAAGATTTCGAGCAAAAGACCGCCGCAATTGAAACAAGTATTGAACTTAAAGACCTGCAACATCATTATGCAGGCTATTTTAAAGAAATCGACTTTTTTTTGAAACTTCTTTTACTTATGGGAACTGCGGTTTTTTTCAGAGTCTGGCTGTATGGTCTGAATTTTAAAGCATCTATCTCGGCAAAAATCTTTATTGCAACGGCTTTGGCATGTCTTGTGCCTTTATTGAGCCTGTATGCGCTGAACATCGTTTACAGCAGTCAGGAAGAACTTGCATTTCGCGAGAATCTGAAAAAGCTGCTCGAAGCAAAACACCGCTATATTCAAAGTATCATCGATTCAGGAATAAGCCGATTCAGGCAAAATACAGCCAGCCTCGGCACGATCATCGAAAAAAAGCAAAATTTTGATAATGACTATTTGCAGAGCTTGTTCGCTGACTGGTGCCTGAAAAACTGCGCGATGGGAGTCATTTTTCAGAAGCTGGATCAGA
Organism: Candidatus Ozemibacter sp.; assembly: GCA_030446435.1. Classification (GTDB taxonomy): domain Bacteria; phylum Muiribacteriota; class Ozemobacteria; order Ozemobacterales; family Ozemobacteraceae; genus DYKG01. The sequence goes on from JASURT010000200.1 coordinate 1,724, forward strand.
AAAAGTTCGATTATGTGACTGACGAGGCGCGAAAAGATTCTGAATTCATGCGGCTATGGGAACTGAAAAAGTTCTTTTTCAGCTCCCTTGTCGAATTTCTACTTCAGTCCCCAATCATTACCTCAAATCCTGAAAAATTCTCTACTCTGCTCACCGAAGGCACAGATAATGCAGAAAGCGTTCACCAGATACTGACCATGAACGGAAGACTGGTATCGCTATCTCGAATCGCTCAATCTACAAGACTCAGCGGCATACTGATTCAGGACCCCGAAAATGAAAATCAGGTTCCGATAGCTTATCTGGCAATAGAATATTCGCTGAACAAGATGTTCGATCAGATTTTCGCCCGATCTTTCGGCAACTTCAAATTCGCAGATGAATTGGCAGAATTCAAGATAGATACCGCGATAGCCCAGAGCACCGACAAGGGCTATCAGTTTGCCAAAGGCTGTATTTCGCAAAATTTGAATCGGCAACTGGCGTTAAAACAAATCAGCGATCAAAGCAGAATTAAGAAAACCATCTTCAGACAATCCGAGCAAAACGGAAAATTAGAATACACAATGATTAGTTTTTCACCCCAACTCCCGTATGCAACCTATATAAAGGCCTCCAAAACTTCTAACCGCACCGACTTTTTCGCATCGATTTATTTCTGGGTCTATCCGATTTTGATACTGGCAACAGCACTTCTCCTCGCCGGAATATTTTTTGTCTCACCGGTTACAACTCTTACCCGGGGCCTATCTGAGATTGCCGGCGGAAATTTAAGTTTTCGCTTGAAAATAGAAACAGACGATGAATTCACAAAGCTGGCAAACGAATTTAACGCCATGACCAAAGGCCTAATAGAAAAAGAAAAACTCGAGCAATTCGTTTCCCCAGATGTCATAGAAGAAATCAACCGCAGCACGGAAGCTGAAATGACACCGGGCGGAGAAAAAATCGAAGCCTCGATTCTTTTTTCGACTTTCGCCAAAAAACAGTCTGAAAATACCGACCCAAACGAAGCAGTTCGGCAACTCGACATTTTCCTTGGAATCTGCAACAGCATTTGTTCGCAAAACCATGGTGTAATCGACAAAATAATCGGCAATACAATCATGATGGTCTTCAGGGGGCAGCACACCGAAAAGCCACACTGGCTCAGGGCTTGCGAAACAGCAACCCAGATACAGGCTGCAATGCAACCAGATCAGAGAAACAACAGCATAAAATGCGCTTCAGGAATCAGCAGCGGCACAGTTGTATCGGGCAAAATCGGTTCGAAAAACGGGAAACTGGATTTCACTGTTATCGGAGACACGGTCAACATGGCGGCTAGACTGAAATCTATGGCAGAAAAAGAATCTGAATCATGCATCATAGTTTCTGACAAAGTTGGCAACAAAATCAAAGAATACTGGAACCTGATCGAGCTTGAGCCGGTTGCAATAAAGGGCAAAGCCGGCAAATTCAAAACCTGGCGAATCAGCGAAGAGATTTGATCAAAGTTCTATGATATGCACCAGTTTGCCAAGCTGCCGCAGCCTTTCGGCCAGAAGCCTGACAATCTTTTGACGCGGCACGATGCCACGTTGTCTGAACGATATGTCTTCATGGGCCTGATTAGATGCTTTGCCAATAAAAAAATTCACTCTGTCTGAGTCGGTCAACATCTCACAAAGCCTTGTTACGGAAGAATCAGGCTCAAGCTCGAGCAGATCTGCATCTAGAACATTGTATGCCTGATTAAGGGTCACAGCCCCTTCGGTTACCAGATCGATGCCGTCAATGCTGTAGCCGGGCGGAGCGATGAGGCTGTTGTCGGCTTGATTGATCTTCAGGGGCTTTCCGATATGCCTGGCAACGATGCCGGCGGTAGTTGCGCCGCAAACAATTCTGAAACCTTCATACGACATAAAATCTCTTACGTTCTCGGCATCATTTCCCTTGTCTATCGACGGCCCGGTAAACAGATTCGCAACCCGGCCCTGCCGACAGAATGCGCTGACCGCAGTGCAATCGTCACCGCCAACATCTTTCCAGAGCTGCCTGGCGCGATCATGCACCGCTTTTGCCAGAACTCTTCTGCGACTACCATCGTAGATGCAATCGTTCACGAACCGGGCAACATCTTTGCTTTCCCAGCCAACCCGGGTGCTGACGCCGATTCCAGCCAGAGAAATTCCGTCTGAATACAAAATAATGCCCTCGCCAGGCTCGAGAAAAAGATTGGTTTCGCTTATCACTTCATGGCCCAGAGTAAAGTCTCGTCGTTTGAAACAAGTGGCCGAATGCCGCCCGACAAAGATTCCTTCAGGCATTTCGTATGCAAGAATCGTGGTTTCGCCATTTTTCAAAATCTGCGCCACCGTAAATACCGAATAGGGAAGTTCTGTGCCGCGGGCCTGGTGCATTGTTTTCACCAGTTGCGCAAAGGCGTTTCGCAAAGAAAAATCCTGCGCCAGAAGGCTTTTCAGACGAGAAATCGCCATGTTTGCATAGACATTGGCTTTGATACCCGACCCGATTCCATCGGCAAGAAGCAGATAAGTCGCTTCAGGCGTGCGAAAAGACGAATAACAGTCGCCGCACACAGAATCTTTCTTTTTTGAAGATTGAAAACCGTCTATTTCGACGTGAATATATCCCATTGCGAATCTCTCTTTTTCGGGTCTTCCTTTTCGCTTTCGGCAGATGCCAGTTTAAGCAGATTTTCGATAAGAATTTCGCCCTGAGCCGTGCTTTGCCCAAGATGCATGGCGAGTTCCTGAGCCATTTTTATCTGATGCTCGAGCATTTCGCGGGCCTGTTGAATCATACTTGCACGCAGTTTATCAAGCTGCTCCTGGCTTTTTCGGCTGCCGGTTATGTTGACGAATATGCCGACAATCTGTTTTTCGGCCTGAAGCTGATAGATAATCTGATGAGCAACAAGACTGTATTTTGCATGATTAACCGTTTCTTCAATAAGGCTTTGACTGCCGGTCAGAATTTTTTCGAATGGCTGCGGGTCGACAAGATAAGAAACATGTTTTCCCAGAACCGCTTCAGAACAGAAAAACATCTTTCTGAAAGCCGGATTCATGCTGATGATACAAAGCTTTTCGTTCAGCATTACGATTCCGTTCGGACTGGTTTCTATTATGCGATCAGTGCGCTGTTCAGCAAGTCTGCGCATATAAGGAATGCACATTTCTATTTCAGCCAACCCTTCGAGCACGGCAATGGCCTTATCTCGACAGCTTTGATAGCCACAGGCACCGCAATTCAGCTGATCGGACTGTACCGTTTTTCCGGTGGCTTCGAGAATCATTTGAATCTCTGACTCGGAAAACTGTTTCGAACCAGCTATGGGCGCGGGCTTGTAATTAGCTCTGAGAAAGTTTTGTGAAATTTTCTGACTCTGCTTTTTACCGGGGCTTTCTTCTGAATAGGAAAGAATTGAATTACGATTTTGAAAAAGCTTTTGCTTGCCGGGCATACCCGGGCCGTTAATGCAGCCTTGCGAACAGAACAACGGTTCAACAAGAGATTTCGCAGCGTTTTCATCTAAATCTCTCAACAAAGCGTTCAGATCATCGATGCCGCTTACGGCGATCACCTCTGAAGAGAGGTTGTCAGAGCCGGCTTCGGCAGTTTTAGTCAAACCCGATGGAAGCGGAAAGAGACGTGACTGACCAGTTGGTTCTTCATCGAACGAGCTGTCTTCAAGGCGGTCAAGGTGTATATCAGCGCGTTCAAACCATTCAGACAGTTCCATGAAAGTTAAAACGCAATCTGGGGCACCTTCGTTTTCGCAGTTTTCGGCTTCGGCTTTTTTGGCCACACATGGGCCAACAAAAACCACTTTGGCATCAGACCCAAGCTTTTCTTTAATCATTCGTGCATGTGTAACCATCGGCGATGCAACCGGCAAGAGATTGCCCACAAGCTCAGGCACATACTTTTCGACATAGCTGACAACTGCCGGACAGGCAGTGCAAATCGAGCTGCGATTCGGGGCATGCAGCCGCAGACTTTCGACTGCCACCGGGTGCGCGGCCACTGAAGTCTCTGCCACATACGAAAAACCGAGATAACGTAATGCCGAAGGCAGGCGCCGTCGTTGCCAGCCTGAAAAAAGCGCGGCGAAAGACGGAGCGATACTGACGGCCACAACAGCATTTTGCTCAACCAGTCTGATAGCACGTTCGAGATCGTTGCGAAACGACTTTGCCCCCTGCGGGCATTCTCTAATACATGTTCCACATGCAATGCAGCGTTCAGAATCAACGCTTGCCTGGCCATTTTCCATTCTTATGGCTTTTACCGGGCAAACCCGCAGGCAACGATAACAGTCGCGACATTCTGCTTTATCGGTAAAGACGACCGGATTTGTTGTTTTTGTCATATCTTTCATTCTGCTTTCTAACAGGTGACGAGTTCGATTCTAATCTGAATCTTAAAAGAGGAAGAAGGCTGCCGCAAGCTCAATTTCTGGCTGGCGTGGTCAAACATGCGGCAGCTCCTTCCGGAAGCATTTAAGTTGCCTCTGAGAGAACTTGTTAAACGAACGATCGTTTTTTCAATTCAGAATTCAGAACTTTCACGACTTTTTCGAAAGAACCCTGACTTACGAGCTGTTCACCGATTTTTACGTTAGGTGCATCACCGCAGTTTTCGAAACAGAA
>JASURT010000201.1 GCA_030446435.1 Candidatus Ozemibacter sp.
TCCCATGGCAAATTCGAAATTTCCTGTGGCTTGCGCTTTTGCAAGAATGCTTTGTGCTTTTGCCTTTGCAACTTTGTTGTTTGCAATTTTAAGCTCAGGGTGCTCGCTAATGCGGTTTTTGCAGTCTGAATAGAATTCTGAATCCAGATTTATATTGCTGATTTCAGGTGTTTCCAGGTTGAATTCAGTGGTGGTCTCTCCCCAGAGTGAGGCTAACTCGTATCGAGCGGTTTCAAGTTCTCTGATTAACTTTTTATGGCTGGTTTGAACTGAAGCCAGTTCAACCATTGCGCGGGTTTCATCGATAAGCGGTATTTCACCGGCCTGAACTTTTTTTCTGACTGCTTCAGCGTTTCTTTCGCTAAGATTCAGGTATTCATTTTCAATCTCAAGTATTTCGAAAATTGAAAGAATCTCGATGTACTTTTTGGTTACTTCAAGCTTTAGCGCCAAAGATTGCAATTCTGCTTCATGCTGCGCTATCTGTTTGTCGAGTTTTGCAACTCTGGAAGATTTTCTGAGCTTGTTGGCAGTCACTATCTCCTGGCTGACTTCAAAGGTGGTTTCCATGACGCCGGTGCCGGCATACTGACCGTTTCCACCAATTTTTTCAACTTCAAAGCCTAATTCAGGGTTAGGGTACAATCCTGCCTGTTTGAGTTCACCTTCTGCTATGGCAATTCTTTGTCTGGCTGCGTTTAATTTTGGGTTGTTGTTCTGTGCTTTTTCCAGAGCTTCTTTCAGCGTGATAACCGGGTAATTGAGATTTTCATCTTCATGAGCTAAACCGGTTTGCAAGCCTGAAAAAAGAAAAACAAACACGAATAATATTGCAAAAAATGATCTGTTCATCTGTGTCTCCTGATATGATTGAATAATTCGATCTAAACTGGTCTTTGCTACTAAAAAATCAGATTATCAGGCAGACGGTGCTGTGTAAAAGAACTCTCTGGTAAAGGAGAGAATGGTTATTGGATTTCTTGCTCTGCCTGAAATCGGTTTTTACAAAAGGCAAAGAAGCTATTCTTGATAAAGTGCCCGATATCAAAAGAGACTGTCGGTTGAATTTTTTATGCCCAAAATAATCGAGAATATGATGATGCGAATTGCTTTGTTTGCAGCACAGCGGGCTATTGTGGCAATGATTGTGTCCTTCCGGATTTTGGGCAATGGTTTGATGTCCGTTGCCACGAAAGCCCAGCACATCTGAATCGAAAATCAACTCTAATGAGCCATCTTCGTGGCAGCAGATCTTTAAGTGCCCGCTTGCAATAGAAAGACTGTTCAAAAACAGCAACATAAGCACCAGTATTGATGCCAGCAGTCGCTTTGGCAGCTTTGCGGTAGTGGCTGTATATTCTAGATTTTGCATGCAGAATCATTCTATAAACTTAGTCACTAAATTGCAATAGTCTGATTATTTCTGACCTCTTATAAGGCAGTCAGTAGTTCATGATATTTTGCCATGGGCCACAGATCATTGGCTGTTAATTCTTCTGCTTCATCCACAAAAGCTCTTAAAGTTTCAAGGGCTTTTTCTCCGGAATCCCCAAGAAAGATTGCCTGGGCATGAAGGTCCTGGCATGACTGGCCTTTTTTCAGAGTTTTTTCCAGTTTGTCTGCGCCTTCTTTAATTTGCTGGTAAAGATCAGCAAACTTTTCAGCATCTTTCAAAAGTAAATTGCTCTTTGCTCCGGCGGCCTTAAGTGCTGCTGCAGCTTGCGCGCTTAGGGTTATCTGGCGGGTAAGAGCAGGCAAAATCTGAGTTCTGGCCATGTTTATTGCGGTTTTAAATTCGATTTCTTTGGTTTTAATGTAGGTTTCGAGCTTAATCTCGAATTTGGCGTGAACTTCGCGTTCGCTGAGAACGTGAGTTTTTTGCATAAGCTCAATTACGTCTTTTTCTTTAAGAACTGACATTGCAGCTGGTGTATTTCGCGCATTTGGCAATCCGAGTTTCTTCGCGGTTTTATGCCACTCAGATGAATAACCATTGCCTTCAAAGCGAACTCTTCTCGTTTCCTTGAACACCTGTTTCAATACCATCAAGGCGCTTTCTCGAATGTCTTTGCCTTTTGCCGAGGCTAATCTTTGCTCGATGATGTAATATCCATAGGTGCAAAGTTGATTAAGAATAGTTGCTGCTTCAGATGGATTGTGTGAAGAGCCGACGGCTCTAAACTCGAATTTGTTGCCGGTAAAAGCAATGGGTGAAGTTCGGTTGCGGTCCGAAGAGTCTTTTGCAATTCTCGGCAGATTGCGAACCCCCATGTTTATGCTTGCCATAGTCTGTTCGGTCACTTTGCCTATGCTTTCAACTTCATCGATGAGGTTGGTAAGATATTCACCCAGATAGATCGACATGATCGCCGGTGGCGCCTCGTTTGCCCCCAGTCTGTGGTCATTTCCTGCGTCAGCTACGCTTGCCCGCAAAAGCCCGCCGAATTTATCGACACCAAGAAAAATTGCCCCCATGGTTAGAAGGAAATTGATGTTTTTCAATGGTGATGCCGAGGGCTCAAGGTAATTTGCCCCGGTATTGTCGCCAATAGACCAGTTTAGATGCTTGCCTGAACCATTTACGCCGGCAAAAGGCTTCTCGTGCATTATCACCACCAGATCATGATTCAGGGCAACCTGCCTCATTATATCCATGATTTGAAGATTGTGGTCGATGGCAAGGTTGGCCTCTTCATAAAGAGGGGCGATCTCAAACTGGTTTGGAGATACTTCATTGTGTCTGGTTTTTGCTGGAATGCCTCTGCGGTATAGTTCATGATCAAGATCGGCCATAAAGCGAATCATTTTCTGGGTGATTGCACCGAAATAATGGTCATCCATCTGTTGGCCTTTGGCCGGTGGTGCGCCAAACAGTGTTCTGCCGCAAGTTCTTAAATCGAGTCTCGTTTCGTAAAGTTTACGCGAAACAACGAAATATTCCTGTTCAGGCCCACAGTTGACTATGATTTTTTTCGCCTGTCGGTTGCCAAGCATTCGCTGCAGTTTTATTGCAGCATCATTTAGTGCGCGCATCGATCTGAGAAAGGGAGTTTTCAGATCGAGCACATCGCCTGTCCATGACAGAAAAACAGATGGAACTACCAGGGTGCGATTTCTGCCGCTTTGAATAAGAAACGCCGGAGATGTCGGGTCCCAGGCCGTGTATCCCCTTGCTTCAAACGTTGATCTGATTCCTCCGGAAGGGAAAGAAGACGCATCGGGTTCGCTTTGAATCAGCTGCTTGGCTGAGAATCGTTCAATTATGTCGCCTTCTTCTGAATAGGAAATGAAGGCGTCGTGTTTTTCCGCTGTTCCGCCTCTTTGCGGTTGAAACCAGTGTGTGAAATGTGTGGCACCCTTGTTGATCGCCCATTCTTTCATGGCGTGGGCGACTTCTTCGGCGATTGATTCGTCAAGAGCATTGCCGCTGTGAATAGAATTTATCAGCTTTTTGTAGGTTTCATGACTGAGTTTTTCCTGCATAACGGCTTTGTTAAAGGTCAGCTCTCCGAAAATCTGGGTTACTTCTGACATTGGTTTCTCCTGTTTTTATTGATGGCGAAAAATCGATTTCTGATCATACTTGTAAAAAATCATGTCGTCAATGTTCTATCGACTAAAAATGTGTAAATGATTGAAAAACGACTCTTCAAAATCATAAAAAATGAAAAATGAAGAGCCGTTTTTGGTGAAAATACGTAAAAAGTGAAAATCAGGCTGCTGGATTTTCCTGGTACAGATGTACGTCTCTTTGTGGAAATGGAATTGAAATGCCCTTTTCATCAAAAGTGAGTTTCACCTTTTCAATGGTGTCAAAATAGAAACTCCAGTAATCAGCAGGCTTAACCCAGGCGCGAACCGTAAAGTTTACACTCGAATCGCCAAGTTCAGACACGACCACCAGATGGGCCGGGTCGCTAAGTACGCGACTGTCAGCCTTGATGATTTCGTTCAGGGTCTCTTTGGCCAGTTTAAGATCATCGTCATAACCTATGCCGAAAACGAAGTCGACCCGGCGGGTTTCCATCGCAGAGAAATTGGTTATGCTGTCTGATGATATTTTCGAGTTGGGCACGATGATCATTTTGTTGTCTGGTGTAATCATGATGGTATTGAAGATTCCGATTTCTTTGATCGTGCCTGATTGACCGCCACCAGTAACATAGTCGCCTACTTTGAAAGGTCTGAGAATTATAAGTAGCACACCTGCGCCAATGTTCGATAAAGAACCCTGAAGAGCCAGGCCTATAGCAAGACCGGCAGAACCAACGATTGCGATGAACGATGTGGTTTTTACTCCAAGATTGCCAAGAACCATCAGCCATAGAATTACTTTTAAAGAAATCTTGACTACAGTTTCAAGAAAACCGACAACGGTTAAATCTACACCCGATTTGTCGAGAAGCTTTTTCATGAGATTCACGACAAATTTTATTACCAGAGAACCGATAAAAAGAATTACCAAAGCTCCCAGTAGTTTGATTAACCATTCGGTTCCCAGCTCATAGGCTTTGTTTGCCATTAATTGCCAATTTACGCCTTCCATTTTTTCCTCCAATGACTTGTTTGTTTAAAATTCAGCTTGTGAAAGATACTAACCTTTTCTGGTAGTGAATTGAACCATTTTTTTTAGCGGTCTAATTACCTGCCTAAACATTTTGCCGAGTAAAACAAGGCTATTCTCGGGTTAAATTATGATTTCAATTTTTTGGCCGCTTCTGATAAACTTTAAAGAACATTAATCCTTACCCAGCTAAAAAATAAGAGGTATACAGTGAGCAGAAAGTACCTGACCAATATTTCTCTCTTAGCCATATTCGCATTTTTATTTCCGCTGATGATCAGCGCAGCTTCAGCAAAATTTCATGTAGACGTAGGTCTTAACCATTTTTACAAGAAACGCTTTCTTGAGGCTTACCGGGAGTTTAAGACCGCTCTTGATATCGACCCGAAATATGCAGAAGCGCATTTCAATCTCGGACGGGTTTATAAAGCCCAGGGATTCATAAAAGAAGCCTTGATTGAATTTCAAATCGCTCTTAAATTGAATCCGTCCTATCTTGCCGCCAAAAGAGAGTTTGAAGCTCTAAAATCGAGCCTTGAAGAAGATGTAAGAACTCAGTTGAAAATTCAGGGGCAGGAAACCCTTGATAAAACACGATTTGAACCGATTCCTGCAGCAGAAGCAGAAAAAAAAGCAAAACAGTTATTGAATCAAGGTCGCACCGCAGAAGCAATTCGTTATTTTGAACAGGCTTTGAGACAAAAGCCTGATGATGTGGCTTTGAACAAAATGCTTGGCTTTCTGTATTTCCGCCAGAACAGCTTTACCAACTCACTCGAGCGGTATAGCAAAGCCATGGACCTGCTGCCGGTTGATCCTGAAATTCCTTATGCCATCGGGCTCATTCACATGAAAACAAAGTTTCCTGAAAAGGCAGAAGGATTTTTTCGTCAGGCGCTAAGGCTTCAGCCGGAAATGGTAAAAGCGGTTTTCGCTCTTGGCGAAGCCCTTGAAGCCCAGGATAAGATTGAAGACGCAATTTTTCAGTTCAGAAAATGCCTGGAGCTCAGCCCTAAATTGGAAGAAGCGCAAAACAAGCTGTCTTATCTCGTTACCAGGCTGAGCTACAACTACTTCAGTCGTGGTTCATATTATTACCAGCGTGGAGAATACGACAGGGCCGAATCTATGCTTTCTCTGGCAAGAAATTATGGCAATCTTTCTGACGAACAAAATCGTCAGGTCGATGAAATGCTTAATGCAAGCCGCTACTGGATCAACAAAAAACGTGCTCAGGCAAAAATCAATTCAGAATATGAGAGCATCAGTAAGTCTTCTTATCTAAATAAAGAAATAGAAGTCTACGACGTTGCGCAAAACTTCAAACCCTATATCGGACAACCCGTCATCTGGTCTGGAAGAGTAGAATTTGTCGGTGAACGCAAAGGAAAGAAATATCTCTTTGTAAACAGTCGACCAGAAATAAATCTTGATAATGGCATGGAAAATGCCTTTGAAATTGAGTTTCCTAAAGATCTGCCAAACGATCCAAGAATCGCTCTTGGTTCTGAAGTAGTAGAAGTGAAGGGAAAAGTATTGCGGGTAGACAAGATAAGAGATCAGATAAGCGGCGCTTTCAGCACCAGAAGGCAGCCCGTTATCGAAGCTACTGAAATTGAGATAACCAGAAAAAATTATGATCAGCCTTTGATACTAAGGTTTTATTGATAAACAGAGAATTATAGTTTTATGCGATTTTTTGAAAGATGAGAGAATTGCCTTTTGGCCTTGCCGGGCTGAAAAAGGTTAGTCTGACT
>JASURT010000031.1 GCA_030446435.1 Candidatus Ozemibacter sp.
TTGAAATTCGTGCCAGCCCGGTTTTTCATCTGGCTAATGGCTAATGGCTAAGCGGCGAGAAATACCTCCGGGCAACGAGCTTGAGTAAATACAGAAGAAAGAAACAGACTTTGAGGAGTTTGGTGAAAATAAGGCTATTAGTGCTAAAACTTTGCAAAATTTGGCTGGTTTAGTGTTATAAGTATATTGTGGAAAATGAATGCATAACGGTTACAGTAGACAGAATAACCTTTCACAGCGAACAGAGCGGTTATTATGTGCTTAAAACCTCTTCGACAAAGTTTCCTGAAGGGGTTACGGTCGTGGGTAACTTCGGCATCATTCAGCCCGGCGAAGAAATCAGGGTTTACGGCACCTGGACCTGTCATCCTACCTTTGGCATGCAGTTTCATGCTTTTAAATACACCATATTGAAACCGGCGACGCTGAAAGGAATCGAAAAGTATCTTGGTTCAGGCATGATTAAGGGTATTGGCCCGGCAACTGCCAAAAAGCTCGTTGAAACATTTGGAATCGATACTCTTGAAATAATTGAGAACGAGCCTGAACGCCTGACTGAATGTCAGGGAATCGGACCCGGCAAAGCGGAAATAATTGCCAGCGGCTGGTTTTTGCAAAGAGCGATACAGGATGTCATGATTTTTCTTCAGGGGCATGGCATTTCGCCGGCCTATGCGACAAGAATTTACCGTAAATATGATCGGGACGCGGTTAGAAAAGTTTCTGAAAATCCGTATATTCTCGCCCATGAAGTGCCGGGAATGGGGTTTAAAAAGGCTGACGCAATAGCGGCCGAGTTCGGCATCACCGGCAATGATCCGCGGCGAATCAGGGCAGGCATATTGTACATTCTCGCAAATGTAACTCGTGAAGGGCATCTATTTTTAACCGCAACAGAGCTGTTGCGCCACGCCTCTGAAGTTTTGCAGATCGATGATGAAACAGAGATAAGAGCTGCCATACAAAGACTCAGACAGGAAAAGGCCATTGTCATAAGAGAGCTGGATGAAAAGATGCTTTGCTATCTGCCACCTGATTATCGGGCTGAAGAAGGCAGCGTTGATACAATTTGTGAATTGCTTGCATTTGGGCGCGAAGTGCCTCGGCAGAAAATGCTCGATTCTTTGTCGAAGGCTTTTGCCGGCCATGGCCTGAGTCTTAGTGACACTCAACAGCTCGCGGTAGAGTCTTCATTGACCAAAGGCCTGTTGATAATCACGGGCGGACCTGGAACCGGCAAAACAACAACTTTAAAAGCGGTTGTATCTGCGCATCAGGCGCTGAAGCGCAAGGTTTTGCTTGCAAGCCCGACGGGCCGCGCCGCGAAAAGGCTGGCAGAGGTTTCAGGGTTCAGTGCTTCAACCATTCATCGTCTGCTCGAATACTCTCCGCAGGAACACGGTTTTAAAAGAAATCGGGAACAGCCTCTTGAATGTGATACCCTCGTGATAGATGAGGCTTCGATGATCGATATGATGCTGTTTTATCAGCTTATACAGGCCGTAAGGCCGGGTTCGTCCCTGGTGCTTGTCGGCGATGCTGATCAGTTGCCATCGGTCGGGCCAGGTCTGGTTCTGAATCAGCTTATCGAATCAGGTGTTGTACCGGTGGTTAAACTCGAATCTGTTTTTCGCCAGGCAGAGACTTCTACCATTGTCAGAAACGCACACCTTATCAATCAGGGGCACATGCCGCAATTAACGGTTCCTGACGGCAAAAATCGTTCTGACAGTTATTTTGTACATGCAGAAGACCCCGATCGGGCATTGGCCCTGTTGCAGAATATTGTTCAAAAGAGTTTGCCGTCTAGTTTCGGTTATGATTCCATAAATGACATTCAGGTTTTAACGCCGATGAACCGGGGCAAACTTGGGGCAACCAACCTTAATCAGGTGCTGCAGGCTGTCTTGAATCCACCTTCCGAAGAAAAGAACGAGATTGAGCATCTTAATCGAATTTTTCGTTGTGGCGATAAGATAATTCAGCTGAAAAACAATTATGATCTGGAAGTTTTCAATGGTGATGTCGGTAAAATTGTTGAAATAGACCCGGAAGAACAGGAAGCTGTGGTTGAGTTTCCGCAGGGCAGGGTGGTTTTTCAGGCTTCAGACCTTATCGATACGGCGTTGGCCTATGCTGTGACGGTTCATAAATCTCAGGGAAGCGAATACCCGGCCGTGGTGCTTGTGGCCTCGACTCAGCATTATATGATGTTGCAGAGAAATCTGTTTTATACCGGTTTAACGCGGGCGCGCAGGACAGTGGTGTTTCTGGGTTCGCGCAAAGCCATTGCCATGGCGGTTAAGAATAACCGGGTTAAGACGCGAAATACGATTCTGGCGTACCTATTGAAAGAAAAAATAAATTCGCCAGTTTGAAAAAAAAATTGTCGGGTGCCTTGACGCTTTGTTAACCCGTCAGTAAACTTAATAGTAAATCCAAAGGTACATAAACTGCCGATTTAACAGGGGGTTCCTATATGAATATCAGGCGTAGCAAGATTAGAGTTCCGCTCTGCATTGTTCTTTCACTGTTGATGTTGGTTGACTTCGCAGTCTTCACACCAGCACCAGCTCATGCACTCGACAAGAAAAGCGTACTGGTTGGCGCCGGAGTAGGTGCTGTGGCCGGTGCAGGTATTGCACTTGCTGCTCCTGCTATTGGTGGTGCTATCGGTGCTGCCGGTGGAATTGCCGGAATCGGAACTGCAGCAGTAGGCGGTATCGCCGCGGTTGCAGGTGGTCTTATCGGTGCGGTAACAGCCATAGGTGGAGCGATTGCTTCAGCAGTAGGCGCTATTGGCGGATTCTTCGCCGGAATTTTTGCCAGTCCGCTCTTTATTCCAGCATTGCTGATTATTGGTGCAGCTGCAGTTGGTTATATTCTTTACAAAAGATATAAAGCCAAGAAAAATGCTTCGGCTTCTGCTCCGAGTGATGAAGTTCTTCCGGGTTCCGACGAAATTTTCGTTACACCTGGTGACTATGAAATGACTCAGGTTATACCTGAAGGCGATGAGGCAGGCCCGGTCTCAATCGGAGACGATGACATCATATCCCTTGGCGGTGATGAAGTTACGATTTCTGATGATGCCCCAAGCATTGCAATTCCTGCTCAGAATACAGCTCAGGGCACAACCGATACTGCTGTTGACACCGGAATTCCGACCAGCAGCGACTCACTTAAAGCAGCTCATGACAGATATATCGCAGCCTACCAGAAATACACAAGTCTGGTTACCAACAGTGGTGGTGCTGATCCTCAGGAAATCAAAGAGTCTCTTGAAGCTTATCGACAGGCATACAATGACTATCAGAGCTTGAAGATGTCATCTGGAAAATAACCCCTGAACCTATAAAAATCAAGGGGCTGTCCCATCGGGACAGCCTTTTTTTTTTGAGGCTTATCAAACGTGGTGCATGCTCGCTTCGACTAGCTCAGCGAGCGCCTGGTCGTGTCGAAAGGCGTTTGCTTTTCGAGTTCAGCTAATTTCAGATACTCGCTTCGAGGGACTTGGCAAGGCTTTGATATACTATGGCCTGTTGAATCGGGCGAAATCGGCTCTGGCCTAAATAGACAAACTTAATTAGAATAAAGTTGGATTTAAATGTTAGAAAAGAAAAGCTGAAATGATTTTTGCTGAGTTGATATATTCTGGTCGGTATGAAGATTTTCATGATGAATTGCTTGCGTTCGTTCGTGAAAGATTCGAAGAGGTTGAATCTGGCATCCAGGGAGATTCCTGGATATGGATCACCTACAGAGGAGAAAGGGTTGCTTTAGATACTTTTACTTCGATGAGACATCAGGTAAAATCGCGAAAACCCGGGTTGCACGTCGAAAAAGTCATTGCAGCATTAAAAGAAAAGTTTGCGGTTAACGAGTATGCCAGGCCTGAACCAGAGGTAGATGATGATGAGGATTAGCCTTGTTATGCTCTTTAGATTATCAGCCCAATGGAAGCATCGGTGAGTCTTGCAGGAGGCAGGAAATGAATTCTTTCGAAAAAAAGCTGGGCATAGATGTTCTTTGTATTTTTATCTTTCTGGCAGGTCTGTGGTTGCTTAGAGTTTCTTTCAGAGATGGCAAAGTTACCTATCGCGGATCTGTGTACCCCAGAGATACTGACCCTATTGGTTTCTGGCTCTATATACTCAGTTATGTGTTTTTTACCCTGATACCGGTTTACATCATTTACGCTCAGCATTCTTAAAACGCTTTGGAGCAACTATGTTAGAAGAAAAGTTCGAGATCAGAATTCCTGAAGAATTTCAAAAAAGCTGGCAACAGATTACTGATATTCTCGCCCAGATTTGCGGAGTGCCGGCAGCGCTTATCATGAGGCTGGTAGAGACTGATATCGAAGTGTTCATTGCCAGTCATGGTAACAGCAACCCTTATCGCCCCGGAAGTAAAGAGCACTTTGATAATTCTGGTCTTTATTGCGAAACTGTTGTAAAAAGCCGGGAGAAGCTTCTGGTTCCTGATGCCCTCGCAGACGAAGATTGGAAAGATAATCCTGATACTAAGCTGAACATGGTGTCTTATCTGGGTTTTCCTATTTTCCTTCCTGATGGAAAACCGTTTGGAACAATTTGTGTTCTCGATCGCAAAAGAAATGAATACTCTTCATTGTTAGAACAATTGATGCAGAAGTTCAAAAGTTTGATCGAGAGTAATCTTGAAATGATATACATCAATCAGAAATTGGGCGACAAAAATAAACGGTTATCTGATTATCTTTTGGAAATACAGGCTTTGCGTGGGTTGGTGGTCATTTGTTCTAATTGTAAAGCGATTAGAGATCAGGATGGTAGATGGAAACCCATTGAACAATTTCTGACCAAAAGCCCGGCGGCAGATTTCAGTCACAGTATCTGCCCCGTTTGTTTAGCAAAACTCTATCCGGATTTTGATGAAAAGGATTAAGAGAATGTTGCCTGGTAGTTTGCGTCTTTTTATCAGCTGAGGCGGAAGAAAGTCAATACGGTGTCGCCGAAGTTTCGCTCGTCTACCTGCATTAATTGTTGGCGATTTTGCATGCCGATATCGTCTTTTTTCTGGCGTTCGATAATGAACAGAGTGTCGTGGTTAAAGGCTTCGCATTCGGGAAGATAGTCTAAAAGCGGGTCGAGCAGACCTTTTAAATATGGCGGGTCGATGAAAACCACGTCGAATGGCTTTTCGAATTTTCTGTTTTTGAGAAATTTAAGACAATCCATGGTAAAAACTTCAGCCTTATCGGCCAGCTTCGTCAGCTCGAGATTTTCGCGAATAGTTTTTGTACATTCCCGGGAAGCATCGACAAAAGCAGCATAGCTTCCGCCTCTGCTCAGGGCTTCGATTCCCAGGTTCCCTGAGCCTGCAAAAAGGTCGAGAAATCTTGAATCTGGCACCAGGGCGGCAATAATGTTGAAGGTCGAGCCTTTTACCTTGTCCATGGCCGGGCGAGTCTTGCCACCACCCGGCATTTTCAATCTTCTTCCTTTGGCTGAACCGGTTATAACCCGCATTTTTAACCACCTTCCATAAATGTTTTATATGTGTCGCCGAAGCTGGTTATCATTTGCTTCATAAACCAGTCTTTAACAACGGTTTTTTCTTTCGTTAGAATTTCGAAAGCTCTGTTTCTTGCGTTTTCGACCATTTTGGGGGGAATGCGATGTGAAAAACAGGGGTGAGAAAGCCCGCTTTGTCGCGTTCCGACGAGGTCTCCGGGGCCGCGTATCTTAAGGTCTTCAAGTGAAAGTTCGAAGCCATCGTTGGTCGCGCAAAGAATTTTAAGACGTTCTGAATTTTCGGCCAGATGTGAAACCAGCAGACAACGAGAGGCTTTTGAACCTCTGCCGACTCTTCCGCGCAGCTGGTGCAGTTGAGATAAACCGAATCTGTCGGCATTTTCGATTATCATCAGAGTTGCGTCGGGGTTGTCGACGCCGACTTCTATAACGGTTGTGGCGATAAGAACATCTATCTCATCGTTTTTGAAAGCGGTCATAATGGCTTCTTTTTCGTCCCAGGCTTGTTGACCGGTGACACATGCTATTCTTGCTTCCGGCAGCAGCTGTTCGAAAAGATCTGCAGCTTCTTCTACCGAAGTCCAGGCGGTTTTTTCAGAAATTTCAATCAATGGACAGACAAGATAGACCTTATTGCCCTGAAAAACCGTTTCTTTAACATCGGTGACGGTCTGGGAAAGACTGGTTGCGATCAATGTTTGCACCGGAGTTCGACCTGGAGGCAATTCATCGATTATGCTGGTGTCCATGTCGCCGAAGATCGTCAGTGAAAGAGTTCTTGGAATAGGCGTGGCAGAAAGCAATAGCTGGTGCGGGTTAGAGCCTTTTCTGAAAAGAAGTCTACGATGATTGACCCCGAATCTTTGCTGTTCATCTATTATGCACATTGCCAGTTCTTTAAACTCGACATTTTCTTGAAACAGGGCATGGGTGCCGAAGACAAAATGGCACTCACCGGCGGCGATAGCAGCTTCTATCGGTTTTCTTTCCGACCTTTTCTGGCTTCCGGTCAGGATTGCCGCGCGTGATGCCAGCCCAGGAAAGAATTTGTTGAAGCTGAGAAGATGCTGTCGCGCCAGAACTTCAGTCGGGGCCATGAAAGCGCACTGAGAGCCGGGCTGAATGTTTTCGCAAAGTTCGATCATTGTCAGAAAGGCCACCAGAGTTTTGCCGCAGCCGACGTCGCCCTGAACAAGTCGGTTCATCGGCGGCTTGTCAGTGTCTGGAGTTAAATCGTAAAGAATTTCACCGATTACACTTTTTTGTGCATTGGTAAGCTTGAATGGAAGTTTGAATTCTGGAAGCTTTTCAACAGATTTGTTCTGGTCAGGGAGGCTTAAAATGCCGGTAATGGCTTTTCTGCGCTGTAAGACGCCAATCTGAAAAAGCACCTGATCAAAAAAAGCTAGAGTGAATTCTGCTTTTTTAGCTTCGTTCATGTCAGAAGGCCGATGAACCTGTTGCAGTGCTCTGGCGATGGCTGCGAAAGGGGAATTGCCGGAAAGGTCGGGAAAAGAACAGGCCCAGTCTATCTTGTCCAGGATCGATGAAATAAGCTTGCGCAGAGCCAAAGGCGAAATCTTTGCCTCGCTCAGTGCCGTGCGGGTTGGGTAAACTGGGGTAAGGGCAGCTTCAGGGCCCGCAGCGGCTTCTGTTGCTACCGGTTCGATCTCAGGATTGCTTAGAATGATACCGCCCTTTTTTATCGCCGGCCCAAATAGCCAATATTCTTTGCCGACCTTGAGTTGTCGGGTTAGGTAAGTTTTGTTGAACCATTTTGCCGCGACTTTGCCGGTGGGGTCAGAGAACTCGGCATTGATTATTGCCAGACCCTTTCGGGCATGAAAAGCCTTCAGGCTTTCGAGACGCCCTTTAAAAATTCCCTGGGCAGAACCGTCTGGGCGAATGAAAGAAAAGGGTAGAATCTTCGTGCGGTCCTGATAGCGTGCGGGAGTAATTCTTAGAAGATCAAGAACATTTGCAATGTTAGACTTTCTAAGAGCTTCGGCCTTTTTGGGGCCGATTCCCTTAAGCTCTTCCACGGGTGTATGTAAGGTTATGACAGAACCAGAAGCAGGCAAAACAATTTCTTTCGCTTATTAATCTTTATAGAGATAAAGCTGTTTCATGATCATGTAATCTTCGCACATGAAACTGAGGTCCCAGCCGTTTCTGCCCGCTTCATCGAGCAGATTGCCAAGCTTGTCGAGAAAGTCTGGACCCTTAAGGGGGCGAAGATCAAGAGTTTTATAATTCCAGCGATGAGGTGATTTTTCAAGACTCATTTGCTTTACTCCTTGACTGGTGATTGTTCGTTCAAAACGGAATTCAAATAAAGATAGCTTTTTATCAACTGCCGAGTTGCCAGCTCAGGCTGAGGTGACTGGGCGCAAGCCCGCAAGGTCAGATCCATTGCGCTGAAAGCCCTTGCCGTATCACCGGTGAGTTTGAAGCAGTAGGCCAGAAGAAGATTTGATTCAACATCGACAGGCGAAAGTTCGACTGCTGTTTCAAGAACCTTGATGGCTTTTTGATAATCACGCATTTGTATGTGCTGAGCTGCAAGCTTTTGATAAATTACCGGGTTGCGGGGTGAAAGCGAAGCGGCCTTGGTAAGCAGCTTGATGCTTTCTCCGGTTTTGCCGGCGATCTGGTAAATCTGGGCCAGAATCATATAGGCGCCAAGAATTTTGGGGTAAATGTTAAGCGCTTTTACCAGATGCTTGACCGCGTCTTCGTATTTTCGCATGAAAAAATAGATCGAGCCCAGGTTGTAATGGGCTTTTACGAGATTAGGGTTGATTTTAAGCGCTGAAACATAATAAGAAATGGCGTCAGCATAGTTTTTCTGCATGAAGTAAAGATTGCCCATGCCCAGAATGGCTTTTAAATGATCAGCTTTCTGGGTCAGAATTTTTTTGTACATCTGTTCGGCCATGCCAAAATTGCGGGCGTTGACGAACTTGTTTGCCATATCGATTTCTTCGGCAAAACTGTTGTCGGGCATCAGCGGTTTCGAAATATCGGGTGCCTGAACTGACGAATCGCCTGCAACAGACTTTAAAGTCTCGGTCTGAGGTGCTGTGGGTTCGGCGGTTTCTGACGGTTGAGCATTCTCAGAGACTTCATGTTCGGTAGAAGTTCGTTCTTCAGCGCGGGTTTCGGCTGCAATTTTTGCCGGAGAGGCTTCGCCAAGAGCCCGGGCGATATTTTCCGGTTCCTGAATCAATTCGGCGATCAATTCATTGACCTTTGGAAGCAGGTCGGCGGATTTGCTGATTTCATGACCGATTTCGCCGAGAACGAAGGTGGCAGATTGAACGAGACTTTTGTCGTCGCTTTTGAATAAATCTTTCAGGTTGTCGAGAACTTCATATTCGCCCCAGACCCACAGGGTTCTGATCGCGGTGCTTTTAACCCGGTTATCTTCATGTTTCAAAAGTGAATTTAAAGTAACTATTAAATCCTCGTCGGGCTGTCCAGATAAGCGGGCCAATGCGTCAATAGTGTTCGAAACGACTCTGGGGTCTTCGCTTTCGAGAAATCTCACGATCAACTCTATCAAATCGGCGTTGCCGATCTGCCCAAGACAAGAAATAATGGTGGCCTGAACGATAAAGTTTTCTTCCTGCTGCAGTTTTTCTACCAGAAGCTGTGGAGCTTTGTCTGGTGCGCATCTGCTTATGGCCAGTGTGGCCTGAACCCTAACGTCAAAATTGGGGTCGTCGAGCATTGGTTTCAGATGAGGAAATGCATCCGGAAACTCAATTTTTCGCAGGGCATTGGCGGCGTTTCTTCTTACGTCTGGCTCTTCATCTTTAAGACATTTAGAAAGCTGTCTGATAAATCTCGAATCTTTGATTTCGCCTATGGCATAAGCTGCTGAAGCTCTGTACCATTTGTCGGTATGTTCGAGCATCTGCTTAAGGGTTTCAGAAACATCATAGTCGCCGTATTTCCAGATTGCTTTGGCGACGTTAGCCCTGACCCGGTTGCTGGGGTCATCGAGATAGGGCTGAATGATTCCGACAATCGACCCTGATTTTATGCTTTCAATAGCTTCGATGGCATTGGCTCTTACTCTCGGATCTTCATCGCGAAGAGCGGTCTGAAAAACCGGCATCAATTTGTCAGATGCCATCATGCCGAGAGACATGATAATAGAAGCGCGAATTCTCGGGCTTTTTTCCTGCGCCAGAAGCTTTTTCAAAAGTGAAATCGCCTGCCAGTTCATGATTTTGCCAAGTGCAAGAATGGCAGAAATAATCGCTTCTTCTTCGAAAAATATCTGGGTCGAGGGCTCGTCGCCAAGAGCTTCTTCTGGCGGGTTAAGACCGGATTCAATATAGCTGTTGAGAGCTTCCATCAAAATGTTGAAAGCTTCCGGGTTTTCCATCATGCCAAGGGCCTGGGCGGCATTGAAGCGAACTTCCTGTTGTGAGTCGTTCAATGCGTGAATCAGCAGGTCAACTGCTTTCGAGCTTTCAATATTGCCAAGAGCCAGAGCCATGAAATCCTGAATGTTGTCGCTTTCATAGGTCTGTAGAAGAAAGTCGGTGGCGCATTCGCCCTTGAATTTAGATAGTGCTATGGCAGCTTCACGCCTCTGATCATAATCACCATTGAGAAAGTTGTGTATCAAATGAGCGATCAGGGGCCTGAGACTTTTTAATACCGATTCCATGAATTTTCCTCGATTGTTCTGCTTTGTTTTCAAGAGAAATGTTATCAGATTCGCAGAAAATTTGAAAGAAAACTGTATGACCGAAATTAGCGTTTTCTATTGTGGCACAAACATCGGGCAGGCAGTTGCGCTGTCTGCGAAAAAACCTGGCCAAAGATCAGTTTGTCGAATCAGTTTGTATATTGTGACAAAATTACCGGCAAAATTTGATTTGTACATTGTTTCTGACTGCATAATTTATGTATAATTCAGTTTATGTCAGATGAGAGAAGTCTTTACAAGCTGTTAAAAATTACCTTTGATGAAAAGGGCTCCGATTTGCATCTCAAGGTGGGAAAGGCACCTGCGATAAGAGTAGATGGCAACATTCACCATCTCGAGGGGTTCCGATTCAACAAGCATGATTTTCAGAAAATAATCGAGGTTATGCTTACTCCTGAACAGGAAGAGCTTTTTCTGCAGAATCGCGAGCTTGATTTTGCCTATTCACTTGAAGGGGTCTGTCGCTTCAGGGTTAATCTATACATGGATCTAAACGGTGCCGGAGCAGTATTCAGAGTTATTCCGTATCGGGTAATGAATTTTGATGAAATCGGAATGCCTGCGGCAGCGCGAAAATTGATCGAGCAGCCTAACGGCCTGATTCTGATAACCGGGCCGACCGGCGCCGGAAAGACTTCTACCATGGCAAGTTATCTGAACTACGTAAATCAGAATGCCAATCGCCATGTGGTGACCATCGAAGACCCTATTGAATATCAGTTTGAAGACCAGAAAAGTTTTTTCAATCAGCGTCAGGTGGGCGTTGATTGTCTTGGGTTCTACGAAGGGTTGCTGACGGTTTTGCGCCAGGACCCGGACATTGTGGTTGTTGGAGAAATGCGCGAACCTGAAACCATTGCTTTGACATTGAATGCCGCCGAAACCGGAAAACTGGTTCTGGCCACGTTACATACAAGTTCGGCTGTTTCTACTGCTGAGCGTATTGTGAATGTTTTTCCTGAATCCAGGCATCATCAGATTTTATTGCAGCTATCGATGGTTTTGCGCGGAGTAATTTCGCAAACTCTTGTACCAAGAATTGATGGTGGTCGGGTTGCGGCATTCGAGGTTTTGATCAATACCTCTGCGGTTCGATCACTGATTGCCGATGGCAAAATTCATATGCTGCCATCTTACCTTGAAACCGGCACTGAGTATGGCATGACCACCATGGAAATGTCGCTGGCTCAACTGGTAAAAGATCGGGTCATCAAAAAAGAAGACGCCCTTGCGGTTGCTCCGAACCCGGTCGCGCTCAAGAAAATTCTTCTTGAACCACCAATGTAAGGACAGCTGAAATGTTAAGAATACATAAATATTTCGATATTGCCATCGAACGGCAAGCTTCAGATTTGCATCTCAAGGCCGGTAGTCCGCCTTTGATACGTGTCGGCGGTCGACTGAGCGCATTGCCTGAAGAACCATTGGCTTACCAGGAAATGCCGAACCTTTTCCTTCCATTGATGGATGTTAAATCTCAGGGCGATTTGAAAGCTACTTACGAAACGAATTTCATGGCCAGATACAAGAATCGCTGGCGTATCAGGGCCTGCATTTTCCGCCAACGTGGCTGTCTGTCGGGAACTTTCAGGTTTATTCCGCAACATGCGCCTTCAATCGATGGTTTGAATCTGCCGAGTCTGCTTAAAGAAATAGCTGCAAAGCCGCGCGGTCTGTTTCTGGTAACCGGTCCGGCGAACTCGGGCAAAACCCATACTCTGGCTGCGATAGTCAATGAAATAAATCGGCTGATGGCGAAGCACATCATTACCATCGAGGACCCCATTGAATTTGTGCACAGACCACGAAAATCAATCTTTACCCAGCGCGAGATCGGCATAACTGCCAATGGCTATCATAGCGCTCTTATGAACGCGTTGCGCGAAGACCCTGATGTGATTCTGGTCGGTGAAATGCGTGACACCCACACGATTGAAATGGTTTTGACCGCCGCCGAAACCGGGCACCTGGTATTTTCGACTCTGCATACGGTTGGTGCGGTTCAGACCATCGATAGAATCATCAATGTTTTTCCCGGACATCGACACGATGAGATACGAACTCAGTTATCCATGTCTTTGATCGGAATGATTTCGCAGATACTTTTGCCAAGTATTCACAAGAAAGAGCGTATCATGGCTTATGAGCTGATGATAATCAATGCGGCAATGCGAAATCTTATCAGAGAAAAGAAGACGAATCAGCTGAAATCTTCGTTGATGCTGGCCAGAAAAGAGGGCTGCAAAACTCTTCGCGACTCGCTAACCGAAATACTCAAAGATGAAAGAGTTGATGGCAAGCTTGTTTCGACTTTGTTGAAGGAGATTGTTGAATGAACCATTTTGCCGAAATAGAATCCTTCAGATACGTAAAAGCCGCAAGACGTTTGCTAAGCCCGATAACTGAACGACTGGAGTCTTTGCAAAAGAACGATTGCTCTGACGAATTGAAGTTCGAAGCCCTGTTAAGCCTTGGTAAAATCGGAAATAATGATTCTTTACCTGTTTTAATCAAAGCCTTTGAAGAATACCCTGACTATATCGAGCCAATAACAGCACTTGGGCATCTGCGCAGCAGCACCCCCGTGGCAAAGCTTATCGAGCGTCTTAAAGATCCAGATGCGCTTTATAAAGAAGAAATCGTAAGGGTATTGGGTGAAATCGGTGATCCGATGGCGGCCAGAACCCTGATGGAACTGCTTCACGACGAAGACCGCATGGTTCGTTATTATTCAGCCAGAGCACTTTACAAAATGGGCGGTCGAGACGTGGTGCAAAGCCTTTGCAGCCTGCTTAACGACCCTGATGAATGGATCGTGATCAATGTTCTCGAGATTCTTTCAAAAATGAATGACCCTGAAGCAGTACCGGCTTTGGTTGGGCAGTTTGAAGTTGCAAGAGACTCGAGGTTGAAGGCTATTATCATTTCTTCGCTTTCGACCTTTGCAGAAGGCAGGCTGTTAAAAACTTTTGAAAGTGGCCTGGCTTCGTTCGATCCAAGAATTCAGGCCAACTCGGTCGAAGCCATTTCGCGCCTCAAAATTCCTGCTCTTGAAATGAAGCGAAAGCTTAAAAAGTTCTATGGTCACCCGAACAACAGAGTGCGTGGAAATGTCTGCATTGCCCTGGCGTCGGCTGACACCGAAGCGGTTGAAGAAGAAATCTCGCTGATGCTTGTGAGTAAAGATGCTTCGACAAGGCGCTCGGCAGCTTACGTTTTGTCAAAAATTGAATCTGAAAATCGCATAAGCTATATTCACAAGCTTTTGCAGGATGAAAATTTCGGCGTGAGAAAGATGGCGTTGAAAGCTGCTCTTGAATTAGAGGGCAACGTTGGATTGCAGGAGATAATGCCTTTGCTTGCTGACGAAAATCAGTGGGTTCGGCGACAGGCTGTAGAATGTGCGATACGTATTCCAGACTTTCCGGCAACCAGCATAATTGAAATGATTGAAAAAGAAGAAAGTTCTGCGGTCATTGAAAGTGTTATGAAGTTTGTTGTTGACCGTGAACTTAAATCGGCAATACCCCTTGTTTTTGACCGAATCAGACGTGAACCTGAAGAAGAGCTGCCCTGGCTGATTTCTACTCTTGGTTATCTTGGAGCGATTGACGAGCTAACGAAGGTTAAAAAGTTTCTAGGCCCGGTAAGAACTGAAATCTTCAGCGAATATTATCAGGCACTGCTTTTAAATGGTGACTTGAATGTTTTCGAAGAAATCAACCGTAATCTTCAGGATAAAAAACGTGATGTCGATTTGCTGGTCTGGGCCAAAATTTCAGGCGAAGTAGGGGCATTCGTTACCAGAACCGGGAATTATTCAAAACCTCTTTACGAGGCTTTATATGTAGAAGTTCAAAAAGACATGCAGGGAGTGGCGATTCTGGATGCTCCGGTAAGTGAAGAACCAGATGAAAAGCAGCTTGAATCAGCCATTACCCATTATTCAGAGGGCAATTATCTTAAGGCAAAAGAGATACTCGAAAAAGTTATAGAATCTTTTTCTGACAATGCAGATGCCAACTTTTATCTTGCCAGCTCTCTGTACAACCTCGGTGAAGTGAGTAAGGCCACAGAAAGGCTTTTTAAGGGCACTCTCGAGTTTCCGAAGCATCTTGAAACCGCCATTTTGCTGGGTCAGATTTATTTCAGAAAAAAAGAGTGGAAAAAGCTGATAGATTGTTACGAAAAGGTTCTGCCTGAAATCGCCGAAACTGATAAAAGAAACAACATTCGCGTTTTTGGCGCACTCGGTCTGGCTTATTTCCATCAGAAAAAATACGAAAAGGCTATCGAGGCGTTGAATCGTGGTCTGAAGGCAAATCCGCGAGATCTTTCGTCGTCTTATCATCTGGCACTCTGCTATTATGCCATCGGCAAAACCGAACAGGCCAAGAAAATTCTCGAGGGTCTGCGAAAGACTTTGCCGCCCGACAGCAAGGTGTTGAAAAATGTTATAGAACTTCTTCAGAGAATATGAGGCAGAGGGTGAAAAAAATCTGTCTTTGTGCCGATGAGCCAGAAAATATGAATTTGCGAGGTCAGTATGTCAGATTTGTTTAAAGTTTGTCAGGAAGTCATGGTTAAAGGTGGCTCAGACATTCACGTATACCCTGACCAGCCGGTTTTTTACCGCATGAATGGTTTAATGGCCAGGCTTGACGATTTCATTCTTTCTGAGGATCAGGTAAAGAAAATTATTCTTGAAACCAGCACTCCCAAGGCAAGAGAGATTCTTGGCCGGCAGCGTCAGGTAACTTACGCCGAAGAAGTAGCCAATGTCGGAAGGGTGCGATTTTCGGTTTTTTTAGACAAGGGAAAGTTTGCCCTTTCGATGAGATTGCTCGCACAGAAGTTTTATGAGCTCGAAGATCTTGGTTTTTCTGAAAGCGTAAGAAAGATTCTGGCGATGCCCAATGGTCTGATTCTGGTCGGAAGCCCGTCCGGAGAAGGTAAAACCACAACCATTGCCGCAATTTTGAACTTTATCAACAAGCATTTCGAAAAGAGTATCTTTACCATCGAAAACCCGGTTGAATTTGTTTTTAAAGACGACAAATCAGCGTTCATTCAGCGCAGCATTCCCGTAGATATTTCCAATTTTTACAATGGCCTTTGTGAAGCCTACAGAGTCGACCCTGACGTAGTGGTTTCTGATTCAATCAATTACTCTGATGCCATGGATCAGGCTTTGACTTTATGCGAATCAGGCTGTCTCGTGATCGGTTCGACCGAAGGGGGCGATTGCCAGCAAATAATGGACAGAATCATCAATTCGCGCGAACCTCATGAACGAGATGCGTTGCGCACCAAGTTGGCATCTCAGCTGAAGATGATTATAAGTCAGCGGCTGGTACCTCAGGAAGGTACAACCGATCGAATCGCCATTTTCGATATAATGATAAATACACCTCAGTTGAAAAGCCTGATCAAGAACAGTAATATGAGTATGTTCAGAGCACTGCAGAGCCAGGGTGAGATAGCAGGAATGAAGACTTTCGATTCCCAGCTGACTTCGCTGGTTAGAAAAAGATCAATCGATCAAAGAACCGCGCTTGAGTTTGCCATAGATAAGAACCGGTTCATCGGGCATAGCTGATTGGAGCAGGATAAATGGATACCAGAAAATTAATCGCAGATGTAAACAAAGCAGGTGGGTCTGAATTGCACCTTAAAATTGGGTCTAAGCCTTTGATGCGCAAAAACAAATTTTTGCGTAAAATCGATGCGCCTGTTCTTCACGAAGATGATATGAAAGCCTTGATCGACGAGCTTCTTAACGCAGAAGAAAAAAAGAAATTCGAGAAACTCAGTTCTTACGAGGCTAATTTTTTCGGCCGACCACCTTGTAACTTTAGACTTACTCTGGTTCATTCGCAGCAGAAACCCATTGCTATCATCAAGATTATCAGCAGTGACATTCCAACACTTGAAGAAATCAAATTTCCTGAGGTGCTAAACCCGCTGATAGATTCCCGAAAGGGCTTGTTCATTCTGGCTGGTCCGGCAAGATCAGGCATTTCTACGTCTCTTGCCGCAATCGTCGAACAGATCAACCTTAAGCATAAAAAACACATTCTTTTGATTGAAGACCCCATCGAGTTCAATTTCGTGCCGAAAGGTTGCAGAATCTCACAGCGACAGTTTCGCAAAGATATAAACATGATCGAGCAGGGCATAAATTTTGCAAAAAGAATGGATGTTGATGTTCTGGTCGTGGGCGATCTTAAGCGCGAAATACCATTTCGTTCGGTTATAGAATACGTGGCCGGTGGGCATTTCGTCATTCTCAGTATGCAGACTCTCGGTATCGCAAATACGCTTGAAAAATTCATTTTTTCTTTTCCTGAATCAGACAGAGATTACGTCTGTCAGGTGCTGGCTGAAAATTTGACCGGCCTTTGTTCACAGGCTTTGATTACCGACCCTGCCGGGCAAAAATCTGTTCCGGTTCATGAAGTTCTTTTGATGAACCAGACGGCGGCCAGTATCATTCAAAAGGGCAAGGTTTCGCAGCTCGAACCAAATATCATGAGCGCCGGCGAAGGTAGTCAGGTATTTGCACAACACATTCAAAAGTTGTATATGAAAAAAGAGCTCGATCGAAATTCGGGCGAGAACTTTCTTGAGTTTTACAGAGGAATGAGGGCTTGAGCATGAATGTTTCTTTTTTTCGACGAGGCTTTACTCTGATCGAGATGAGTGTTGTGGTTGCCATAATAGGCATTCTTTATGTAACTGTTGTGCCCATGTACGGCAAGACCATCATTAGAACAAAAGAAACAGCATTGAAAAAAGATCTTCACGTGTTCAGAAAAACCATAGATTCATATTTCAAAGACCGTGGCCAATGGCCAGAGTCGCTTGAAACGCTTGTAACAGAAGGCTATCTGCGCAAGATCCCTGAAGACCCATTTACTGAAAGCGACGACACCTGGCAGATTATACCTTCACAACCTGGTCTTAGCGATGTTTATGACGTAAAGTCAGGCTCAGAAAAAACCGGGCTCGACGGAAAAAAATATTCTGAATTTTGAGAAAATCATGCTGACAACGATTGCCCGAAATCGAAACGGAGTAGCACTGCTTGCAGTCACCGTTTCGGTCATTATTCTAGCGATTGGTTTATCTGTGGCTCTGCCCAGAGTTGACCATGAAATCACGAGAGAGAAAGAAGACAGTCTCAGATTCGCTCTCGGTGAGTTTCGCCGGGCGGTCGCAAAATATCAGCGCTGTCACCAGGCCTTGCCTGAAAACATTGAAGTGCTTTTAGACGACGGACAGGGCAACAGGTTTCTCAGACGGCGTTACATCGATCCATTTACCGGTAAATTCGACTGGGTGGCAAAGACCGGTTCGGGCACCTTTGTGATTCATTCTGCATCGGCGCAAAAAAGCCTTAGCGGCGCGCCCTATTCAGAATTCAGATAACTTCTTTTAAAAAAGAGAACGGAACGAATCTTACGGTATTTCGTGCGCCAATTTTCTTCTCGGTTTTACTACCGGGAACTTTGATCGTTCTTGGTTTTAAAACGACTTTTCTGAATTTTCCAAAATTTAAAATCTTTATTTCACCGTTTTCCTGAAGTTCATGGTAAACCGTCTCTATAAAGGCCTTTAAAAAGGCTTCGCTTTCAACATTGGTTATTCTGGCTCTGATTCTAATTTGCTTTAATAATTCTGATCTGTTCAATTTTATCGCCTCAATTCTCTGATTTCTGTAAGAGGTTTTTGGCAAAGGTCAAACCGTCATTGTCAGTATGACCAAGCATTCTTGCTATTTCAGCAACACGCTGACTGCCATCTACAATCTGTATCGAAACCTGGGTTTGCTCGTTATCGACAGTTTTGCTGACGGTAAAATGATAATTGCCTTCTTTTGCGATCTGATGCAAGTGAGTTACAAGTATTACCTGCTTTTCTTCGCCGAGGGCTCTTAAACTTGATGCTACTGCTTCTGCGGTTTTACCGCCTATTCCGGCATCGATTTCATCAAATAGCAGAGTTGGCAATTCATCGCTTCTGGCCAAAACCTTTTTTATCGCCAGGGCAACGCGTGAAAGTTCGCCGCCTGAGGCTATTTTTCGCAGTGGGCCGCCAGGTGCGCCAGGGTTAAGAGAAACCACGAATTCAACCTGTTCGGCGCCTGACGCGCCGGGGTTAATTGAAGTAAGTTCGATTTTGAAGGTCGCAGAATTGAAGCCCAGAGACTCCATTTCCTGTGAGACCAGTTTTTCGAGAGCATTGCCAAGCTTCTGTCGTTCTTTGCTGACTTTGTCGAGAAGTTGACTGAATCTGGCGTTTACTTCATCAAGTGCTTTTCTGAGTTTTTCTCTTTTAGAATCGGGTTCGTAAAGATCTGATAGTTCTTCGTTGGCACTTTTTATGAGTTCAAACAAACCATTGAAATTAGTGTTGTATTTTCTGCTGATTCGTGAAATTTCTGATAATCTGGACTGAATGTCGTAAAGCTTGTCGGGGTCCAGTTCGGTAGAGTCGGCGATATCGGTCAATTCAGCTTCTAGATCTTGTAACTCATGATAAATACTGGCTGCGCGCTCTTCTGCTTCGGCAATTCTGGAATCATATTCAGCAATTTTTCGAAGGTTTTCAACCATTTTATGGCACAAGGAAGTCGCGCCGAAAATCTCGTCTTCGCCAGACAAAGCAAGGGTTGCTGCCTGAAGATGGTTGATGATCTGTTCTGAATGAGCCAGCTTTTTAAGTTCTTCTTTCAGCAATTCTTCTTCGTTTTCATCTTTTAAATTCAAAGATTCCAGTTCGCGAACCATAACCTGAAGTTCATTGATTCTCTGGGTAGAGTGCTGTTGCCTTTGTTCAAGCTCAAGGTATTGTTGTTGCAGTTTCTGCCGCTCATTGAAGACTGCCTTTAAAGCATCGAGGTTCTTTTGATGAGCTTCAGAACCTGTTCGGTCAAGATATTTCCGTTGAGTTTCCGGGGTCAGAAGGGTTTGATGTTCGTTCTGACCGTGAATTTCCATAAGATAAGGACCAATCTGTCTTATAAAGGCAACGGTTGTGAGAAGGCCATTGACAAGTATTTTTCCTGCGCCGTCCTGCTTGAAGGTGCGGGCAATAATGAGACTGGCCGGGTCATCTTCATTTAGAAAACCTGCTTCTTCAAGGAACTTTTGCAATTCAAGCTGATTTTTTATCGAAAACTGGGCCTGAACTCTGGCAGTTTCTTTGCCAGGCAATATGATGCCGCTTCGGGCTTTTTTTCCCAGTAGAAGTTTGACTGCTTCGAGAAGAATACTCTTACCGGCACCGGTTTCGCCGGTGATCACGTTGAGCCCCTTGCAGAAATTCAGTTCTGCTTTTTGCATGAAAAGAAAGTTTTCTAAACGGATTTCCTGGATCATTTTTTTTGCGCTGCTCTGCAGCTCCTTGTCAATTCGTTGAAATTTTTGAAATATCTGGTTGCGAAGGGTTCCAGAAAACTTTTCTAAAGCCGGCTTTCTTGCTTTCTCTGCTCTCTGAAACTTCCTTTAGGGTTCTGATTACTGATTTTTTGTCACTTTTCTGCGACGATTCAATAGCATTCAATTGAGTCGGATTCAAGGGAAACTCAAGCTTGATTTCTGATAGATTTTCGTCTTTCAATTTGTCAGGCTTCATGGCAAGAATGATTGGTTCAGGCTTGATGACTCTTTTGCCTGGCTTTTGTTCTGGCACCGGAGCTTTCTTTGGACGGGCGTAATTTAAAGTTACAAGGCGGGTTCCGGGGTAATAAAAGCCAAGAATCTGTCTGGAAGAATAGCCTATAGCACCCATGCCGATAGCACCGTCCTGACACATGCCAACCCGGTGGCCGAAATTTTTATGGTAACGTTTTTTCGTGGTTTTGGGGTAAGATCTTACAATCAGCTTACTTACCGGTTTTTGTAGTTTTAAATCTGAAATTTTCTTCTTTTTTATTTTCGTGCCCACGTTGCAAAATAACTCTTGCCCCTTGATGCCGTCACGGTGAGACACGAGATAGGGTATTTCTTTTCCACCCCAGGCGGCAGTACTGCAGATTAAAATGCCGCCGCAATTCGAGTGATAAACAGTGTTGGCCGGAACGTCGGCAAAAGTAAGAACCTTGCCTTCGGTATTTTTTACCGCGCTTGTAGCTGCCTTGATTTCTTTTACTATTCCGGTATAGGCCTGGCAGTGAACTGTGTCGCAAAGATCATAAGAACTATTTTTTCGGTGCCGGGTTATGTTTCTTACCGCATAGGTTCTCGCAGCTATTGCCTGAGCCTCCATTGCCGGGGCCGGTGCCCGGTTGAAAATTTCAGATGGTACTACCGATTTCAGGTAGTCTTCCATGTCGATCTGGTTGATCGCAAAAAGAAAAGAGCTTTCAGATACAATTGCAATCGACCCTCTGTAGCTTCTGGACTTTCTTTTGGCGACCTTAACCTTCATGAAGTTCGGTGGTTTGCCGATCGGCGAAAAAAGCATTTCACCGCTCAGGTTGAGAAAATTCTTTTTACCGTCAATGGTAATTTTGTAGGTGCCTTTTCTTACATAGGTAATTACGGCATAAGAAGCTTTTCCGGTGTAAACCGCCTTTTTATTGGTATTGTCAAAAATTTCGAGATAGCCATTGCTGGGTTCGAGCTGAAATTTTTTGTGCTTACCGGTTGATTTCAAGCCGACTCTTATCAGGCGGTCAATATCGAGGTAATTCTTTTGTGCAAAGGCGCTCATGCAAAAAGAAGCTGAAATTATCAGCAAAAGAATTACTTTTTTGTGCAAAGAAGTCATGCACGGATTTTAACCCGAGAAATTTGTTCAGTCAAGAGTCAGAGCTAATTTTCAAGGCAAGGACCGGATGGGTTAATCATTTGAAATGAGCTCTGCACTGTAACCCAGGTCATTTACAGCCTGAGCAAGTTTATCGCTTTCAGAGAGGTTGGCCCGAACGATTGCCTTCTGTTTATTAAGGCTGACACTCGCTTCTATAACTCCGGGAACTTCCTCGAGCACACGTTTTACCGCGGCAGCACAGTTGCCGCAGCTCATTCCTTCAACCTTAAGCGTAAAGACCTGCGATGCGGTTCGATCGTCGGATTTGGCAGCAGTAGAACAAGTGCTGCAGCAGCTGTCACCATTGGAAAATCTAGCTTTATACCAACTGTAAGCAAGAACGACAAGCATAACAACCGCCGAGATTATGCTGAACCAGTCTGAGCCATCATGTGAACCATGGTGAAGGTGATTCATGACATTCATGGAAAAACTCTGATTCATGGCATCGAACGCCATGCCGCTTGCCAGAGAACCGAAAATCACCGTTAACAGATAAATTATCGCTGATTTTTTTCCCAAGACTTTCCAGACGACTGAAATTGCGGCTGCGTTTGTGGCAGGGCCAGAGATAAGAAAGACCAGAGCTGCACCGGGACTTACCCCAAGATGAATGAAGCCCAGGGCAATGGGAATTGATGAAGTTGAGCAAACATAGAGTGGTACGCCAACCGCCAGCATTAAGAAAAGGGTGAGATAGTAATTGGTCAGATAATCATTCAAAGCATTGCTCGAAACAAAAGTCGAAATAAGGCCGGCGATTAGAATACCTACCATTAGAGCCTTGGCGATTTCGCCTGGAAGGGTGACAAGGCCATATTTTAGAGCTGCCGCAACTTTGCTTTTGAACGTGGGGTTTTCATCAGTATTCTCTTCTGAATCATCGTTTGAAGGAGCAGGGGTGGTATCTTCGTCGAAAATCGAAACGAGAATTCCGCCAATAACGCCTGTGATCAAAGCAGCCAGAGGTCGAAAAATGGCAAACACGCCGCCAAGCAGACCCCAGGTCGCCAGAATCGAATCTACGCCGGTTTGTGGCGTTGATAAAAGAAAAGAGGTAGTTGCTGATTTGCTGGCTCCATGTTTTCGCAAAGAGGCCGAAACAGGGATCACACCGCATGAGCAAAGGGGAAGGGGAATGCCAAACAGGGTGGCTTTAATTATAGATGCGATTTTTCCGCCACCCAGGTGCTTTTCGACCCAGCGCGGAGAAATGAAAATAGACAATATGCCGGATATGAGAAAACCCAGAAGAAGATAAGGAGACATTTGCCCCAGAACTACCCAGCAATTTTGCAGAAACAATAATATTTTATCTAACATGCCGTGACCTCAGATTCGTTTGTTGTTATAAATGTATCTTTTATCATAAATTTGTAAACCGTTTAAG
>JASURT010000202.1 GCA_030446435.1 Candidatus Ozemibacter sp.
CCTGAAGACTGACCCAGGTGTTCTATGATCTGTGACAAAGTTCTGAGTTTACCAAGCTGATCAGGCTGGACTACCGGCGCATTCGGCAGTTTTTCCTGCATGGCCGACATGATTTCGACGCGTTTGATTGAATCGATACCAAGATCAGATTCCATGTCCATTTCAAGGTTGAGCATGTCTGCCGGGTAACCGGTTTTTTCGCTGACGACCTCCATCAAAATTGCTGACACATTTTCAGTTGCAACCGGTCTTGAAGTTGAGACGGTGCTTTGAACAGGGGCAGGCTGAGCGGTAATTTCAGGCCGTTTAACCGGCTCGGGCTGAACCATTACCTCTGGAGAATATGCTGGTGTCGAAGTCTGAACTGGTGTTGCAAAAGAACCGGGCATGGTCTGTTGAAACTGGTATGACGTTGGAATCGCCGAGTTGTTCAAAAGAGCCATAATAGTGTTTTGCGCCTGCTCTTGTCCTTCAAGGAATCTTCGATGCAGATCTGCAGTCTGCTGTTGCAGCATCTGTAAAGCATTCAATGACTCGCGAGCCAATTTTAAAGAGTCGGTCGAAGGCAAATTTGGATTCTGGTTTACATAATTTTGTGGAATTTCAGTTTTGCGCATGGTTGTTTGTGGCATTCTTTCTGTTCGTTCAGGTTCAATCGAGGCGACAGCCTGTTGCGATTTTGTTGATTCAAGACTGAGAACCGGTCTGATCGGAGGCTGGGCGATTTCCTGCTGTTTTTTCAAAAGGGCCGGGGATTTGTAATTAGCACCGCATACCGGGAAGGTCAGACGAGGCTTGTCAGCTTTCAGCTGCTGGGCAAGCCAGGCTTCACCATTCTGCCAGAAGCCGATACCGAGCTGGTAGCCCATTGCTGAAAGCTGGGCAATAACTCTGGCCAGATCGAGAACTCCTGATCTTTTACCTGCTGATGAATCAACCGCGAGAATGGTAGCATCTTTGCCTTCAAGTATAGCTTTGATTAAATTGACCATTTTGCCGCCAGGGCCGGCTTCGATAAAAGTTCTTATGCCATCGGCATACATTTTTTCAATA
This sequence comes from Candidatus Ozemibacter sp., assembly GCA_030446435.1. GTDB lineage: Bacteria > Muiribacteriota > Ozemobacteria > Ozemobacterales > Ozemobacteraceae > DYKG01. The sequence goes on from JASURT010000202.1 coordinate 1,054, forward strand.
ATTTCGACGAAACGAACCTGGTTTGCCAGCTGGTTGCCCAGCAGCTTTTTAATTTCTGCATCTTTCGCTGGGTAAACATCTGCGGTGGTATTGGCATATACCTTTGCTGACAATTTGCTGAATTTCTGCTTTTTAAGAAAATCATAGAAAGGTTCGGCGGCATCAGAAACAAAAGAACTGTGAAATGCTCCGGCAACTTTAAGAACGGTGCTGCGGATCTTTTTGCTTTTGAAAATCTTCTGTGATCTGGTTATTTCCTCGGTTTTTCCTGAAAGAACAACCTGTTGTGGAGAGTTATGGTTGGCAACTACCAGGTCGAGATTTTCTTCGGCAATAATCTTTTCTACAATGCTGCGTTCTGTTGCAACCGCAATCATTCCGCCCCTGTCACCTGAGCCCTGGGCCATCAATTCGCCACGTTTACGGGAAATTGTTGCCAGGGTTTCAGTGTCGAATGCGCCGGCAGCGCAAAGACTCACAAGCTCGCCATATGAATGGCCGGCAAAGCCTTCGACTTTGAGACCAAGTTTTTCGAGAAGCCTGAATTGTGCAATTGAGACGCTGCCTATCGCAGGTTGAGCAACATCTGTAGCTCGAAGCTTTTCTTCATTCCGGGCATCTAGTTCGCTATCGTAAGTTGGAACGGGGTAAATGTAGTCGCGCAAATGATTGCCCTGTTCATCGAGAGCACCAAGGGCCTTGTCGGCAGCTTCAAGGCAGGCAAATGCTTCTGGGGCGAGACAGTTCAGGTCGAGTCCCATCTGCGTGTATTGTGAACCCTGTCCCGGGAAAATAACGCCGACAGGGGCAGCTTTATTTTCGCTTTCGAAATAAACTCCGTTGGGCAAAGAAAAGCTTTTAAGCTGTGCATCTTTGCCCAACTGGTTTTCTATATCGTTGGCAATTTTTCCAAGATCATCAGCATGAGAATCAAAGGCAAAGCAGAGTCTGAACTGATGCTCGCTGTTAAAACTTTTTCTGGTTTCGGCTGCCCAGGTTCTGCGGGCATTCGCATCTTTTAAACCCTTAATACTGGCAAGGCTTTGTTTAATCACTTCGACATTCTGACCTGAAATTGTGGCCAGTTCGATGCCGCTTGGCCAGTCATAGTTTTGTTTTTGCGGTTTATATTCAGACAATACAACATGGTAATTACTGCCACCAAAGCCTAGTGAGCTTACGGCTGCGTATCTTGTCGCTGAATCGTCATTGATCCAGGGCCTGATTTTATCTGGCACGTAAAACGGAATATTCGCATCTTTTAATGATTTTGCCGGCTTGCTGATTTTGATGGTAGGCGGAATAACTTTATGGTGCAGTGCCATAGCAGCTTTGATTATGCCTGCAGAGCCTGCGGCAGCTTTGGTATGACCGATCTGGGATTTGACCGAACCGATCGCACACCAGGGCCGGTTATTCTCGGCTTCACCATAAACTTCTTTCAGAGCTGTTACTTCAACTTCATCACCGGCACCGGTTCCAGTGCCATGCGCTTCGATCAGGGTAACGTCTTTGGGGGTTATTCCTGCCTGCTCGTAGGCGCGGCGCAAAACTTTCACCTGTCCTTCTACACGCGGGGCGTAAATGGCTTTGCCTTTACCGTCGCTCGATGAACTTACAGCGTTGATCAGAGCGTAAATTTTGTCTCCATCCCTTTCGGCATCAGCCAGTCTTTTAAGAACATACATGCCGATACCTTCGCCGAGAATAGTTCCGTCGTTGTCTTCACTGAACGGTCTGGCGTTGCCGGTTGGCGAAAGGGCAGGGGTTTTGCAGAAACACATATACATGAAAATATCATTGAAGGTGTCTACACCACCGGTGATGGCCATATCAGACTTTCCGGCCCATAATTCCATTGCTGCAAGATTCAATGCGCTCAAGGCGCTGCCACAGGCGGCGTCAACGACACAGTTGGTTCCACCGAGATCGAATCGGTTCGCAATTCTACCGGCGGCAACATTGCCAAGCAGCCCAGGAAAAGAATTTTCCTGCCAGGAGACATAAGATTTTCCAATGTTTTCCATCACTTCATTGGTAATGTTTTCAGGAATACCAGCATGAAGCATGGCGCGTTTCCAGATTGGGTGTCCCAGGCGCGCGCCAAGGGGAATTACAAGCTCAAGGGTGCCGGTTAAACCAAGCACAACGCTGACATTATCTCTGTTAAAATTTCTCTCTTTAGTGTATCCCGCATCGGCGAGAGCACCCTGGGCCACAACCAGACTCAGAAGTTGTGAAGTATCGATAGAGTCAAGGTCTGATGGGGCGATGCCCCATTCGGCAGGATTAAAATCTACCGGGTCAAGAAAGCCGCCGGTTTTAGTGTAAACCCTGTCTGGTGCTTTTTTATCGGTGTTGAAAAAATCATCAGCCTGCCAATGCGTCTTAGGAACCTCGGTTATCGCATCTATTTTTTCCTTGATGTTGCCCCAGTAATTTTCAAGTGACTGAGCTTTGGGAAAAAGACAGCTCATACCAACAATTGCCAGGGGTTCGAAAGTTTGTTTCTTATGCTTCATACCAATATTCCTGTATTTTAGATTTGTTAACAGATATAAGACAAAACTCTTTGCCCTTCGTTTTCCCGTTTTTTTCGGTTCAAGACCTGATTTTAAGGGAATCAAAGACAAAAGAGGTTTTGTCTGCCACGTAAATTTTATTGCAAAGATACTAACACGGGGCAGCAATTTTTTCGAGTATTATTTGGTGTGGGTGATAATCAGATTTCGAGAAGAGAACGTTGCCTGAGAGCGAGTTCTTTATGTTTTATCACCGCTGAACCGACGAAAAATTCGGGCATTTGCAAATCGTAAAAAAACCAGAATTCATTTTCATCATTTTTTCCAAAACGAGAAGTCAGGGCTTTTCTCTGGTTTGGTTCAAAAGATACAGTGCTGTGACTCAAACCAGAGATACCTTCGCCGGTTGCTTTAAGAAAAGCTTCTTTTCTGGTCCAGCCTCTGAAAAAGCTTAATTTTTCATTGGCGGCAGAAAATTTCTTCCAGCTTTCAATCTCGGTCAGACTGAAAAATCTTTTCATTATTGGTTCAAGCTCAATTTTTCGTCTGGAATCTTCAATGTCGAGCCCGACCGGGTAGCCAGCGAAAAGATATGCCAACAACCCTCCGCTGTGAGACAGATTGAAGAAAAAATTTTCAGCCTCTTCAATATAAGGTTTGCCATGATTACCTGTTGAAATTCTTACCTTTTGCGGCTCAGAACCAGTATAACAGGAAGTCAGAAACCGCAGTAAGCCTCGCGAATAAAGAAAAGTCGCTTTTGCTTCTAGATTGGTGAAGCGCTGCAATTTTTGCCTTTCTTCGCCATCGAGAAAGCTATGAAGCCGGCCTTGGTATGGAACCAGCTCATGAGTGTTTATAACCCACAAATCGGCACAGTCTTTGTCGAGCGCCAATTTGCAAGGGGAAAGTTTCATCGGCAAAACAATCAAAGAAACGATTGAATTTCTTCGACCGCAACTGGTGAAAAATTACTGATTTCAGCAGCCAGACAAATGCCCTGCATACGAAGTTGTGAAAATCTCATTTCAAGTGCAGCGCCATACAGCAGGTTCATGGCAACATCATAAACCTTGCGGTTTTCTACCGCTTCCAGAAAAGAGCCCTTAACCCATTCGTTAAAGGCACCCATGGCCGGCCCGCACCAGATCTGATAGTCCATCTTTCTTTGTTCATCGCCTGAAACTGCCCAGCGTGGTGATTTTCCCAGATACCACCTGAAAATCAATGCCATTTTGTGGTGAGGATCTCTTTCGCCTCGCTCGATCTGTGAGGGGTCGCGCTGCTTGAAAAATTCGACCGTTTGATTCCAGATATTGTCAAGACTGTCTTTAAATATTGATTTTTCTAAATTTTGTCTTTCGGGAGCAGGAATTTCATCGATGCTGTTGTATTTGCGATAGATTTCGTATAACTTCTGGGCTCTCATGGCAAACATGGTTCCGCGTTTGAGAACCTGTACCGTTACTCCCATTTCGAACATGTCCCCGGCCGGGGCCATGATCATATCGGCCTGACCGGCCTGTGCCAGCATCAGCCTCGCTGCATCGGAAGTACCTGATTCAATACAGGCCTGGTTAACTGTTCCGGTAACGATATAGGCAGCACCCATTGCAAATGCAGCGGCCGCTGAGGCCGGGGTGCCTGTTCCACCACCAAAACCAACTCTTAAGGGAACATCGTAGGAGTATTCTTTTTGCAGACGGTTTTTTAAAGCCACCATTGTTGGGTGTAAAGAAACCGCGGGCCGATTATCTGTATGCCCGCCAGAGTCCGCTTCAGATGTTAGATCCTGGGCCACCGGAATTCTGGCCGCGAGCTTTGCCTGTTCCTGGGTAATCACGTTGGTTTCGACCAGTTTTTGCAGCATTTTTTCGGGGGGCGGAGCGAAAAACTTCGATGCGACTTCGACCCGCGAAACTTTAGCGATAATTTTGTTCGGGGCAATGATTTTTCCGTTTTCATCCTGATAAATGCCGGTGATACGGTAACGCACCAGGGGCAGGGTCATTGAAAGAAAAGCAGAAGCTTCGATGAGACGTATTTCATGTTTGAGAAAAAGATCGACCAGTTCATCTTCAAGACCTTTTTCATTTGGGCTGTGAATTAGATTGAAACCAAACGGTACTTGCTCTTTAAGACTTTTCATTCTCAAAATGGTTTCTTCGACTTTTTTCGGTGAATCGCCGGCCGAACCGATAAAGCCCAGCATACCGTTCTTGCCGAGTTCGACGGCAATTTCCGGCGAGCTTATGCCATGCGCCATCGAACCTCCGACATATGCATACTTTAAACCGTGATCTTTGCAAAATGACGGATCACCAAGAAATTCAAGACTTTTTGGCATTGAAACAGCCAGCAAAGGCAAGCTTCCTGCCGGGCGTGACTGAAGATTGAAATCGATGCTTCCAGAGGTTGCAAAAGCCAGCTCTCCATTTTTCAAAACGGCAAATATCGGTTTTGAAAGTGACCTAAGACTGCTTTTAACTTCGGCAAAAGATGAAACCAATGACTGTTCTTCACCAATCCACCAGCCAAGGTGCATTTGTTGGTGCATTGCGGGCCAGGCAGGGCAAAGATTTTTTAGATTATTCATCAGAACAGTTCCTCCGGGATCTTACAACTTCTGTTGCAGAGACTTGAATTTGCGAAAGTTTATCGCAAATACCCGCAAAAAACAACCTGACTTCTGGCAAATTTTCAGC
>JASURT010000203.1 GCA_030446435.1 Candidatus Ozemibacter sp.
GCGACGGGCAGAATATAGAACCACAAAAAGAAGGTGACCGGGTTTTCGATGCCTGGGGGCGTAGATTCAGGTGCCCATCTGAAACGATCGAGATTGAACAGAATACAGATAAGCGAGGTCCAGACGAAGAAGAAATTCGGAATCGCTTCTGCGGCGCTCATCAAACCCAGCCCGTCGGTTCTGTCTTTGGTAAAGGGGTAGAAAAGGTTATTACCCATGAATCCGGTTGAATCTTCAATTATATGAACCATCGAACCGAAAAGAATGATCAGCGGATACAGCAGCCAGCGTGGAATGCTGTATAATTCAGGGTTAGGGCCTTCTGAAATCGTGAAGAAAGTTATCAGACCAACGATCAATGCGGTCAGAATGCCAAGAGTGAAGCTATGCGACCAGGTTCGGTGCCAGGGCAGAAAGACGATTTCTATTTTGCCCGTGTCACGCTTTACGAACTCGAAGCAAGGGCCTGTCATGATGGCGATGTTGGACTTTTTGTCGAATTGCTGAATGAATTCGCAATCGACCTTGACCCTGGCGCTGGCTTTTTCAGGGTCTTTCAGCTCAGTGCCTTCAAATGGTATTTGCCCCGTATCTACGAGGGGGCCTATCTCGACCACTACTTCACTGGTTTTTGAATCAAACCAGAGCGAATAACTTCGCCAAAGGTTCGAACCCAGTTGCATAGTGTGAAGCTGAACTGTGCCGCGGCCTTCTGTGGCCGCTTTTTCAACTGCTTTGGCTACGGTTTCGGCTATTTTTCTGGCGTCCAGATCTTCGGGGTCAGGTCGGACTTCGAAATCTGATTTATGAAAATATTTGGCGAATTTGAAATCGAGAGTGTCTGGAAGGATGCCGAAGATGCCGCCAAGGCATAGAATGAATGATTGTTCCTGTGATGACATGTGCACGGCTTGCTGAAAAAAGCTTGCCACAGCAATACCGCTGATGAAATGTGTGAATCCTTTCATATTATATTAACCCCAGCAATCTTAAGACTTCATTGCCATATCCGGCCATGTTAAGGCAGACTGGCATCAGCAGAACCCCCATTAGGTTCATTCTGCGGGCTTGAAACATTACCGGTAAAAGGCCGATTCCGGTGGCAACCGCCATGATCGCCAAACCGCCAAAACCGGTAAAGCTGTATATTGCAGGAATGATGAGAAACAACGCAACTACTGAAACGTAGTGATAATCGATCTTTTCGACGAGCTTTACGCACATTCTCGTAAATGGCATCAGAAGAAGAAAAGCCGCGCCGGCTGAAAAAAGCATAATCGCTACGAACAAAACATACTCTTTCATTGTCAAAACCGAAACTACGGGGGTGACGATCCAGGCCAGACCACCCCTGGTCAGACTAAGGCCCGGTATGAAGAACAACAGAAACGAGCCTACATAATAAACGGTTTTACAGGTTCCGTATGACATGACGAATAGTCTGCCATCGCGCTGTGCTGTCGCGTGACCAGCCATGAGCCCGCCAACCCCGGCAGTTACGATCGGAATGTATGCGGCGAAAAATCCACCGAGAAAACCGCCGAAAGTTCCGCGGCAAACCAGTTCCCAGTCGAGTTCCATTGATTCTGCTTCGTGCTGTTTGGGAATGGTGCCGATATTGATGATGTTGGTTATCAGCCATGGAATGGCAAAAAGTCCGACAAAAACAGGGGTAATACTTTGAAAAGCAAAATCAAGCGGAACCAGAGTTTTTGACATTACGATAAAACCCAGCAAACCTGAAAGTATGAAGGTGGCAATGCCGACTCCGAGAAACTTCCAACCTTCGAAGAAGTTTTCCCAGCAATTCTCTGACTGGCTTATGCCTTTGGGCCATTCTGAAAGAATCATGTAAGAGATTACCGCGCCGAGAATCCAGAACATATGAGGGCTGGTAATGGTTTTTAAGCCTGGCATGAAGTAAAGAAAGGCCGGTGCGAGAACCGCCAGAAGAATAATGCCGCCCAGGGCGCCGACGCCGGTGAGAATGACCGATTCGTAGCCTCGCCCCTTGGCAACCCAGGCCGCGCTTGGCAGAATGTAATATGACATGCTTTCATCACCCGGCCCAAAATAGGTCGCAGGCACGGTATTCAGAATCGAATAGCCCACAATCATGCCTATGCAAAGCGAAATGAGCTGCATCGGTTCCATTGTGGCCTGAAACTTCAGAACCACCATCAGAAAAATGCCGATAACATTGTAAATATGCAGGGCCGGAAGAAATGAAATCACCAGTGAGAACAAAACGCCCAGGCCGCTGAAATAAAACAGGTCTAGATATTGCGGATTTAGCAGGTGTTCAAGTAAAACCATCAGTCTGTTTCCTCCGCAGTTGGATTTGTGCTGACTCTTGATACGATTTTGAAAGCATTCTTACGGGTAACCTTAACTTCGAGCTTGTCTTTGAAGGTTTCGACCTTTCCAACTGCTTCGACAAGATCACCCGGATGAAGATTGCTGTCTTCGGGCAGATATTGTTTTGGAATCCATACCGGCAGTCCAGAAGACCCGTTGTCAACATTGACAATCATGCCGGTTGCAAAGCTTCTGGTAGATAAAACACTGCCGGTGACGCTGACGTAAGAACCAAGGTGAGAGTGGTCGAGCTTGTCCGGGTCGACGTTCTTTACCGTTTCAGGTTCCTTGTCGCTTTTTTTCAGAAAAGAAATATGTTCGGGCGCGTTGATCAGAAGGCTGGGGGTGTCTTTCTGAAATCTGACCTGTCCCTCAACCGAGACGATATCGCCTTTGACCGGCACAAGTTTACGATTTTCAATCTCTTTGGCAACTTTGGCATAGGCTGAAACCCTGATTGTCTGCTGTTCGTTGCCTTCGCCGCCCTGGGCGATTATAAAGCCCAAAGAGCCCCATTTGGGGTGAATGCCGAAGCTGCGTTCGACTTCGCCCTGGATTCTTACGTGGGCGAAGTTGCTCAGCGGGCCAAGTTCACTGATTTTAACTTCAGGGGTTTGCACGTGTTTTGCATAGAAAAGCAATAGCATCAAACCGACGGTAGAAGTAAGCACCGCAACCCATTTAAACACTCTGATCGACAGTCGCTTTTCAATCAAAGCCTGGCAATACGGGCAGCGGGTGTATACACCGGTGAACCTGCCGCAGCTGGGGCAGTGAGTTTCTTTCTGATAACGTTCTTCTGGGGTGATTTGGGTTTTAGTTTCCTGTTCCATATTTCCTCTGTTTATTTAGAATGCTGATTTTAAAACCTGAACCAGGTGGGAAATGACACGATGAGGGTAATCTGGCGGTATCATCTGGGGAAAGGCAATGACCATCGAGGTTGCGCCGGTGTGCGAAATTTCATAATCGCTGCCAGGCATTACCGCCAGATCAATTGGGTTGTCTGAATTCTTTAGACTGAAAGCCAGGTTATCGGCGAGAAATTTGCCTTTGCCGCCGCGGTGATAGTGTCTCGCCACGATATTTCCGGCTGTTTCACGCTTGAAAGAAAGAATAAGGTCGTAATCGTTTTTCAGGTTTACTTCAAGAACCGCCTGATATTCAGGGTGCTGCATGTTCTCGGGCATATTCAACCGTGAGATTTTTGCCCCTGAATTCATCAGATCTTTGACCATGCCGCGAAGCAGATTATCAAAGCTTATTGGTGCCATTATTCCGATTTTTTTGCCAAGCAGTCTTTGTGAAACCGGTTTTACCACAATGTTCTGGAAAACAACCGGCTCTCCTGCCGTTTTTATCCAGGTTGTGGTCGGCTCGTAACCTGAAAATGGGACTACTTTTAATTCGAGATTGTCGTACATTCGCGGATATTCAAGATAAAAGTAGCCATTGTCAACGGTTTTGGTTTCTTTGAGGCCGTATTTGATCTGGACTTTTTCAAGGCCTTTCTGCTCCTGATTCATAACTCTACCAATTACAAAACGTTTCTCAGGCTTCATAACCGGAATTTTGCACCGGGCCAGAACTTCTGCTTTGTGAACAAGCTCGAGGTTCAATGGGTTTGTTTCAGTGCCATCGAGATCGAGCAGAACGGTTGTTTTGCCTTCAGAGTTTGAAGTGGCCGATACTTCGGTATCGGTCTTATAGACAAGCTTTATCTGTGCTGATCTTGTGTTGAGCTTGCCTGCCTGGTCTCTGAGGTCGATAACTACCGGAAGCTTGCCTTTGAAGCCTTCGGGAATGAACGGTGCGACAGGCCTGATTGCGCTGTTGGCGAAAGGAAGCTCAACCTGCAGAGGTAAGTTTATTCTGGGGGCGATAGTGCCGTCTTCGGCGTAAAAAGTCAGCTGCAGGTCATAAGTTCCGCTTTGCAGGGCATTTGTATTGTAAAGCCTGTAGGTGTTGCCTATCGGCGGCAGTCTGTCGAAGCCGAAGCCGGTGTCAGCCTGTGAAAGTCTCGCTCTGATCTGCTTTACAGGTTTGTTGGCGGTGAAAATAAAATTGAAATATGGAGTGTCTATTTTCACCGGGGTTTCAGAGACAAAAAGGTTTATTTTCAAGGGACCCTGGGCAAAAGTTTCACGAATGGCCCTTCTTAGGGCTTCGGCCTGATTGGTCAGCGCTTTGCCAGTTTTCAGCTGTTTTTCAATGTGGGGAATCGATATGTAGCTGCCTTCAGTTAAAACAGAGGGCGACGGATTGTTGCGCAAAACAAAAAAACCGCCTGGAACGATAAGCGATTCTTCACCGAAACCATAAGCTTCAAGTTCGTTTATCATTCTTTTTCCGGCTTTTTGCGAAAGCCCCTGATCAAGAGCATTGTAATAGATTTCGCTTCGGTTCGTTTTTCTGGGTCTTAGCGAGGCATTGTGGTGAATAGAAACGAAAAGGTCCGGTTTCAGTTTCTTTGCCAGCTCAACTCTTTCGCCAAGAGTCAGATAAACATCTTTTGAGCGGGTCATGTGAACTTCTGCTCCGTCTGCGGTAAGCAGATCGCGCAAGTATCTGGCCACCCGCAGATTCGTTTCTGATTCTTTCAGCCCGGTTGGGCCGACAGCACCAGGATCAGCTCCGCCATGTCCAGGGTCAAGTAAGATCCTTACTCCTTTTAACGGGTTTAATAATTGGGCTGATCCACTGGTTGCAACCAGTAAAAAAATGAGAAAAATTGTTAGTTTTGTCCTGATCATGCAGATATCTTACCACATGATTTATTCAGGTCAAACTATATGAAGGTGTTAACTAGTATTTCCAGCCCATCTTTTCGGCTAGTTCCCTGAATGCATTTTTCTGTTCTTCATTCAGGTCTTTGGGAATCGTGACTTCTAGCTTTACCAGTAGATCGCCGCCAAGGCCGAGTCTTCTCAGGCGTAGAATGTCACCATTCTGGCTGCCCGGTGGAACGGTAACGATAAAATCATCGCCCCGTGGCCCTTTAAGCTTGATTTTACTGCCCATTATCGCCTGAGCAAGATTTATGCTTATCGTGGTTTCAATATTATGCCCTTTAATTTTGAAAGGGTATTCATCTTCTATTTCTATTTTTAGTCTGAATGCACCCTGATAGGTGTCGACATTGATAATATGGCCGTTTGGAGTGTTGGCCGGTATGGTGACGGTTTGCGAACCGCCCGGCAGACCACTTACCGATACTTTTCCGCCTTTAATTGCTGTAGAAAGCGGAACTTTGAGGGAAGCGTTCGCACCTCGTGCAGAGCTCTTGCCGCCGCGGCCACCGAATAAGCCTTCGAATCCGCTGAAAGGTGAGCCGGAATTTTGTGAGCTTCTTGAGCCGAACCCGCCGAAGCTTTTAAGAATCTCTTCGAAAAAATCAGAACCACCCATCGAGCCTGACGAAGAATAGAAAAAATCACCGAAGGGTCCTTCTTTAGAAAAACCTTCAAATTTGAACGAACCACGGCCGGTGCGCGCTGCGTCATATTTGGCCCGTTCATCATCGCGGCCAAGAACTTCGTATGCTTCAGATATTTCTTTGAACTTTTCTTCAGCCTTTTTGTCACCTTTGTTTATGTCAGGGTGATATTTTTTGGCCAGACGCTTGAAAGATTTTTTTATCTCTTCTTTGCTGGCAGACTGAGAGACTTCAAGGGTTTTATAGTAGTCCTTCATAATGGCCTGATTATATCACAAATCAATTTCGCTGCCAAAAAAATGGTGGAATCTGTTAAAAATTTGTCAAAATTTTCGGTCGAAAATCGAAATCGGTCTTTAATAGACGGTTTCGTTGCTGGCCTGATTCTTGCTTTAATTACATGGCATAACGCCAGATCAGGAGAATAAGAGTATGAAGAAGGCTACAAACACCATTATTACCTGCTTGCT
>JASURT010000204.1 GCA_030446435.1 Candidatus Ozemibacter sp.
AAATATGAGCGTGTCGCTGAATACGAAAGACGATTCGAAGAAAAGCTTGCGCAACTCGATCAGCAACTACAAAACCTGTATCTGGAAATGGAAGCCGTTAGAGATGCCGCTTATGCACCGGTTTATCTTTCCAGGATTGAAACCGGTAATAAATTGATCGAAATTAAGCGCGACATTAAAAGCATGATTCAAAAAGTTGCAGCCCAATACAAGATTTCAGTAGTACTCGACAGCTCTTTCGCCATGAAAACAACCAGACAAAAGAACCCCCAGGCCTCACTTTATCTACAGAACGACGATTTTGACGTTCTATCTTCAAGCCTTTTTCATGATCTCACCAATATCGATTACGATATGCCTCCCGATGCAAAGCAAATCGGCGCAACACCCGAACACATGATGCTCGGCGGGGCGTATGCCAAACTCGATACCCTGCGAAAGGTTGCCCAGCTAAGGTCATACCTGCTTCCAGCCGCATCAGAATTCAGTCCGGGTGCTATTTTCGTCATGGGCAACGTCGACCTTACCCCACATGTTGCCAAAGAAATTTTTGATAAATACCAGCTGCCTGAAACAATCAAAACTTCTTATGTGAAGGTTATAAATGATTTTTTGAATCTCGAAAATTCTCGATATGTAGAAGACCCGCCCCGGTATCCCAATGAAGTGCACGGAGGAACCCATGAATAAGCTTTATCTGACGGTTCTACTGATTCTTGCCACGACGGCAATCTGCACGATTGCCAATGCTGACCCCACTCTTCACCCATTTTTTGCCCAGAATGGCGACTGTTACCTTCTGATCGGCAATGGGCCGCATCGCGGGGTTTATGCACTGAACAATCTTACCACCGGCAAAAACAAATGGCTGTATGACCCCTATGATGCCTACGGTCTGGTTGCTGCCCAAAGCTATGATGCCAAAGCCATTCAGAAATGGCTATACACTTTCGCATCTACAGAAAGCGGCTGGGAAGCTTTTACCGGCATGGCTGAACGACGGGTCGTCGATAATGCATCATGGAATAAATATGAACCAAGTGTGGTTCCTCCGTATATTGTTCACCGTTTCCATGGCTCACCGTTCGACAGCCCGACCGGGCGCGGCAACCATCCGCAGCACATCCTTAACTGGAAATTCGACGGATTCGATTATCCCTGCAAAGAGATACCCAAAAACGTCAGCGGAAAACCTGGTTATCATTGGGTTAAAATGGGCAAATTCTATCATTCGATGGATCGACCGGTTAAAAGTCCTTTCACCTATGGCGGCTATTACGGCCCGGGTTATTGGGTTCACTGGGTTGTTCGTGAAAATTCGCTGGTTAAATACAGAAATTTGAAACTTTATGAGTACAACGTAACCAAATCGATCGGCCCCACCAAGAAATCAGACCTTCCCAAGGTAAAAATTCAGGAAAAACTGACCCTTGATAAACGCGGGGAATGTGTCGACGGATGCATCAAAGCCTCTGATGGTGAAGTTCTTCCGGGTGGCTTAACTCCGTATCTCGACACCGCATACGCCTCGAGTATCAATCGCTCTTATCTTTACAGCCGTGAGCCGAATCAGAAAACTTACACCCTCTACGGCTATGTACCCGGCAAAGATGTTCTTATCGGTGACCCGGCAGATTTATCAACAAAGTTTATCGGTATCAGCTCATCAAAATGGGCCGGGGCAAGCTATGTTTATTGTCTTGGTAAATCCGTCATCAACAAATGGATGAAAGATGCCGCTGCCCCAGATGGCATGCTGGTCAAAGAGATTGAAGACCTTGCGGTTTCTGACCAGTGGTGGCTTACCGGCGGTATTGTTTATGTTTACGATAAAACCAAAAGAAAAGTGTACAAATTTGTGCGCAATGAAGGCAGCAAGCCTGGCATTCCTGAAGAAATAAGTGTTGATGATAACGGTATAGCGCCTGACTCAATCGGCTCTGACGGATTTGGCCATCTCTACATGGTCAAAACCAGCTTCGAACCTGAAAAAACCGGCGACTTCAAGCCCAAAGACGCCTATTACATCGAGCCGAACACCATGTGGCCAAATCGATATCGTGCGTATTTTAAACAAGATGTTTTAAAGTCTGTTTTCAAGCGTGATTACTACACGAAGGTCATTTCCAAGGTGCCCGGCGGAGTTTTGCTGGGTTCTAACAGATTTTACCGCGATTTCTTGTCAACTGACGTGAAAAATACTTCAACCTGGACCTGGCTGACCAATTACGTCCAGTTCGGTCCGGTTGTAAACACTGAATATCGAACCGAGCTGGCAGTTATCAACAGCGCCACGCCCCCTGAAGTTTCGAATATCAACGCCGTCTGCGACGTGGTCGGGCCGATGAAAATCTCTGGAACCAGCGTTATTTACGAAAAGAAAAAGGAATACAACGAAGACGAATTTTACGTTTTTGAAGTAGAAAACAGCCCTGTTTTCGATATCAACGGGGTTAACACCGGTAACTACATGGAAGACATCGACAGCGACTACCGCGTGGGCGTTTTCCCTTCAACGGTTCAGGAAGAATCGCTGAAATATTACTGGAAGATCATTCAGCTTAAAGACCGTTTCGGCAATGAAGTTTCGAATGAGATTCTCAATCAGGAAAAGGACGGCGAAGTTGGCGATTACCGTCTGATCAGATCTTTCCCCGGTGGCGAATACAAAGTCGGGGTAAAAACCAAATACCGCTATTACGATTATTCAAAGCTCAACCCCGGCGACATGGCCGACAAGAAAGATTCTACCCTTACATCTCTTCGCACCGCCGATGGTGAAGACCCCGAAGAATATTCATGGACGCACTTCGTGGTCAAATACTACCCACCGCCCATGGACCCCAAAGGCGAAGGCGTGGTCATGACCAGCAAAACCGTTTCAGTAAACAATTACATTTACCGCCCCACCGCCGATGACGCCAAGGCAAAACTTTACGGCTGGACCGACCCTGTGCCTCCGGCGACTAAACACCCTAAATTTGTCTTTATCAATGGCAGTTCTGACTGGTCATTCAAAATTCGCGAATCACTGACCAACATTCTCAATGGTCAGGACCGAATTGCGCAAATGAAACTCGATGTGCCACCACACCCGAATCCAGGTGATCCAAAGATTATTCCAGGCTCGATCAAGTGGATAAGTGAAGCGCCTTCATACTCATGGACCTCTGACATCAAGTGGCTGAACGGTGAAGGTATGAACGTGCGCATAGAAACGAACAAAGAGTTCATTACCATTGGGCAGATAAACAAGCTTTTCAGAGTGCCCTCGCAGCCCGAAGCCTACAAGCTTACGGTAAAGGGCAGCCGCGCCTATGAATACAAGCAGTTTATCTATGATTTTAAAAAGAATGAATGGCGTGACTTTTCGATTCCGAAAGTAATTTCGATCGAGGCACACGCTTACGTGATCGTAACCGATGAAACCGGGCCGGCAACGAAGTTTGCCAACCCGTATTATGATTCAGCTTCGCCCAAGCCCGGCATTTCGCCTGAGTCAAAGGCATTCTTCTGCTCTGCTCCCGTTCTATACGGAACCACCGGCGAAACCTTAAGCAATACCGACGGAAAAACCAACCCAACCGCCGTCGAATTCGTTGTTGCAGACAATAACCCCAACGCCTTTGCCCCAAAAGCGTCTTACACAGATCAGTTTTTCAAAGAATACAAAATGAACCACAACACCGATCTGCTGTTTGCAAGGTTTTCATACAAGAATAAGCAGGGTCTGGTGCCAATTGGCGATGAGAAAGCCACCCCGGTTCATCTGTCGTGGTATCACTATAAAAGCTTGCCTTTCACCGGCGCCACATCACTTGACAAGGCCAACTGCAAACTTACAGCGACCAACCTGACCAAAGACCAGTTCAGCAAAATCTCATGGATCAGTTCGGCCGCATCGCAATACAACCCCTCTTTCTCATATCGCAAATATTCGATGAAGGTTGCTGACATCATTCATTTCGCCTATGACAAAGCCAGCAAGAACTTTTACCCCGAAATGGACAGCGACTATGCCAACAACGTGGTCAGTTACGAAAACCTTATCTATGGTCTCTACTGGCAGGAACCCGGTGGCGGAAAATGGACCGGAGATTTCTGCAAGAGCGGAGAAATCGTCATCAGAGACAACGACAGACCAAATCTTTTCGTTAAGATGAAAGATCTGAAATACGACACTGATGAATACGTTGCACCCGGCAGACTGAAGTCTGAAGCCTGGGGAAAATGGCACAATCTTTTCGGCAATGCCACCAACGGGCCACTTAAGCTCAGCGGCGATATTTCCGGAATTTCGAAAACATTCAAATATCTGGCTCTCGACCCGGTGAAAGCAGAATTCTACAAGACCAATGAAAATGCGGGCTCAAGACTTGAAGTCGATGTTCCGGCATTCTTCAGCGTGCTTGCGTTTGACAACTGTTCAACCATCAAAATCAATGAATTCAGTATCAGCAAACAGGGCGCAATGACCGGCAGCGAAGAATTCTTCACCACCGAAAGCGACTACAAATACCTGTTCCGCGAGCCGGGCAAGTATTTCATAACCGTAAAATGTGAAGACAACGCTCTTGGCTGGCCTTCTGACTACACAAAACCAGTCGATACCGCTGCCAAACTAACAAACGACCGCGAGCTGACCGTAGAACTCGATGTTCTTTCGACCAAGCTCGACGTTCGCATTATCGAGCGACAAAGGGAAGGCAACTAAACCTAAAATGAGAATCAGTTCTGCTACGGTTAATAGTCATAAGTCAGGCATGTCGTTGATTGAAATAATGATTGCCTTTGCTATTCTGGTTGTCTCTGCGTTTTCAATTTCGGGACTGATAAGCTTCGGGCACCGCGGAACCGAGAAGGATTTTCGCAGTGTCCTGGCTATTCAGCTGCTCGAAGAAAAACTGAACCTGTTTTTGTCGACTTCTTTTAATAAGGTATCTGACGAAGTCATGAGCGGTGCCACCAAAATGAATGTCGATAAGACACTTTTTTCCGGAACCACCCATGAAATTCAGCTCGGCAGCATAACCGAAGGAAAAACCAACTATCAGGTCAGTGCCACCCTTGAAAAGATTCCGGTCAGTTTCGGGGTAAGACCCCTCGAAATTGATCAAAGCTATGAATTCGCCAAAGTCGAGACCTATAGATTCGGAGCCCTGAACAACAAACTTGCCAGATTCGATGGCAGCAACAATGGCAAGAACAGATACAGGGTCATTAAGGTGACAATGATGGTCAAATGGACCGAACCAGTAGTGAATGTAGAAAAGCAAATCCAAGCGGTTAGCTTTTTGGTCGACCTGGAGAGCTGAAATGAATAAACGCAAAGGAATGGCAATAGTTATCGTTCTTTCTCTTTCAATGTTTCTGCTGGTTCTGGGCCTGTCTTATCTGAGAAGCGTTTCTCAGGTTTCCAGATCAAATCCGCATCGACTAAAACAGGTTCAGGCCGAGTTTTTTGCCAGGGGAATACAAAAGCTCGCAGTCCTAAAATTCAAAGCTTTGCCGGCAGATTTCTATCACGCTTTTCGCTATAAAATCGAAGACGAAAAGACTCCGAGAAATAAAGATCTGCCAGTCTTTTCGCCCGCGCCCATGCAAGATTTCGTCGGGGCGGCGGGCACTGTTCTTCAGGGCGAAGAAGATCTTTCAGACCCGATTCCAATTTTGAACTATACCACCGAATATCGTGTTAACTCATCGAAAAAATTCGATCATGACATGATCGACATAATCGTAAATGTGGCGATGCAGGATTTCAGTCAGAGCTACAGGGTAACCTATGACGCAAGCCGCTCTCTTGTGTTGCCAACTCCATAGAAAGACTCAATCATGCTTGAAAATTCAAACAAACGTCGTGCCGTAACTCTGGTAGAAGTTCTAATTTCTACTTTTGTCTTATCAATGCTGTTAACCTCAGTTTTTATGGTATTCAGAAGCGGCAGTAAATCATTCAGTTCAGGTTCATGGCGAATTCAAAACCAGAAAATGCTGCAGGTTTTCATGGCAAGGCTGAAAGACTATCTCGAAAAAGCTAACTATGCGCACGAAATCGGCAAAGACGGAAATCTTGGGCATCAGGTTCTTCCGATCTGTATAAATTCAAAAGCTCTCGACCAGGAAATGAAAGTAAGAGGCACCGACACCGATCTGATGTTCTTTGCCGTAACCGAATCATACAAAGAAGGGCAACCCGAATACGGGGTTCCCACCACGAACGGTTCATGGCTTGGGGTTGCCCTGCTTTGCCGCGGCACC
>JASURT010000032.1 GCA_030446435.1 Candidatus Ozemibacter sp.
AATTCCATGTATTTGTAGACGCCTTCGGGCAGTTCGACATCACCGATTACGTCTGCCAGATCAGTTGCTGAAAGAAGATCGATTGTTCTTTCTTCAATAGCCACTGAAAAGGGCGCTCCATTTTCAGGCTTAACTTTCATCTTTTCAAAAGAAATCAAAACGTTATCTGTGCTGGTGCTGCCGGCAAGGCTTACTTTAAGGCTACCTGCCATACGCTTAACATTCTGACGGAATTCGGTGCTGAGTTTGTGACCGGATTTGGCGAAAGTGTAGTTTCTTTTTTCCGGCTGAGTAAAAGAGCTGGCCATTATCTGAGGCTGTGTCTGAGCAACTTTTTGCGCCAGCTGCTGTGATTCGGCAACCGAAGAATTGCCTACCGGATTGGAGGATGTATTGAATAGACAACCGGTGGTCAGAGATAGTATCATTGCAAACAACAATATCGTAAGGATTCTTAAGTTTTTCATGGTTCCGGTTACCTCCAAAAAAAATTACAAACTGGCGCACCTATATATCACGCAAATACTGTACCTGATTCACCATATTTACGAATTCCTGCGAAAAGCCCTTTATCAGCCAATTGTGTTTTTCAGGCTAAAAAAGCAACTTTCCCTTTTAGGGATTTTTTCCCTAGTCGTTCTGGCGCAAGTGGGGATTTTTTTCGGTTCAAAAACCTTCGCGCTTGTGCCGGTTCAAGTAGATATTACCGCGAGCCAAACCTACACAGCAACTTTTTCTTTTAATCTCGATGAATTTGCTAACCGCCAGCATATAGTGCCGGATCGGGTTTATTTTAATTCGTCCGGTACAATGGAGACTTTTTCGTCGGTACCTTCGTATTCTGCGCCTTACCCTGATTGGCCGACCAATTACCCCACCAACACCTGGAGCGCAGCACAGACCTTTACTTCTGCCAAATCTTCTTATGGGGTTCAGGCCGGACAAATCCCTTTGGACACAACTTCAGGCTTTAGCCCAGGCGACATTGTAGTTTCCAGGATTGTATTCAATCCTGATTTCACTACCAACATAGAGTTTTCAACATTTAATTCAGATAGCAACCTGCTTTCCGGTCTGGACTCCGGACCAACGACGATGGGTTCCGGCGCGGCTTTCCGACCCACTGCCCTGGTCATTTCTAAAACCAGAATTTATCTGTTCTGGATTCAGGCAGGGAAGATTCGAATGCGTACACATGATGGAAATGGCCCCGGAACAGAAATTATTTTGAATGACATTAGTGTGGACCCCGGTTTTGGCGTTGGTGGCAGCCTTATTAGACGCAATGGCACTGAAATTATTGCCATCACCTATGCAAAATCAACCAGTGAGATTCAAGTAGCCTCTTTTGCTGACGGAAGTTACTCTGTTGCCCCAGGCCTCAGCATAACCCCAATAACAGGCCTGAATGTCTCAACATCTCAAACCGATTTGTGCCAGAACCCAAGAAGCGAAATAGTTTATTTAACCTGGCTCGATGGTGGCACCCAAAAATTTCTTGAAAGCCAGACCCCCGGAAATTTCGACTTCAATACTTCCGCGATTAAAACATTGGCTTCAACCTGGCGCGGCAATCTAGGAATGAGCATCGAGGGCTTTAATAACTTTGAAACCGATTTTGCCTTGCAGGCAGAAAACGCTGACCCATCGCAAAGAATAGTAAAAAATGTAGTCTTAAAAGCCTCCGACTCAATTCTCGATACCTTTACAATCGGGAACGGCCAAATTTTTCCCTATACCATGAGCGGTGTTCATTATGCAGGCCTGGTCATTCAAAACGGTGCTGATTTCTCTTTTAGAAAGCGAGCGCTTGAATTTCCGCAGGATTTTCAATGGCAGAAAGATCAGAAGTTACTGCACATCGAAGGACCACCCCAAAAGAACACTCTTGTCAGCGCTGCGGTTGATTTTGCCGAGATAAGCGTTGCTGACTGCAGAGCCTGGGCGGTGAATTCTAATGGTGGCCGGGCAGCGTTCGTCGATCAGCAAAATTTCATCGTTGAATCGGGAAATCTCATCTCGGTTGTTTTCGATAAAGACATGAATCTACCGAGCTCTTTGGTTGGCACTCGGGTAAAGCTGCTCGACACAGCGAACAACGAGAAAACATTGAGTTTTGACTCTTCCGACAGCCGCGAACTTCGCTTTACACTTGGCGAAAAGCTTGATTTTGACACCAGTTACAAAATAACGGTCGCCAGCGATGTTCTCGACGCTAACGGCTCGCAGATCTGGGCTGACAATATTCTTTCGTTTAAAACCCAAAAAGCGACAAGCCAGGTTTTAGCCAGTGAAGTAACCAGCTTGAACGTCTATGAAGATGCCTTGCACACTTCCTTGATTGCAGATGGTAGCGAAGTAAATGCTACCACCACTATTCATCTGCGCATGACCGCGATTGACCCGGCATTCAACACGGTAGACACAGCACTGGTCAGCGTTTTTCTGAACGGAACCAACATTGCAAGCATAACCCTTACCCAGACTGCGGCTGTTTCTACAAACTTTGACGGCAGCTATGACATTAGCGCACCAAACGGCGGCAATAATCTTTATGAATTTATCAGCCCGTCTGCCGCGATAAAAACATCGGTAAGAGTCGATTACCCCGAGATTACTTCGATCGACCCCGCTAACGGCAGTACCAACGCTCTCATAAACGAAAAGCCCGTGTTGACTTTTTCTGAACCAATACTGAGCTCTTCGGTAAACAATTCTACGGTCAGACTGACGCGAGCAGGCAACCCGGCAGCATTCAGCCTGTCGGTTTCAGGCAACACAATCACGATCGACCCGGACGATTCTTCAGAAAGCTATCTTTTTACCGACACAACCTATCGCATCGAAGTGGGCTATGGCATAAAAGATCTGCAGGGCAACCCATTTTACAATGTTCCGGCAACCTACACATCTGACTTTACCACTCAGGCTTCGCAAACAAGACCGGTTTCCATTTCCGCAGTGAAGCTTTTTTATGATGCAGCCTATACCCAACAGCTCGATTCTATGGCAGACTTTTATGCAACCGGTAAAATTTACCTGGAATTTACCGGTGCAGACGGGTCAGGGTTAACTAAAGATTATGCCGTAGCTTCAATCTCCACCGGTGACATTGTAAATCTCAGCGAAACAGCATCTGCAAGCGCGATTTATCGGGGTGAGTTCAATTATTCAAATCTGGGCGATCGCTTTGAACTCAAGGTTCAATCGGTTAAAAGCCCGGCAGCCAGCGCTTCTCTACTGATCACCTACCCACGTTTTTCACCGACAAGCCCTGCCAGCGGCTCGAGCAATATTCCGGTCAATTCATCCATAAAAGTGCTTGCCGATGAAGCCATAGTTGCCGCAGACATAAATGCTACAACCGTAAAGTTTTTGCTCGATGGCGTAGCGGTAAGTTCTTCGAGAAATTACAACCCTGTTACCAGAGAAATAACCATAACCCCAGACGCTCTTCTCGAAAGCGAAAAAGTTTATACGGTCTCGATCACTGGCTTGCAAGATACTTTCGCTAACCCACAGATCATTCCGCTGATCTACCAGTTCACAACCGAAGACATTATTCCCCCTACAATCACAGCTTTTTACCCAGCGCAGGCAACCACCAACCTGACTATCGATCAGAACATTGTGATTGATTTTTCAGAAAATATTCTCGCCGCATCTGTCAACCAGACGACGGTTAAACTGCTTCGCTCAGGCACTCTTGCCGGTTATTCAACCAGCGTTTCGGGAAACCGCCTGACCATCGACCCTGACGACACTGCCGAAGGCTACTTAAGAACACAAACCGGGTATTCTCTTGACATCGGGCCATACGTAACCGATCTTGCCGGCAACGGCCTGTCGAATGTTCCGGCGACTTTCACACTCAATTTTACGACCCAGCCTTCCATCACCGCCCCTGCAAGCATAGAAAGCCTTACGATATTCAAAGACCCGCTTCTACTCACAGGCTGGGGAAATGGTGAAAAGGTGCCCGGTTCTGCGACGGTTTATCTCAAAGTAACCGGTGTCGACGGCGCGACCCAGACAAAAGATGTTGCAACCGTGACCCTGGATCTTTCGTGGACTTCAGACAAACAGATTCTGGTGCGCGAAACAGCTTCGAATTCAACCGGTTTTTACATAGGTGAATTTGACCTTGGTTCTTTGCCTTTGTTCGGCTTTCCGACGCCTCAGCCTTCGATAAGCATCGGCAGTTTAACTTTTTTTGTCGACCAGGCACCTGCTAACGCGGCCACATTGTCGCTGACTTTCCCTGCCCTTGTATCGGCTGAAACTGAAGTTAACACACTTGGCGGCATAACCCTGGCAGCCGGCGCAACAGATGTCAGAGCAGATACCACCATAACTACAGCCTTCAACGACGGCCTTCTCGACCCCGGCAACGAAACCAGCCTGAAAGTAACATATTCCGGAACCAACATAGAAGGAAACCGAACCCTTTCTGCTGACAGAAAAAAAGTTTTCTTCAATCCTGCTGATCCACTGCCGTATTCAAGTCTTATTACGGTATCTGGAATCTATGCCGAAAACGGTTTGAAATCAGCTCAGGGCAACCCGATTTATCGTGAGTTTTCTTACAGTTTTACCACCCAGGCTGCCCAGACGCAGCCAACATCTATTTCTCAGGTTAACCTTTTCAAAGACGATAGCTGGTCAGCATTTTCAAGCTATGCAACTTTAGAAGATTTTCCCGGAAGCGGCACAGTCTTTATTGAGTTAAAGGGGGTAGACGGGTCGCCAAACACCATCGATGAAACAATCGCCATCGTTTCTACCGGTGACAACGTTACCCTTAACGAAACCGGAATGGCGACGGGCATTTATCGCGGCAGCTATTCATACCCAACCCAAAGCAACGGCTTTCTTTTGCATGTGGCTTCAGCCGTTACCCCATCCGCGAGTCAGACACTGCGCCTGAGCTACCCGGGCCTTACCCAGACCCAACCAGCTTCAGGCGCTGCAGAAATTTCGGTTTACACTCCTGTTTATGTTGAAGCTGATGAAGCGCTGGATTCAAATACCGTTAATTTGTCTAACATCAAACTTCTAAAAGGCGGCACCGTCGAAACTTCTATCACGGTCAGCTACAATAGCTCGTTGAAAACCATCGAAATCTTACCAGATGCAAGCCTTGAATTTTCTCAGCAATATTTTGTCAGCATCGGGAATATTGAAGACCTTGTGGGCAATGCCATGCCCAACTCTTTCAAGAGCAGCTTTACCACGCAGGCCACCTCTATTTCACCTGCGACCATAACTGGACTCAAAGCATTTTCAGACAATGCCTATTCGTCACAGATTGCCGACAACACAACGCTTGCCCCTCAAACCCAGTGCTTCTTTGAAGTAACCGCCGTAGATCTTTCGCCGACAACCATAGACAGCACATCTGTAACTATGCTTTCAAGTGTCAGCGGTGTTTCTTCAAGTTTCGTTCTACTTGAAACCGGTGCAGCCACTGGAATATTCAGAGGCAGTCGTACTCTTTTCAATGAAGAAAACACAACCCTTACTATTTCATCTGATGCAGATTCAACCTTTTTCACCAGAATCAGAACTTTTGCTTACCCATTGATCGCCGGCATCGACCCGGCTTCTGGTTCAACCGACATTTTCCTCGACACCAGATTTGTAATAAGTGCAAACAAGCCCTTTGATGCAACGACTGTAAGTACCGGCACAATCTTTCTATCTGATGTAACCGGAATCGTTTCTTATACCCCTTTGCTGAGCGCTGCAAACCAGATTACCATTTACTCAGAGCTACAACCTGGCTCACCAGTCTCTCTGAGAATTACAGATCTGGTTAAAGACACCGACAGTATCGCTTTTCCATTGACCCAGGCCGGCTTTTTCAGCGTTGCCGAGTCTACAGATTCACTAAAACTATTTTCTGACGCCGCATTCACCAGTGAAATCGCCAATGGCTCAAACGTTGAAAGCGGTGATGTAATTTTTGCCAGAATCGAAGCCGCCAACCTTTACAATTATCATGCCGAGACCGCTGATCTCACTTACGCGACAGTTCTGTCGACAGGTTCTCTGAGTCTTGGTGAAGCCAGCCCGGGAATTTTTCAGGGCTCTTTTGCTGTGCCTGCTGAGCCAGACAATCAGCTCAGCATTTATCCAGACAACCGCCCTGATCTGAAAGTTCAATTAAACATCCTGCCGAACTTTGCCATATCATCTTTCAGCCCGGCCAGCGGAGCAGTCTCTGTGCCGGCAGATCTTTGGCCAACCTGGAACTTCACCAGGGTTGTTCAGACTGCCGACGTAAACAACACAAATTTTAAGCTGACAAAAGTCTCTAACGGGATGCAGTTAAACGGCACTCTTTCGATCAGCCCGACCGGCAAACAGGTTCGCTTTCAGCCTGACAGCATTTTGCAGCTGTTGACTGAATATGAAATGTCAGTTGAAGCAACAGTGCGTGATTCCAGCGGCACTCCACTTGGTGCAGGCCTCAAGACCAGATTCACAACCCAACCTCCACCGGCCCCGCCCACACTGATAAGCCTTTTCGACAATTTTGAATCAGATGCATATGCAACCGCGACCCGAGCTATCGCGACCAATGGTATTCTCTACCTGAAGCTTGTGGCCAACGATGTTTCTTTTTCGACTTACGAATCTGCCAGAGTGCGCATCGACTCATCGGATGGAACCTTTGACGGACTCGAGGTAAATCTGATAGAAATTGCACCGCCTTCAGGTATTTTCACCGTTGAAATTCCTGTCAATTTACCGGTTGGCACCACAATTTCGATTCAGCCACAGGTTGATACAAGCAAACTCATTACGGTTACCGCTTACAATCGCACCCTTTTAACCGGTATTTCACCAGCCTCTGCAACTTCCAACCTGCTGCTCGACACACCTTTCATGCTGAATTTCAGTCAAGCAATCGACCCCGCATCAATTCTGACAGGAATAAAAATCTTTGACGAAAATCAAAGCAACATTGCTTATTCATTTTCTACCGACAATTCTAACCGAAATGTTGAGCTGGTGCCGACTTATGGTCTGGCAACCGGCGCAGACCACATACTACAGATCAGCACCAGCCTTAAAGATGCCAATGGCCTGTTTTTGTTGCCGCAAAGCCTGTCTTATTCAACCATTGGTGAAACCTTTGCTGCGTTCGAAATGTTCACCGGAATTTCTCCACTCGACAACCAGCCGGTTAGCGTTACCAAAGAAGTTGTGAATGGGCCGATAATGCTTGTAGCTTCGACAACGAATCTTTTTCAGAACAAAGCAGAATTTCGTCAGGTCGTCTTGCAGGCGGCAACTCAGACTTTTACCCTGAGTCTTTCAGAAGATTCAGCAAATCAGGGAACTTTTGCATCGACCTTTACGCCCCCAACCGGAATCAGCACCCAAAACCTCGTCGCCACCCTCAGCTTTTCGCAAAACCCGGCGATTCGCTTCGATATTGCGCCACAGCCTGAAATTTTAAGCACAGTTCCTGCCTCGGGTGCAACCGGGATTTCGGAAAGCTTCGAAATCACCGCCACCTTTTCGCGCCGCATGTCTTTGTATAATGCCGACGCAGGTCTGAAAATACTTCATCCGGCAGGCTCCATAAATACGACTGTTCAGAATGCAACCGACTCATTTTCTTTGAGCTGGCTGCCCAATCAGCCTCTGCCGGTTCAAGCCAGCTGCAGTCTTAACTTTTCCGGCCTGATCGATTATCTGGGGCAGCCTTTACCCGAACAATCAATTGGCTTTTCTACCGGCGGCATTCAAGGCATCAATCTATATCGCGACAACGCTTTCAGCCTGCTCATTTCAAGCAACACCATCGACATTCCGGTCGGGTTTGCTGAAATTGCGGCCTCTTCGACAAGCAACCTCGACGGACGCGATTTTGCCCTGAACATAAGAACCGGCACCAAAGCGACCTCTACCATCAGCCTGCCACTTTCGAGAGTTGCCAGTGACAGCGGAAAATTCAGATGTAGCCTGGAATTTGCATCGGTTAAAGCGATACCGCAATATAGCGTTTTACTTTTACCAGGCGAATGGCTTGAATTAACCAGTCCAATTCTGACCAATGACAAGAAGATCTTTTATTATCAGCAATCCGGAGCAGTCTCGCCCACGGATATTCATGATCTGAAATTTTTCTATGAAAAACATTTTGCCCAGGAAATCTCGGGCACTCTTCCGCTTGGTACTCTGTATATTCAGATCGAAGCAGAAGATTTGAACTGGTTCACTTCTGACACCACTCTGGTTAAGGTCAAATCAGAATCAGACCTGACCGGCTTCACACTGCAACTGACCGAGGCCGGCACTCATTCAAATTTCTTCAGGGGTTATATCGTCATCGACCCACACCAGAGCGATGCCGGCCGCAACCGACTTGCGGTGCAACCAGACCAGCTGATTTACGTCGAGTCTGTTACAGACCCGTCGATTAAGAGTTCTATACGCTATCTGCCCCAGAATGGACTCAATCAGGTAGTTGTTTTTCCAAGCCCGGCACGGGGCAACTCTGTTTTCTTTAACTTTTATCTGAACTTCATGGGCGAAGTCGAGCTTGAAATCTATGATACCGCGGGACATGAAGTTGACACTCGTCTGATTAACGCAAAAGAAGGTGAGAACAGATTTGAGTGGCGCATTCCGCGACATCTTGCAAACGGAGTCTATTTTTATGTCATGAAACTGACGGATTCGACCGCCTACCCCAAGGCGAAGCGTAAGGCCCGGGGCAAGTTTGCGGTTTTAAGATGATTCTGCTATGATGTTGCAATTAATTCATTCATCAAATAAGGAGACTGGCTAATGGCAAAAGGCGGTTTTAATATGCAGGGCCTGATGAAACAGGCTCAGAAAATGCAGGAAAAAATTCAGAAAGCCCAGGAAGGGCTTAAGGATAAGACAATCGAAGCCACTGTTGGTGGTGGAATGATTAAAGTGGTTTTTAACGGGGCCCAGGAAATGGTTTCTATCGAAATCGACAAGGAAGCAGTTGATCCTGATGATGTAGAAACCTTGCAGGACCTGGTTCTTTCAGCCGTAAACGCCGGCCTGAAGAAGTCACAGGACATGGTTCAGGAAGAAATGGGCGACATAACCGGCGGCATGAACATACCCGGAATGTTTTAATAAAAAAACAGCCACAGAATCTGTATTGAATTAGATTCTGTGGCATTTTTTTTGCCTGGAAAATCATTTTATTTTGTTTATGAAACAGCTACCCATGGGGTCTGCCTGTTTATAACCCTTAAGAACACGCGAACCGCGACGAATTCTTGAAATTTCTTCTTTAACAGAATCTTTCATTGTAGAAATTTTTGCTTCAACCTTTGCATCAGATTGAACAAGATCCTGCAAAGCATCTTTTATTCGATCGCAAGCATCAGAGAGTTCAGGCGCAAGAACCAGCAAAGCTCTTAATGCTTCGGGTATGGTTCTGCACTTGAATGTGTGTTCACGATAAGTCTGACCAATTTCTTTAACCAGCTCTTTCGTTAAAAGATCAATATCTTCGATTACAAGATTTCTTTGATCGATAAGATTGCGAAAACCCTCAATTCCAGAGTCTTTTTCGAGATAAGAGTCATTCGCTTCAACCAACCTGTTATAAGACGCGACAAGCCCGGTCAAAATTTTGTTAATTGCCATGATTTACTTCTTATCGGCAGAACTTATTTTTCCTTGAAGCTTATCTAATTCATCAAAAAGGGTTTGTGAAAAAAGAATGGTTTCCTTGTGCTCGGCAAATACCGCATGCCCGTTTCTATCGACGCCTTTGAAAGTCTCGACAATAGAAACACCTGTCCAGCCAAGTTTTTGAACAGCAAGCAGAAATTCAAAGGGCCAGAAAAAGCCTTTGAACCCAACCGGACACTTAGGCATACTCTTGTTACCAATCATGACAAAAATCGGAAAATCTTTTTCTTCATAAGCGCCGAAAAACCAGTTGGCGTTGTCCCAGGCGAGATAAGTGTCTCTTTTGTTGATGGAAAAAGAACGCTTAGCTCTTTCGGTGAAGTTCATTTTGCCGACGATAATATCTTCGCCTTCAGTTGTGGCGAGCTTTTGTTCAATGGTATTGATATTGAAAGGAATGCCACGCTTTTCGAAAGCAATGGTTTCGAGTTTAAAAATAGCATTGAAGCGATCGATGACCAGAGGCTGGCTCTTGAAGCCCAGCGCCATTTTAAGCTGGTTTTCAAGTCTTTCGTAATCTTGCTGAAGTGTGTTGCACAAAACCACAAAGTTATCTATTTTTTCAGAGTCAGGTCTTAAGCGGCCTTTTTCCATTTTGAGTTTCTGCCGGGCTTCGATGAATTCTGCCCTGGCGCGCTTGAGCATATTTTGCTCATCGCTGATGGTACGCTTTTTAAAGCCACGACGTTCAATCTGAACCCCGCGAATATCGCCGGAAATGCCACTTAAACCAAGGCCTGAACGGCCCTGTCTTGTAACTTCGAGCAGTCTTTCAAGCTCACCCATAACCATTTCAGCAGTTGGGTATCTCTGCGTCGGGTCTTTGGCAAGAAGCTTCAGAACTATTTGTTCAAGCTTTTGCGGAATCGACGGATTGAGCTGACGCGGGGGCGGAAAATTCCATTTGGTTTGCTCGATGAAAACCTGCATCGCTCTCTTGCCCTTGAAAGGCAGATGACCAGTCAGTTTTTCATACATTACCACCCCATAGGAAAAGAGATCAGACTGGTAGTCTACGGGTTTGTTCGTCAGCTGCTCCGGGCTGGCATAAGCAACAGTGTACATGCCTTCGGCGGTGAGATTCAGATCATCATCTTTGTCTGTCATTTTGGCGATACCAAAATCTATCAGACAAGGTTTATATTCACTGCCGCGCAAAATGATATTCTGTGGCTTGATATCGCGATGAACCAGGCCTTTTTTGTGAACATAGCCCAGAGCTTCCATGCAGTCGATGAATACCATCAGATATTCTTCCATGGTGGGAAGGGTCTGCTTAACTCCGATTGTTGTCATAGAGTTTCCCAGGGGGAAACTATCAAGCGAGAGGCCTTTTACGTAGTCCATGACAAGGTAATGATAATCACCTTCATTACCCTGATCGAGAAATTTTACAATGTTTTGATGATGGAGGTTTTTGAGAATTTCGCCTTCCTGCCTGAATTGTTCTAAAACAGCAGGAATTCTGGCAGCATCAGGATTTAAAAGCTTAATGGCCACCAGCTTTTCTGAATCAAGCTGGTAGCCGATATATACTGAGCCCATTCCACCGCAGCCGATAAGGTCTAGCAGGTGGTAACCCGTTAATTCTGGAGGATTAACGACCGGCGGCATTGTTTACCTTTCGATTATTTGCCCTGTGATGCTATGAAATCAATTCTTTCCTGGGCATTCTTGGCAATTTTTGAATTTGGTTTGAGTCGAATTACTTCGCTCCATTCCTTCTTTGCCTCAGCATTCATTCCCTTTTTAAAATAACTGTTAGCAAGGTAATAATGCTGATTTTCATTGTCAGGTTTGATAGCAAGAGCTCTTTTATATGTTTCAATAGCTTTGTCAATGTTATTGTTGCTGTAATACATGAATGCAAGCCAATCAAGAAGGTCGACATTGTTCGGGTCACCTTCGAGCAGCTTTTCAACTTCGTTGATACCTTCGCCGGTACCTGCAGTATATTTGGTCAACAACTCTTCTTCTTCAGCTTTCATGTCATTCTGAAGATCAGAGCCAGATAAGACCTGCTTAAAACGCTTATGTGTAACTTCTCTTTTTTCTTCTTCAACGCTGTTATCAACCTTGGGCTTCTCTTCAGCGCCCTTGTCCTTCGACGATAACACAACCACAATGATGCCGATCAATACGACAATTGCAATTCCGATAAAAATAATAGTGCTGTCCATTAACCGAAAACCTCCAGATTTCTCATACAGTATTTATAGCTTAAAAACGAAATATTTACCATAATTTTCTAAAATGTCCCCGCATCCCCCCAATGAGCAAGAATACTTTGTAATCTTTTCAACGAATATTTCCCGGGTATTTCCACGGGAAGTTCTTCAATCTTAACGATAACCGCGGTCGAATTGTCTTTTCCGCCCGCAGCGTTGGCAGCGTTAATGATCGCCCGTGCAGTTCGCGCCGGGTCAATAGACCTTAGCCGCTCGGCTATCTGATTATCTTCAATCATTCCGCTTACCCCATCAGAACACAACAAGAAGGTATCGCCCTTTTGTAGTTCGATTTCGAAAACATCCGGCTCGACGAACTGCCTGACTCCGAGCACCCGGCTGAGAATATGTCTGGTCGGATGTACCCTGGCCTGCTCGGGGGTGAGCTTGCCCATTCTTACCTGTTCTGCAACAAGTGAATGGTCATGGGTAATCTGCTCGAGAACTTTATTTCGCATTCGATAAAGTCTTGAATCACCTATATGGCCAATGATTGCTGCAGAGCCTTTCAGAATCAACATTGTAAAAGTTGTACCCATTCCAGACGCTTCAGGATGCTTTTGCGCGTAGCCCCAGATTTCCTGGTTGATTTGCGCAAACATTTCTTCGACCGCACTAACCGAGAACTCATCAACGAAACTCGTCTTTAAAAGGTTTCTGGCAGTTTTTACCGCCAGACCAGACGCCACCTCGCCGGCGTTCTGACCTCCCATTCCGTCAGCAACGGCAAACAGACACACACCTGTCTGCAAAGAAAGGCTGCTCCAGGGCGGTACAACAAGGCATGAATCCTCATTGTTCGGCCTGACCATTCCTTTATGGGTAAAGCTCGAAATTTTCAAAAGTTGACCTGCTTAAGTTAATACTAAGTTGAAAATATATTTTTACGAAAATAAAAGTCAAGAACTATAGGTATTTAAAGGCATAAAAAAAACCCCGACCAGCGGGGTTTTCTTTTAATCAGCAATTATTTTTTCTTTTTGCCGTTTACCAGTTCTTTCAATTCTTTACCAGGTACGAACTTGGCAACTTTTTTAGCTGGAATTTTGATAGCTTTTTTGGTCTGTGGGTTAACACCTTTGCGAGCTTCGCGTTTTACGGTTGCGAAAGAGCCAAAACCGATCAGCTGAATTTTTTCACCTTTTTTGAGGCTGGTTTTAACAGCGTCAATAAAAGCTTCGAGTACAGCCTGAGCGTTAGCGTTAGTTACATCAGCCTTCTTTGCAATTGCCTTTACGAGTTCAGATTTATTCACGGAATCCCTCCTACTAATTTTGGTCAAGGTTGATTATACAAATATATCGACAACTGCACAAGTATCTTTTCTACTAATTATCAAGGGTTTCAGATTTTTCAGCTTCGACACAAGCCCGAAACCCGCATAAACAGAGACTTTGAGCTTATGAATTTTTTTTCAAAAAAAAATTAAATTTTTCGCCAGTCTATCAGCAGCTTTTCAGCCGAAACAGCTCGATAATCAAGTCCCTGTCCGTATTTCGATAAAATTGCCCGCTCAGGACAATATGCAATGCATCTCATGCAGATCTGGCATCCATTTTTGAAAACAGGAACCCCATCGCCAGTGCTTTCAATATTGTTCACCGGGCACAATTTAACACAAAGACCGCACCTGGAGCATTTTTCAGCAACAATTCCAAAGGCAAAAATTCGTCGCATGAGCTGCCATGGAGATTTAAACCGACAAACCGCCCCCAGAAGTTCTGAAACCACAGGAATATCTTTCCAGCTGGTTTCACCATGCAAAAGATTTTTCGCAAAATCTTCAGCTTTCTCGAGCCCGGGCTCAATTCTTTTCGCTGCCTGCCTGCCTGAACTTTTTCGACCTGGTGGAAAATTTTCGGGCATTACAATTTCTATGGCGCCGATTCTCTGATAACCTTTGGCATCGAGGCATCTTCCAAGGGGCCCCTTAATTCCACCACTGAAACCACCAAGGGTGTCAGCCATGAAAATTTTGTTATCGGCGGGTGGCAATCTTTTGAAGAAGTCCCAGATAAAGGGGTAAGTGCCTGATGCAGCAATGGGAAAAACCAGCCCGATCAAAGCGTTTTCAGGAACGATAGGTATCAGATTCTTTTTGATCTGAACCATCGAAACGGAAAGGCCATCGGCGGCGATTGTCTCAGCAATTCTTTCGGCGACAAGAAAAGAGTTTCCCGTTCCAGAATACCAATAAATCAAGCACTCTGAAAATCGGGTTTCAGCCATCTATTCTCAACCCCAGCGAGCTAAGTTCAGAAGTCAGGGCTTCGGCCATTCTTTCGGCGATCTGCTCTCTCTGGTTGGGCGAGAGATGATTGATTCGATAATAATTCTGAATATCGCTGGCTTCTTCAAGGTTATCTAAAAATCTATGAATATCAATTGCCTTTACGATATCGGAACTGTTCATTCGAGGCTGTCTCCCTGTGGCGAAATAATTTTTCTATGGCAAAGTTTATAGCACAATTATTCGACTGGTGCAAAAGGGGCTTGAGCCGCTGAGAATAAAGATATCGGCCAAAGCGCCCTCGAAAGTCAGCCTTTTGACAAGGCACATTTTTTTATCTTTTTTTTACATTCAGTAAAAGTGGCATCAAAGCAAAAAATTTAAGAGATATTTTTCAGTCGGCTTCTACACGACTGCGGTATTTTTCAAGCAGCTGCCCGGCATTGTCGCCGACCACGTCAAGCAGCTCCTTGTTTTTCAGGCTCAAATCGGCGATTTCGTCATCAAGCTGATAAATTTCGGTATTTAGCTGCACCAACTCGGCTCTTAACCGCGCCTGACCTTCAAGCTGAGATAACTGCGAATGAATTACGAGTTCAAGAGAGTTCAAAGTATAATAACTTTGCCACAATAAGGCCAAAAGCACGAGAAACACAAAAGAAAGCAGAATTTTCACCTTCATCGATTCTAATGGCCTCTTTCTTCTATTATTTTCTCGAGCAGTTCGACCTGATTGACAAGAACCTTTTGCTGTTGAAGTTTCAAGTCACGTAAAGATTTTCTTTTGGCAATCTCTGAAGAATCGATTTGAGAGTTACGAATTTCAACAGCAAGAGTCGAGCTGTGCTTTGCAAGATCTTGAATTTTAAACTGCAGAGCCAGCAAGGCTGCCACCAGCAATAGAAATATAAGAATGATTGTTTTGCGCAAATTTCTTCTTCACTTCTCGAAGATATACAGCTGCATCACCTGCATCTGAATTACATCACACAAGCCCAGGCCTGCATCTTCGCCGAGTTTTCTTACGGTTTTTTCAGGCATTCTATGGTCCAGGGGAGGGCCCATTTCCTGTTCAACATATGGCCATTCGAGAATCGCGACTCTTTTTCGCATTACTCTTACCGCTTCCTGCATCGCTTTCAAAGGATCATCGGCTTCGTGCAAAACATGCCCCATAAATACCAGATCGTAACTACCCGAATCAAAGGGCAGGTTTTCGGCTACAGCTTTTCTGAATTTGGCATTCGGAGCATGCTGTTGCGCGATTTCAAGGAACTGTTCGTTACAATCAATCCCCTTGACCACCAGTGAACGATTAGAGAATTCTTCGGCAAAAAGCCCGGTTCCGGTGCCGATATCGAGCACACTTTTAATTTCAAGACCCGCGAGACAATAATTCACCACCCGTTCAACCTGCAGTCTTTGCCTTCTTTCAGGGCTTCTCAGTTTATTGACGTCACCGTTAAAAACTTTTTCGTTCATCAGCATCTCCAATTTTATGTCATTTTTGCCTTTACTCAAGTCTGGCATAATGATAGAATCATTTTATCTGCCTATTTAAGAGGTATCACAGGTGAAAAAATTTGCAACCCTGATTTTGCTGCTGGCAATTTGCAGCTCTTTGACTGCTGCGCCGGCCAGGCTTACCATATTTGCGGCGGCATCTTTAAAAGAAGTTGTAGATGACCTTAGCGAAGAATTCGGTCAGAATCACAAAGCTGATGTAAGCATTAATTTTGCTTCTTCAGGACAACTTGCCCAACAGATCAAGTCAGGCGCACCCGCCGATATCTTCCTAAGCGCAGATCTGAAATGGATCGACTATCTCATCGAAAATGATATTGTCAGGGCATCAGAAACTTTCACCCTATGCGAAAATCGAATTGTAATCATCGGTGCAGCTGATTTTCCCCTGAATGAAATCGATGTTAACGATAAAAATCTTAAAATCGGAGAATTATTTGACGGCAGGCTCGCCATAGGTGACCCGATGCATGTTCCAGGTGGCAAATATGCGGTTGAATTTCTCAAATCAGCTGGCTGGTATGAAAATCTGAAAAACCGCATTCTGCCATGCGTTTCTATAAGATCGGCCCTGATGATGATAGAATTGCAGGAATGGCAGGTCGGCATCGTCTTTTATTCTGATTACAAAGCTTCAGAAAAAGTAAAGCTTCTGGCAGAAATTCCGTCATCTCTTCATTCAAAAATAACTTACGGGGGCGCTTTAATCAGCAACAAAAAGGTCGCCCATGATTTTGGAAAATTTCTGCAGACCGGAAAGGCGAAAAAGATTCTGGTCAAGCACTCGTTTTTTCCAGTCACAGCTCAAGAAACCGGAGACAGATAAATTGCAGATGACTGAATTATCGGCAGTATGGTTATCTTTTAAGGTCGCGCTGCTTTGCGGCCTGGTCAATACGATACCCGCGATCTTTTTTGGCTGGATTCTCGCCAGAAAAGAGTTTTTCGGCAAGAATCTCCTGAACGGACTGATTCATCTTCCGCTGGTAATGCCCCCGGTGACCACCGGTTTTTTTCTGCTTTACGCATTTGGAAACAACAGCTTCCTCGGCTCGACAATTTTCAAACTTACGGGAGTTCGACTTTCTTTTTCATTGGCTGCGGCAGTAATAGCTTCTTCAGTGATATCTCTGCCATTTTTCACCCGGGCTGTCAGAATAGCCATAGAAATGATCGACGAAAAATATGAACAAGCTGCCTGGACTCTTGGTGCCGGCAAGCTGCGCAGCTTTTTCACCATAACTTTACCTTTGGCCTTTCCGGGAATACTCAGCGGCTTTATTCTTTCGTTCGCCCGCAGCTTTGGCGAATTTGGAGCCACCATAACTTTTGCCGGAAACATAATGGGCGAAACCCGCACCCTGCCCCTGGCCATTTTCAGCTATATGCAGGTTCCCGGCAAGGAAGACACAGTTCTTACCCTTGCAATCATCTCTATTTTCGTTTCATTTCTGGCCCTGTTTCTGTCAGAAATGATCATTGCCAAAAAGAAAAGAAAGGTCATCAGAGAATGCAACTGCGCCTAGAATTCACCTTGAAACGCGAATGCTTCAGGCTAGAAACCGATCAGGTGATAAACAGCACCTTAACCGGTGTTTTTGGCCCGTCTGGTTGCGGCAAAACGACTCTGCTCGAAAGCATCTGCGGTTTGATCAGGCCAACGAAAGGTCTGATCGAATTCAATGGCAAAACTTTTTTTTCCAGCGAAGACAATATTTTTATCAGTCCCCAGAAACGTAAGGTTGGAATAGTTTTTCAGGATATAAGAATATTTTCGCATCTTAACGTGAAAAAGAACCTTGAATACGGCTACAAACTTGTCCCGGAAAAAGACAGGGTTATCTCTTTTGAAGAAGTTGTAAAACTTCTCGAGCTTGAAAGCTTTCTGAGTCGAAATTCAGAAAGTCTTTCCGGGGGTGAGAAACAAAGACTGGCCATTGGCAGAGCCTTATTATGTTCGCCAGACCTTCTTTTGCTCGACGAGCCCTTCTCAGCGCTTGATCACGGGATGAGACAGACGATATTGCCCTATCTGGCCCGTATTGAAAAATCCCTGAACCTGCCGATGATCATAGTCAGTCATCATCTGCCAGATTTAAAGCAGTTGACTGAAAAAATTCTTTTTATCGAAAACGGCAAAACCACCAGATACATCGAGGCTGAAGAGGCCTGATCAGTCTTAATACCAATTTTCGGGGCTTTTTTCTGACTCTTTGTCTTCGACCTTTTTATCTGCTGAATCGCCTTCTTTGATAGTGCCATCCTGATTCAGTTGCTGTTCATCGATGGTATAAGTGCCCTTAAGACTGTACCAATCGCCGGTCATGGCCCGGGCAATATCTACCGAATGACTGTTGATTCGTTTGAAACAACTCAACAAATCAAGGTGCAGAGTAGAAGTTTCAATCGACTGAATTTTCTGTTGAAAAATTCTGCTGATGTGCGAAGTTCTGAACTTCTTTTCCATGATATCGAAGACGCCTTCTGATTTCATGACTCTTTCGGCCTGTTCGCGATTGTTGGTGGCAAAAGCGTTGATGGTGAGCATGAAATTCTCGCAAACCCGGTCGAACCAGTTAAGCAGCTCTCTGAAGCCTTCTTCTGAGAATCTTATGTCTTCTCTGGCCTTGGCGCGGGCAAACGGAATGATTATTTTATGAACAAGGTCAGCCGTACCTTCAAGATCATTGATAATGTGCATGAATTTGTTCATTACCGCAGTTTGCTCTTCGGTAAGAGACTTTTCAGAAAGCTGAGAAAGGTATTTGGTTATCTGATACTGAGCCGCATCGACCTTTTCTTCTCTGAATGAAACTTCGGCAATCAATTCTTCGTTTCCGTAAGAAATCATTTCCGGCACTTTTTCCATCATGAACTCGACATGGCCGGCCATGCGCACAATCTCACGGGCCACGTTTCCCAGGGCCAATTCAGGGGTGCTGAGCAAACTTTCACTGAGATATTTGGTGCGCAAAGATCGGCTTTCGTCGCCACCTTCTTCAGGCACCATCCATCTGGTGAACGCAATAATCTGTTTAGCGAAGGGAAACATGATAAGCATCTTGAAAGTAGCTGAAATCATGTGCGCATTAGCAACTTCGCGGGCTGCAGAGTCTGAAAACGGCGCAGTGCACCAGTGAACGAAATCACTGAATTTGAGATAGTCATACAAAAACGGCAAAAAGACTATGGTGCCGATAATGTTGTAGATAATATTCAGCATAGCCGTTCTGCGAGCGCCTGTAGATGCGCCGATAGCTGCAATCCATCCGGTGATACAGGTTCCGGTGTGGGCACCAAGGATCAGCGGTATGGAAGCATGAAGGGTGATAAGGCCCTGACTGGCAAATACAACCACAAGACCGATGGTGGCGCCGCTGCTTTGAATCAGAGCGGTAAAAAGCATTGAACCGATAATTGCGCTGATCGGATAACTGCTGAAAGAAATGAGCATTTCTTTAAAAGCCGGGTAACTTCGCAGCGGCGACATAGAGGTGCTCATTACTTTCATACCGTAGAAAATAAAGCCAAAGCCGAGTATGATATCGCCTGTATAGACTACGGTTTTGCTTTTTGAATACTTAAGCAGAAAACCCAGGCCGATCATCAGCAAAGCGTAATGCGAAATGTCGAAAGCGATAAGCTGAACTGTGATTGTGGTACCGATATTTGCGCCGAGAATGACTGAAAAAGTCTGCTCAAGCGTCATCAGGGCAGCGTTTACAAAGCCGACAAGCATTACGGTAGTGGCAGAACTGCTTTGGGTTATTGCCGTAACAACTATTCCCGTAACAACCCCAAGATAAGGATTATTGGTAAAAGCTCCGAGAATGCTTTTCATCTTCTTTCCGGCGATCATCTGAAGGCCATCTGCGCCTAGTTTCATACCGAAAAGAAACATGCCCAGACCACCCATAAGCCCGAACAGCAGATACATAACCCATGATTCATGATTTACTTTGAAATTGATGTAAGTGTGATTATCAGGATCTTTGTGGAGCAAAACCAGAATGGAATAATTACCGGGAATGCTGACCTGATTAATATTAAGCGAAGCCTCACCACGATCGTCGGTGATTATTACACGCTGATCGAGATCGAAATCTTTGGCTTTCGCCGGTCTGGTTGCAATTACAAAATCAAGTCTTTCGCCCTGAATCGGCTGGTCATTTTCATCCATCACCTTAATTAATACGGGCTTGGCGCTTGACCTTACCAGCAATGACTGGTCATTGCCGCTGACTATTTCTATTTTTCTCTGGGAAGCGCTTACAGGCTGAATCACAAGAACTAAAACCAGCACGATAAGCAGATATGCAAGTCTTCTCATTCGATTTTCCTTGGGTAGTTGTATCTAATCAATAATAATAGCCAAGCATGGGCAGGTAAGTCAATGAGAGATTACCAACTTAAATTCAATGAAAAATATCATTGCCCGAAAAGCACTTTTTGCGTTTTCAGGTCCCAGGTGCTGTCGACTATCGCCAGATTTGAAACCTTAAAATCAAGTAAAGCGCGTTTGGCTGATTCATTCCATACCGACGGAATTTCTTTTTCTTTATAATATCCGTAAAGCTTGAGTCGCTTGATTATTGCCTGAACATGAGCGGGATTACTGAGACTGAGAAGCTGATCGGTAGACTGGTCAAAAAATTCCTGAACCACATCTTTCTTTTTCCAGCTTTCAATCATGTCTTGCGCATCCTGAACGATTCTGGGGGCGTAAATTTTGGCATCCCAATGAACCTTTTCTCTTACTTCTGGCTCGTAATCGTAGAATTCGCATCTTTTATTGTAGTCATCGATCAATTCTGCGAGTTTTTCTTCCTGAAGGGGGTCGAGCTTTTGCTCTTTAAGATAGTCAATACGCATTTTCTGGAAAATGACATGACGAATCTCGTAAATATTTAGTTTTCGATTGTGCGGGCGAACCGGCGGTTTTCGCTCACGCAAGCCGGTGCGACTTTTTACTTCGAGGGCAGATTGAAGTAATTGCTCTTCGTGGTTTGCAGATTCGTCTTCCGGGGTAAGAATATTGTCGGCACCGCGCTTGCTGACGAGTATCTGCCTGCGGGCCCGGTCAAGATTGAGGGTTTTCTTCTGCTCGGGTTCAGACAGAAGAATGCTTACAATCACCAAAAGCGCAAAACCGATCAACGTGTAATTTACAAAGCCGGTAGGAATTTCGTTAATCTCTTTCAGGGCTTTATCACGCATCATCAGGAGATTACTTCTCTCGTAGCCCGTATCAACCATAGGCAGATACTTGTCGATGAAAAAAACCAGATTGGTATGATCGTTTTTGGCCTGTGATTCGTCGATGCTTTTCCAGTAATAATTGCGCAAAAAGAATTTTTCATTGCGAAGCATATTGTCGCGAAGCCCCGGTGATGGGCGGGCTTTTTTGACTTCATCGAGGCTCTTCAATAACAGATAAGAGGCGTTGAAAGCATTGAGAGTATTGTTCATCTTCATTGCCAGCTGCTTGATCAAGGTCCACGGAACATCTTTCATCGTGGTTTCCTGCAGTTTTTCAGCAAGATCGGCAAATCTTCTGAACAACTCACCCGCGTCACCACTTCCCCGCTCTTTGAAAAGATTAAGTTCGACTTCTTTTGCAAAAGCCGGCAGCTTGCGGTTCACCTTACGAAACTGCTCGTTGAAGAGACGAAATGCTTCTTGAACATAGTCAGGATAATTTCTCGACTGAATGACAAAACCCGCATCATCCATAAGTTTAAAATCGATATCTTCAGATTCTTTAAGCCAGGGAAGACTCGGAAAGTATTTCTCGGG
This sequence comes from Candidatus Ozemibacter sp., assembly GCA_030446435.1. Lineage (GTDB taxonomy): Bacteria > Muiribacteriota > Ozemobacteria > Ozemobacterales > Ozemobacteraceae > DYKG01. The sequence goes on from JASURT010000032.1 coordinate 21,475, forward strand.
AAAAGTGTGAAGTATCAGGCGAAACACTTCGTCTGACTGGGCCGAAAGCCCTTTGCTTTCAAGAAAAGCAGACAGGCTTTGCAGATCTTCAAATATTCTCAGGCCCTCTGATTCTTTTTCAGAGAACTCTTTCTCGTCCCATTCTTCGATAAAGCGAGCCAGATTAATGAAGTGAGGCCGTTCTGTCGGCGCAGAATAAATCGCAAGTATGGTTTTGCGAATCTGGTCATAAGGTCTATTGTTGTCTGGCATGCAGGTTCTCCCTTAATTTCATCATAACACAGTAAAACGACCAAGCGCCACAGATAAGCATCGCCCCAAAAAACAGCAACGCTGTTTTCGGGTTAAACAACAAGGCTTGCCCCGAAGATTTTGTTGTGATAAAATCACTGCTCTCAGAGAATATTTTGGAGGAAACCTCATGAAGAAAAGTATTATTTTTTCTCTTTGTCTTATGTTCCTGCTCTCAACAGTTACAGCAACTTTTGCCGCCGGGCTCAACCAGACCGGCCACAATGTAAAAGCTACCGATATGCCTTACTACCCCGATGACAGCAGCGATGGAAGCGGACCTTACACCGATTCTGATTCTTCAGATGACTCAGGCCCGGATTCAACCGACTCAGGCGATTCCTGGGACAGCGGTTCAGGCGGATTCGCTGACCCTGATGGCAGCGGCAGCGGTGTTCTGTTCTAAGCAAAATTCAGCACTAAAAAGAACCTTCTCAAACGAGAAGGTTCTTTTTTTTTCCTGTTCTGATAAAGCCGTTCAATTCATAACTCAAGGCTGAAATGCGGCTAAAACAAAAAAATCGCTTGTTAAGCGACTTTTTTAGACTGCTCGAGGGGGGACTTGAACCC
>JASURT010000205.1 GCA_030446435.1 Candidatus Ozemibacter sp.
CCGGGTCCACCGGAAGCAGCAGTTTCAATCATGGCTGCGCAAAAAGCCGAAATTGCAGGAGATACGGCCAAGCTGAACCCAGATTTCGACAACCAGGCAAAAGCGGCCCCGGTAATCGGCACACTGATCAGTCTGGGCGCAATAACTGCATACATAGTTTTTCTGGTTATCTTTTGCGGAGGTTTTTAGCAGATGTTAAGCATTTTTACTTTCATCGCCTACTTATTGACCGGCTTGAACTGCTTCGGCGAAAGAACCATAGAAAACGACCTGCTGCCAGTGCTTGCAATAAGCAGTTTTTATATAGTTACGCTCACTATCGGCCTTTATTTTCTTAGAACAGAATCTGCATTTCAAAGCGGCATCTGGAAAATGTTGACCCAGGGTTCGAATCTTGACCGGCAGGAAAAGTTAACCAGTCTGCAAAGCGTCAAAGCTTTGCGTGAATCGCTGCTTTCAGCGGGCTTTTTTGTCTGGGCTTTCAATATAACGGCACTTTCGCGGGGCAACTTCTCTATCGATTCGATGGTCTCTTATCAGGATCTGGCGGTTTTTTTCATGTTCATGCCGCTTGTAATCATGTTAGTTTTCGAAGATCTGCTGAGAATTGTCTGTCGTTTCAGAGCCCTGACAGAAATAGACAGCAAGATGAGCAAAAGTTGGCTTCAAATTTGGGCTTTTATGCTTCTTATCTGCTTTTTGATCATTCAGAATCTTTTTCCTGATAATTTCAGCGAGAAAGCGATGATCGTCATTTCATCCGTTCCTATAAGCCTTGTGTTTACATTTGTCTGGTTTTATCTGAAAAGCTTTTTTAATAATCAAAAGGAACCCCTTAAAGCATGACAGGTTTTTTTACTGTGCTGATAGTCTTAATAGCCGTTCTTTTCTGGGCAGCCCCCAGAGGTTACGGTCGATACGTGGCCATTTTGATCATTTTAGAGCGTGGTTACAGCCTTTACCCGCATCTTCACATTCCGCAATACTGGGAATCATTTCTGTTTGCCAATTCACTGGCAATTCTGCTTGTTGCGCTTGGTTTAATTCTGCGCAGCAACAACTCGAAATCTTTCAGCCTTTACTTTTCGGCGATTGCCTCAGGCACCGGAAGCCTGGCTGAAGAAGACCGGGTTAGGTTATGCCGCTTCACAGACAGTTTTAGAACCTCACTATGGAAAAGCGCGATCACAATTGGTTTTATTAATTGCCTGGCCTTTCTTTCCGGTCGATTGCTTAATACCAATTCTCTTATTTTTCAATATCGACCGAATGATGAAACCGTGGCATTTTTTCTGCCCTTTATCGGCCTGCTGATATTTACCCAGTTTCTCTTGAAGATACCAACCTTTGGCTGGTTCAAAACACCGCTTGAAAATTCACCCCAGAACAGTCATTCCGATTTTCCTGAACTAATCTGGCTTTTGCCATTTCTAGGTCTGTTTTTGCTTGAGTCGGCAGAAATCTCGAATTATCTTTCCCAACTCTTCTGAATTTTCTGTTCAATTTTTATACATTTTTCAAATTACTATAAACTTTTCAGGGGGGACGTGCCGATAATATTAAGGGGAAGTGTTTTTTCCCGAAACATAAGGATGTGTGACATTACTCAAGGAGGAGTAAACAAATGGCTATTGCTGCGTCAATTTTATCGCAACGATTCATGCGGGCCAACAGATTCTCAGAGGCAATCGATGCCCTTTTCAAAAAAGAAGAGAAAAAGGCGGCTCCAAAACGTTCCCAACTTGAAAGCGATCTGATAGAACTTTCGCCCTACAATCAGATACGCCAGACAATTTCTCAGTTCCGCCAGGAAACAAGTATTGAAGCTGAACTGAACCTGAAGCTTACGGTAGAAAGCGAATCTTCGCTACAAACTGATGAACTGGATGCAAAAATCGACCGGGACTTCGATCTGATGTTGAGAATGATCAGCAAGGATGAAGACGAGTATCAAGAGCTTCGCACAAGGTTCGAAAAACTTATGAGCCAGGCTCAAAAGGCCTTTTCGAGTGAGACACAAGTAGAAAAAGCTTCCACTAAGGTTTCAAAGCCGGTTACCATGAGCGAACTTGCCGATCAGATGATCGAAAAAAACACCTATGAGTTTGAGTTGAAATTCAAAAAGCAGGCGACTCAGACTGAAACAGAACGAGTTGGAATCAGCCTTGAAGAACTTGGCATCAAAAAAGCCGACCCACTTGTATTAGATCTGGCCGGTGATGGCCTTAACCTTACCGAAGCCGGAAAAGGCGCAATCTTTGATGTCAATGCAGACGGAAAACTCGACAGTACCGGCTGGGTTCAGGGTGACGATGCAATGCTGGTTTATGACCGCAATGGCAACGGAAAAATCGATGACGGCTCAGAACTTTTCGGCGACCAGAATGGTGCTGCCAACGGCTTTCTCGAACTCGGCAAATACGATGACAACAAAGACGGCAAAATCAATCGCCTGGACCCGATTTTCAAAGCTCTCAAACTCTATCAGGACATAAACAGCAATGGGCGCATCGAGAAAAACGAGCTTGTCGGTCTTGAGCAAATGGGAATCAAATCTCTTAATCTCAACTTCATGCGCACCAACCAGGACCTGAACGGCAATTCACTTATCCTGAACGGCAGCTTTGAACGCAACGACGGCAGTACCGGGCTGCTTGCCGATGTGTTACTTGGCTATCGAAACACTTAAGCGCAGATTTACAAACCGTTCTTTACTTACCTTAAAATTCGGTTAAATTTTTCATATAGGGAGGTAAGCTTGTAAAAGCTTAAAACTATATGGATATCTGGCAGGTAAGAAAAAGATTGACCATGTCCGATGAATCTATCACAAAACTCACTTTTGAGGCCTTGATCGGCGGGTTCTGGTCTCTGGTTCGATTTATCGAGTATATTCTCGTCTGGTTCGTTAGCTATCCGATTCTGATGTTCGGTAGTTTCTTTTTGCTTCAGTTTTTTCTGCGTTCAGATCTTGAAAATGCAAGTCTTGATTTCTGGTTCAACCTGATGCTGACCCTCGGGGCTGTATTCTTTTTCGGTCATAAGCTGCTGATACGATTCATAGCAACTCAACGTCGTTCTGAAGAATACGAAAAATCCCGCCCCACCGTAAGATTTGAAGTAATGCTCTTCGTTCTGGTTAACTTCATCAGCTTCTACACTATGAACATTCAAATATTCAGAATGATCGAACGTGACCCGATGGTGATGTTCGGCTTCAAGATATTCGTGGTGATCTATTTGACCGTGCTTTTCGTCATAAAAAAGTATTACGACAAGTATTTTCGCTGATCAGTCCTGAAGAACTCGCCAGTCCTGAAGTTCTATCTTCGTAACCCGGACCTCGGACATGTAACCTTAATCATCCTTGTTTATACGGTAAGGAAAAATCTTTACCGTATATTTTCATGTACAGATTCGAAGGTTTCCATTTCAGAGGCGAGTTTCTGCCAATGGGCAACAGCACCGTCTTCCATATCCATTACCTGCTGATGACCATCTTTAGTCAAAACCTGCCCATTGGGAGCCATGATGATCAGGGTCGGAATTTCAGAAACGTTGAAGCGTTCTTTCATTGCCAGTCTTGCCGGGCTATCATAAGGAATCGCAGGCCATTCCATCTTGTATTTGTTCATATAATCGTTCATTTCAGGGGCGCTGTAGTCAAAACCCACCATGACGACTTCAAATTCCTTTTGGTGCTTATTACGAAACGGCACGAAAGTCCTTGAAAAAGCGGCACAGCCACGACACCAGCTTGCTGAGAAATACAGACCGACGATTTTGCCTTCGAGATTGTCTACAGACAAATGATTTTGCTGCGCATCGATCAGGCCATCGGGAAAATTCTGTTTCCAGGGGTTTTCGGTTGGGGTCTGCTGGGCAAAAACAGCGGTAGAAACAACAAATATCATTAAAATCAATGCCAAATACTTTTTCATCATACTTCCTTCCTGGCGATTAATAATCATTCTTAATGTGTTATATTGTATCACAAACTAACACAGGTGCCAAGTAGCTTATTTAATTTAATCTTCTGCTTCTTCTTCTTCGTCGTCATAAGCGCCCTGAAGCTCTGGGGGCAGCTCAGCCAGACCAAGATCTTTGTTTGAGGCAATTATTCTGATTGCAGCTTCTTCATCCTGAGTCCGAACCAGAATTTTTGGGAATTCTCTTTCGAGGGGATTGCCGGAACCAAGCAGTGTGCCCAGCGGATTTTCGCCGGTTTCAGGCAATCGCAGTTCAAAATCTATTTTTGCAGCATCGAGAAGTTTCTGTACACCTACGAGAAGATTCAAATCTTCTGATTCAATCAAAATCGCGCTTTGTTCATCTTCAATTTTGACAAGATGTTCAAAATCCGGCATTCCGCCAACGATTGATTCAGAAGAATTATATTCATCGACAGGCTCTTCAAGAAAAACATATTCATCATCGCGAGAAACCGCTCTTATGAGTTTTAAACCGCATTCGGCACAGAAAACCTGCTCGTCATCATGATATTCGTGCTGACAGGCTCTACAGAGAAGGAATTCTCCGTCAATTTTTTCGGAAATATTGTCTGGATCTTCTACCAGATTCACTCGACAGGTATTGCATTCGGTAAAACCTTCACGATATTCAGCACGACAAACTGGACAGAACATATTTTCCCCCGGAAATAAAAGTTATTTGTTAAGTATAACCTGCTTTTGCAAATATAACCAGATGCCGCAGAGAATATCAGAACCGGAAGTATTTCCATGGTTCATCAGCCTGACGATCTTTGCCGACCTGACCGGCTGACAAAGCAGCTCCTGAACGAAGCACTCAAAACCGATATTTAACTTTCCATGAGATGCAAAAGACAACTGTTGAAGTGATTGCCTGGTGGTAAGATTTTTTATCTCGTCGAAGAATTGCGCAGGCACACGCATCTGCTTTTGTTTTAAAATATTATCACAAAGCAGCATTCCCGCAAGAAGATCATCAAAAGAAGGAGTTAGCCCATCACCAACTCCGATGAATTTCAGAATTTTACTCAAATCAATATGTGATTTATTAAGGAAAGGTAAAGCCTCGTGCAAAATGTTTTCACGGGTAGCGACACCCAGAACCATGTCTTTAACCGGAGACGCTTTACCAAACAGCTGCAAATTCCTGCGCAGAATTCGCAGATTTTGAGCAAGAACATTTTCTAGAACCGGTGAACCCGCAGGTGGGCTTTTGATATCCGTGGCCCGATGATAATCGCTTCTGGCAAGAAAAAGGTGATTCGAAGTCAGACGAATCTTATCACCTTCTTTTGCCCTGGCAATCACCGCGGCATCGATCAGAACCGACAAAGGGTTCAGGCGATCTACATCTGAAGTGAAATAAAGAATACTGTCGCCAAAGGTTGCATCAAAACCAGTCTGATACTTTTTGCAGACAATCGTTTCAAGAGGCTTTGATCTATCCAGCGGCCAACAATCACGCAATGCGAATTCAGCAGTCAAACTCATAATTTACAACTCTGGATCAGGATTTAACAATGAATTAAGAACATGGTCACGCCATCTTCCTGCGATTTTAAGATAAGATCGGGCGAAGCCTTCGCGTTCGAAACCCAGCTTTTTCAACAAATTAGCGCTTCTTTCATTTTCAGGCATATAATTCGCCATAATACGATGAAGCTTAACCTTTTCAAAAATGTGTTTGATTCCGGCAGAAACAACTTCGAACATCAAGCCTGTTCCTTCATGGTCTTTATCGACAGAATACCCAAGATAACAAGCTCTTAGCGGCCCCATAACTATACCGGTAAAGTTACAACCTGCGAGCATCTTGCTGCGGTCATGACTTAAAGCCACAAAATTTACCGCAGTACCACATTTAAAATTCGTATATGAAGCGATCAGTCGACCACGCCAGCTGTCTAACGTATAGAAGTCTTCATTACGTTCCGGTTCGACTGGTGCCAGACGATTTCTGTTTTCAAGGTAATATTTGTGAATCAGTTCAGCCTCTTCGGGGCGCAAAACTGTCAGCAAAAACCTCTCTGTTTTTATCGAAGGAATCTCGGTTACAAACATTGAACCGCCTCTGCCTCATCATTTTTTTTTATTCTAACACAAATTTTAGTTTCACTCACTTATCAGGTTTCCACTTATCAAGTCATTGCGAAAGCGGCGCTAATACCGGCACGCGAACTCGAAGCCTCATCCTGAGGCCTCGTTCGCGGCGAAGCATCCTGCTTCGCCGGCCGGTCTTTGCGGCTTTTGTTTTTGAGAAAATC
>JASURT010000206.1 GCA_030446435.1 Candidatus Ozemibacter sp.
CTCAGTGTTCTGCCTGAAACGACGATGGCCCCGTTTGCTTCTTTTTCGGCGATTGCGGCCAGGCGGGCTGCGAGATTTACCGGGTCACCGACGACGGTTTTTGAAAGTCTGACTTTTTCTGAACCCATGAAACCGGAAACAACCTCGCCTGAATTGATGCCTATCGCAAGATTCAGGTTCGAAGTTACTTTAACGGCCGATTTAAGATTAAGGGCGGCTTCTATGGCTCTTTCTGCTGATGATTTTGCTGGTTCGTCTTCAAATACCAGCATGACTTTATCTTCGATCATCTTGTCGATTTCTCCGTTGAATTTCGCGCAGATTTCAGCGGCTGCTTCGAGATGACTTTGCATCGCTTCAAAGATCGTTTGCGCATCATTCGATTTTGAAAAATCCTTGAACCCTTTGATACCTGAGAAAACAACGGTAACATTCTTTCTGGTGGCGGGATTTTTATAAGACAGATTCTGGTCTTCAAGCTCTTCATTCAACGAAGATGAAACAAAAGTACTCAAAAGTTTGCCTTCTTCAAGGCTACGAGCCATTTTGTTGAAAGTGGCGGCCATTTTTGCGAATTCATCGGGGTGGTTTTCGGGCAGCCGAACTTTGAAGTTTTCGGCGATTATCTCGCGCGTGGCGGAAGTAAGAGCACGAATCGGTATGAGAAAATATCTCGATGTCAATATTGACACCAGCAACATAAAAACAAAGAATGCTAAAGTTGCCTTAACCACCTGATTTTTAAGCTCTGCACGCAAACGGCTCAAATTTTTTGTGGGCTTCTTGGCAACCATGACATAATCAGAATAGTGGGCGGGTTGAGCCAGAATTATCGGCGCATTGGGCAATTTTTCCTGCTGATCTTCAAGGCGATATTTTGTGCTTTGACTTTTTTGGGCAAGCTCGAGCATTGCCGGGTGATTTTCTTCATAATAGCCCAGATCTTCAGGCACAGTCTTAAAAAAAGATCCGGTGCCAAAAAGCAGAAACGACAAGTTTTCGGGATTCTCAGAAAGATCTTCGGTTGGAAAATGTCGTTTCAGGCTTTGAGAATCAATCATGTAAGTAAAAATGTATTCGACTTTTCCGTTCTGCTTTATCGGCAATGATAAAAAGAAATTCTTGTCGAAAAAAGTAACCATTTCAATTAGTGTGCCAATGTTTTCTTTCAGACTGAAATAGGTTCTTTGACCGAACAAATTCAAAAAGAGATCATTGATTATTTCAAGCTTGAGCTCATCAATTTCGAGCTGATTATTCTGCGTTTTTGCATTTTTATTACTGGTATTGAGCAGCTCATTCATACGGGGCTTCATAACATCGGTTAGCAATGGATCAATTTGCGACGCCTGCTCGAAAATTCTTTTTTCCGGGTTCCATTCAAAGCACTCGAATCTGCTTTGGCGATCATATACCCAGATTTCTGCAACCAGAGGTTCATGTTTTCTGATGCAGAGGTGTTCAAGAGTCTTAATCATTAAATTTTTTAAACCGTTTTTGCGATCAGCTTGAGCGAAGTTTTCGATGTCTTTGATTGAAGTCAGGGTTTTAACCTGGTTCAAGGTGTTTCTGAATTTATCCATAGTCTTAAGATCGAGGCCGGTTAGCTCTTTTTGCAATTGATTGGCGGCAAGATTCTTTTCTGCCTTGAAATTTGAAATTACGAACTCATTGGCCAGATAGATAGAACTGACGAGGGGCAGAAGGCTTACGATGATGAAAAGGGTTATGATGAAAACACTAATCGAAATTTTCGGGGTGCGATCGAAAATCAGTTTGGCAGCAAGAATCTGCCATAAGAAAACAGAGATAAGACAAAGCAAAGAAAGTAAAAGCTGAAGTTCTGTTTCTTTTTCTTTTTCGGGAAGGCCGGCAGAAAGCATCAGGCGAAAATCTTTCTGGGGACTTTGCGCCGATACGACGAACAATTCTTTTTCAACCCTGAAAGTTGCGAACTTGTTAGGAAGCTGTTTAAGTCTATTCAAAGCTCTTTTCAGCTCAAGCTCTTTACTTCTCAGTCTATTTGACACGAAAACACGTTTTTTGGCGCCGGCATCAGCAACAAAAGCCAGGCCGATGTTATCGTCTTTCCAGTTACGGCTTTTCATTCTGGCTATATGTTTTTGTGAGAGGCCTGAAAAATCAAAGAGCAGGTTCAACATGTAAAAGCTTTGATATCTGACGTTAATCAGCAGATAAACACGATTTTTTTGACGATAGACAAAGTTCTTGATTCTAAAGCCATCTTTTTCAATCTGTCTCAAATCAAAAAAGCCAGGGAGCCTGGTTTGCATTTCAATTTTCAACTTCTTAACCAGCTCGGCTTTTTGAGAAACCGACAGTTTCTTGTTTAAAGTATTAAGCTGAAACATGTAGTCGGTTATATTGTCTAATCTGGTCGGGGCGCTTTGGTCGTTGACATAGCTGATTTTTTTCAGACCATTGTTTTGCTCGATAATTCCGGAAACTTCAGTGTTGAAACCATATCTTCGATGAACGGTAGCCAAAAATGGATTAATTTTTTCGAAAATCTGGTTATTGATTTTTAATCTGGTGATCTGGTTTCCTCGGCCATGCACCTTGTGAAGAAACATTCCAAGGTCATGATAAATTTCGAAAACAGGGTTAACTGCCTGTTCCAGTGATTGAATCTTTCTAAATAGCTTCTTTTCAATCGTCGAAATGTTTTCTTCGAAAATTTGTGTTCTCGATCTTTCAATCGATAACCAGACTATTATCGGGGGTAATGCCAGAAACAACGTGCCCAGTAATAATTGAATGAATTTAATTGTCGCAGAATGCCTAACTCTTGATTTCATAAACATCCTCGTTCGACAATTTTTCGCAGCAAGTATCTTGCGGTAGAAATTCCAGAGAGGTTTTAGAAACGATGATTCGGGAAAATTTACCTTTTTTACTCGAAGCTTCAAGCTCTTCTGCTTTGCTGCGAGGCTCTCCGGTAATAATGAACTCAGATCTGGATTTGGAAGAAAGCATACCTGCCACCAGAGAACCATGCTCGATACCAAAGCCAATTTCGTAAACGAACTTTGCCGCTTCATTGCGCTGTTCTTGAATCTGATTGTGCTTTTGTCTCATGCTCATTGCAGCTTTGACTGCATTTTCAAGGCTGTCTGCAAATTGGTTGGTATCTTTGAAAACTACGACTATGGCGTCGCCGATAAATTGTTCGATCTGACCACCGAAGGCCTGAGCGATATCTGACATGTTATCGAGATGATAATTCAGCATTTCTGCGACTTCAGAAGGAGCATACTTTTCTGAAAGGCTGGTAAAATTTCTGATATCGGAAAAAATAACGGTTCCCGTGATTTTGCCAGGCTTTTCGAGTTGAGATGCGTCTGATAAATTTTCGAGAGATTTTTCAAGGGTTCCTGAGACGAATTTGCCGAGTTTTTTTCGCTTTTCAAAGCCCTTTTGCATAAGATTTATTGTGTTGATCAAAAGACCAATTTCGTCTTTTCTCTCTGTCGATAAGCGGGTGTCAAGTTTGCCGGCTATGATTTTTTCAAGAGTTTGATTGATCTGGCCCAATGGGTTGATGATGTGTTCTGATGCAAAAGAAGCGAGAATATACATTGCAGCAGCCATTAACAGGGCAAGAACGAAAAGAGAAATGAATTTCATTTCACGGTTGTAGTGAGCTTGAGCAAGTGAAACGACGCTTCCGGTAGAATACTTTTTCATTCTGGTCAGGGGGTAGTAGACATAGATACTGTCTTTGTCGGTAAGTGTTTGCTGAAACATCGATCCACGACATTTCCTTATGAAGTTAAAAGCTTTTTTACCGACTGTGCTGTTAAGAACGTTCATTTTTTTGAATGGGAAAAGTGAAAAGTCAGAATTTTGCAGTCTTTCAGCAGCGAGAAAAACGTTCGCGCTGCTTACATTGATAGAATCAAGTTCTCTTTTGAGAAAACTTCGAAACATGCCTTCAGAATCTGCACTGAAGACCAGATATTTCAAAATTTTACTGCCTCTGCTTAGAATTACGGAGTAGAAAAGGTTGTTTTCGCTGTTGCCAAAGTTCATGGTGTTTTCGGTCTCGTAAGAGTCGAAAAAAATTGATTTTAAAAAGTCTCTGCCAAGACCTTTAAGAGCTTCATGCCAGTTCTTTTGCGAAGAAGAAAGTCTGATGGTAGGCTGCGAAGACAAGAGGGAGAGGCTTTTGTTGGCTTCAAAAACCGAGGTCGCCATTAAATCTGCAAAAAGTCTTGCTTCCTCGTTGCGTCGGTGATCTTTAAGGTATATTTGTGCCGCCTGACCGGGTGCAAAAGCAAACATATAGCCAAGAGCCATTTCTTTTTCGGCGAGCTTGTGACAAATTTGATCGAACAATGGTCTAAGCTCGGTAAGATCTGAGTCTTTGAAGGACTTTTGAAGTTCAGGCTGTTGCAACATTTCGGCGATATGCCAGCTGAACATTGGTTTTATCATATCGCTGCGCTCGTTTATCATGCTGAGTCTGTCGATGCTTTTCTGCTTTAACTCAAGAATCTCTGCCTGAAATGTTTCATCGATGAGACGTGAACCGGCTATAAGCATAACCAGAACAGGAATGATGCCGGTAAGAAAAAACAGCAGCCTGAAAGAAACTGGTAATGGAAGTCCTGCACGACCTTCTTTTTTGTAGAAAAAGCCGAATAACAGCAAAAGGGCCAGAATCGTGGCTAAAAGAGGTGGGCCCAGCTGAAACCTTTTGGGGGTAAAGCCAGCTGGCACAGGAGCAAAAATTACCGCATCATAAATATTATCGATAGAAAAGACACTGCGAATGAATACGTGATCTGATAAAATCTGCATCTCGCTTCGAGAAGCTGATGAAAGCTGCTTAACCTGGCTTAAAAGGTCGTGAATGCGCTTATGTTCTGCTTTGTCGGCGGAAAAGGAGCTGGGTAAAATGATTTTCTTTTGCTTTTTAAACTGTTCGGCGGGCAAAAAAGCAAGCGCCATTCTACTTTGACTACTTTTGAAGACTTTTTCGGCAATCTGCTGTTTGGCAAAAATATCGTCTTCAACCACAGCTTCAGGAACAAGAAATATTATGCCGCCGAAAGTGCTTGCCGAAGATTTGAATTGTCGCCAGTAAAAATAGAAATTTTTACCTTCAAATTTAACCGGCGTCAGATCACCTTCGCGAAATCTGCCGAGAGTAAGTGGAGCGCTCCACTTGCCGAGAACGCCTTTGATGAATTTGCTGTCCTGGGCAAACCTTGATTCGGCAATCTTTTCATTGCGCGAAAAGTTTACCAGCGCCGAAAAAACTTTTTCCATTACCCGCTTACGGGTATTCGTAAAGCCTGGTAAACTCAAACTTTTGCTTCGGTTTTTGTTTCGTAAAAAAGCCCAGCGATAAACCAGTCTGTCGGCAATCTGCGGGCTGAAACATCGATTGAAACAGCTTAAAAACATTTTTGCATCAAGGTCCCCAGGTTCCTGGTTTTCAAGGTCATTTGCCAGATTGTTGCCTGAGTTTCGTATCAGGTGCGAGAATTTGTTGTTTTCTTTTATCGATGCCAGCAGAAGTGTCGCTTTTTCTGACCAGAGTTTCTTTTTGGCTGCCACTCTTATATTCTGCTGGTAATCGTAATAGCTCTGCACAAGCAGCAGAATCAGCAATGAATAAAAAATCGGAAAAAATATTCCGAAAAATTGCCTTGCCCTGGTTGAAAAATCGCTTTTCATAAAATTTATATACTAGCTGAACTTATTTTATACAAAAGCTTACTCTTTATTTCCCGAAGCGGCTTTCACAATGCGCTTTAAATCGTCAGACGATTCTGCTTTAGCGCCTCCTGCGTTTCCGTTCAACTTAACGACCGCTTAGGTCGCGGTCACTGAGCCTGCGTTGCATGAGTCTGTCGAATTATCGAAGGGCCGGGGTAAATGAATTGTTCAATGAGCTTTTATATACTGATAGACCTTACGAGATAGAAGCTTATCAGAAACAGGCATTTTTGCAAAACAGCAATAAACCCTAATATAATGATGGAAATCATTAATTAGATTCAAAGCATTTGTTTCAGCTGGCTCAAACAAATTTGTCTTCTCACCCGTTGGGTGATTTATCAAAAATAATTTTTAGCCAGCCCGTTGTCCAAAGGAATTTCTCGCCGCTTTGCCATTATCCAGATGAAAAACCGGGCTGGCACGAATTTCAACTTCATGCGTCTACGTTTGCTCGATTTTCTAAACAAAAACAACGCTCGCGCGCACCGGCACGCGAA
>JASURT010000207.1 GCA_030446435.1 Candidatus Ozemibacter sp.
TCCATGACCAGGTTGAGATTCAACCTGAATTGCGCCATGATGCCGCTTGATTATTGAGAAAGTAGTAGAAAGCCCCAGCCCGGTTCCGTTTTCTTTGGTGCTGTAATATGGGTCAAAAATATTATCGATATCATCAGCAGAAATACCTATTCCCTGGTCTTTAAAAATAACCTTAAGATACTTGCCAGCTCGTAAATCAGCAATCTGCTCTTTTTCTATACCGGCATTTTCAATTTTGATGAAAAGCTGGCCACCATCAGGCATGGCATCTCTTGCATTAATGGTGAGATTGGAAAAAACCTGCTGAATTTGTCCCTGGTCGACATCGGCAGGCAGAAGATCATCTTCCACTTCGATGACCGGCAAAACTTTGCTACCGGTTAAATCGAAACTAACTACCTCTTTAACGATTTCTTCGAGTTGCACGTCTTTGCACATAGGCTCTCCACCTTTGGCGAAAGTCAGCAATTGCCTGGTAAGATGCGTCGCGCGGCCCATGGATTTCTCTGCTTCTTCCAGGTATTCCTGCGCCTTTTCGAAACCTCGCAGCTCGGTTTTGGCCAAAGAAACATTGCCGTAGATACCCATTAAAAGGTTGTTGAAATCGTGCGCGATTCCGCCCGCAAGTATACCGAGGCTCTGCAGCCGATGAATCTTGTGCAATTCAGATTGAATCTTGTTTTCTTCGGTTACATCGCGAAAAACAAGCACGACACCAGTAATTTCACCTTTTGAATCGGTAATCGGTGCCGCCGAATCTGCTATATGAAACTGTCGCTTATCGCGCGAAATCAGAATGGTCTGATTTGAAAGATTCACTATTTCACCGGTCGAAATGACCTTATCAACTGGTATTATTGATTTTTCTCCGGTTTTGGCATTCCTGATTTCGAAGATTTCATTCAGGGGCCGTCCTTGAGCCTCATCGAGTTTCCAACCGGTGAGAAATTCACCGATGGGGTTCATCTGAACAACTTTACCGTTTTTATTGGTGGCGATGACAGCATCGCCGATAGAGTTCAAAGTTGTTCTAAATTTTTCTTCATTGATTCTCAGCATTTCATTGGCTTTTTTTACTTCTTCCCGCGACCGATCAATTTCACCGCCGAGATGTCGTGCCAGAATTCCGGCCACCGCTCCTGAAATCACAGCCAGAATAACGGTTGTGATCGCAGCGAAAATTGCGGGATTAACTTTTGCAAAAGCACTGAGAAAAACTGAAACACCACCAATGATTACCGCAGCGATATTTAAAGGCAAAAAATATCTTAAAATCGAGCTGCGGGTAGTGTCTTCTTTAAGCGCTGTAACAAGAAGACATTCATGATTGAAACACATAAGAGAAATTGCAAGTGTCAAAAAGCCAAGTGCGGTGGTTAATGCCATGGGTATGGTTTTGGCACCATACAAAAGCGGCGTTCCGTAGACATATGCAAGAGTGAAAGTAAAACTGATTACCAGAGTACTAAAGCAGCTGATATTCAAGGGATATCTGACGAAATTTGACTGAGACAAAAACTTCTGCTTCAAAACGATAAGAAAAGCAGATATGGCGGCAAAAAAGAACGTAATTCCGGTTGCCGGAGACATGCGGGCGATGGGCAAACCGTTAAATCTTCCGGCCGAAGGAATCAGGGCTGCTTCAAAGTTCAGGTCCATTTCAAAATACCAGCCCAAAAAACAAAGCACGCCGAAAAGCATTACCGAAAAAGACCCGGCCAGAAGCACATAAGACATCTGGCGATTGAAAAGACGATGCTGAATCAACAAAAGACAGCAGGAAAGAATAATGAAACTAACGGCGGTGCTGGGTGCCATTGGAATATATTCAGGGCTGAAGCTGCCTAAAAGTCTCATTCCAGGTAAATATGCAAATAATCCCATAAGAGCCAGCAAAATAGTTGCATAACTGCCAAAACGAGAAATCAGATTCAATCTGCCACCCATATCGATCACCTCTTGATAGGGTAAATTCCATTTAGCTTCTGTAAAATTAACTTCAATCAAACAATTTTACAACGAATTTATCAGAATTTCCTGCGCTAATTTTGCCGTTTAATCAACAGGTATTACGAAATAGAAAGAATGAACGGTCAAATCTTTCTATACAAAGGCTCATTCGCTGTTTGCCCAAAGCGGGCATTTCATTTATCCGCTGCAATCCTGTGGCAGATAAGCACTTCGCCCCTCCTGGGCTCGCGCCATGCTCGATGACCGCCCTATTTCGGTCACTGAGCTTTTGTATAATGTGCGCTGAAAACAATGAAAACCAAGATAAAGTTGAATAATTTCGATTTCTGAGCTATTAATTTCAGAAGAACAAAATAACTTCAGTACAGGAGCAGGAAATGACACAGAATGTAATTTCAAAGTTCATTGAAGAGAATTATCTGCATTTCAACGCGGCCAGCCTTGTCGACGCAGCCAAAGCATACAAAGCCCATCTTGACGCTGATGGCAAAATGATGATTACCCTTGCGGGAGCAATGAGCACCGCCGAACTGGGAAAAACCCTCGCCGAGATGATCAGAAACGACAAGGTTTCTATCATTTCCTGCACTGGCGCAAATCTTGAAGAAGATATCATGAATCTTGTCGCTCACAATCATTATCGCAGAGTTCCCCACTACCGGGACCTGACTCCGAAAGATGAGTGGGATCTGCTTGAAAAAGGGCTGAACAGGGTTACCGACACCTGCATACCTGAAGAAGAAGCTTTTAGAAGACTTCAGTCTCACATTCACAAAATCTGGAAAGACGCTGAAAACAATGGCGAACGCTATTTTCCGCATGAATACATGTATAAAATGCTTTTGTCTGGCGTTCTCGAGCAATATTACGAAATCGACCCCAAAAACAGCTGGATGCTGGCTGCAGCACAAAAGAATCTGCCGATAATCGTTCCCGGCTGGGAAGACTCGACAATGGGCAACATCTTTGCCTCATACTGCATCAAGGGCGAACTCAAGCCTTCAACGATGAAATCAGGCATTGAATATATGACCTGGCTTGCCGACTGGTATGTGAAAAATTCTCAGGGTAAAGGGGTCGGCTTTTTTCAGATTGGTGGCGGAATTGCCGGCGATTTCCCGATTTGTGTAGTGCCAATGCTTTATCAGGACATGGAAATGGAAAACATTCCGTTCTGGAGCTATTTCTGCCAGATATCTGATTCTACGACCAGCTATGGTTCATATTCAGGAGCTGTGCCGAACGAAAAAATCACCTGGGGCAAACTCGACATCAACACTCCGAAATTCATCGTCGAATCGGACGCAACAATCGTTGCGCCTTTGATTTTCGCTTACATTCTCGGCTGGTAGATACAAACCGAAAAAAATTCCCCTGTCACCTCAAAAGTGACGGGGGATTTTTTTCAGTTTCAATCGCAGAAAAATCTCTTATCAGGGAGTTTTTCGGACTAAAATCCAGGTGGTTCCGTGGCTGCCTGCTCTTCCGCAGGGAAGAAACACTGTGCCTTTAACAAAGGTTTTGGTAGCCTCGGGGTGTTCTTTGCATTTGTAGATGCCGCCGATAACGACTCTGGTTCCGGTTTTGCCTTCCATAGTTGGCTCCTGTTCGACAAATTTATTGTATTTTCTGATTTTGGATTGTCAAAAGGGCACAATTCCCAGAACCGAAAAGTTCCAATACTTGATTATAGCACATAAAAGTTGTCAACTTTGAAAGGTCAGATATCGAATTATCGAAGCATGATCAGTCCAAGAAGACTTATTGATTCAATTAACAGCAGGATCGCGAAAGAAAAAAGCCAGACGAATTTAAAACGACTGAGATCTTTTCGCAATACCGGCAGACCAATTAGAAACAGCAAAATGCAGAGTGGAAAAATGAACAAAGCGCAGACCCCGTTTATTGCGAGAGGGAAAATAATGAAAGGCGGATGCCCACCAGGTGTAACCAGCCCGATTATTGTCAGCGGCAAAATCACCAGAACCATTAATATAGCCACAAACAGAGGAATAAAGATAAAGAAAATCTGCTTTTGCGACAATTCTGGCATAGGCTTATCAAGTTTGCCAAAGACCGGCTTAAGAACGACTTCAAGCAAAACAGCCATTAACCTGCTGCCAGATAGCTTCCAGCCCATGAAAAAGAGAACCAGCGGCAACAATAAAGGCCAAAATGCAGCGAGAATACCGCTGAACATTCTTTGTAATTCATATGAATCAAAAAATTTGAAATCAGGTGAAGCAAGTGGATCGGAATCGCAGGTCTGCCACATCCAACTTTTCAGATAAAAATATGTTAAAGGGCTTCGATTCAAGGCCCAATCAGTTGCTGAAATACCGTGAATGTTTTCTTTATGAGGTGAAGCCTTGAATTTGCGTAGAAGTTTAATCATTTCAATATCGCCGTTTCTCGCAGCGAAGTGAAGAGGTGTAAGCTCTGTTTTGTCTCCGATGTTAGCAGAAACACCTTGTTGCAACAGATATTCAACTATTTCCAAATGACCATTCTGCGCCGCAAAATGAATCGGAGTAAGCAGATTATAATCTTTGGGACTTCTTTGTAGCGGGTCACCGCCCGATTCGATCAAAAGCTTGAGGATTGGCAGATTTCCCTGATGTGCACAATAAGAAACGACCCCGATCGGCTTGTAATGGTTGTCGCCGAATGCTCCTCTTTCAAACCAGGTTTTAGCCCCGGCCGGTTGCTTTTTAAGAAAACTCTTCACACCCTCATAATCCTGCGCCTTGATCAGAGGAAGAATCTGCAGGGGAAATCTGGTCGCTGCGGGGCCGCCGCCCATTTTCAGTCGCAGGAAATCCGAAAGTTTTCTTTGCGATTTATTTCTTCGGTAACGCCGGTCTTCTTCTCTTTCAAGGGCAAGAATATAGGGAGTTTTGCCGTCCCACCCGACAGAACGAGAGTCAGCCCCTCTTTTAAGCAGCATATTCGCGATCTGAAGCTGCTTCGACTCTTGTCGATCTTTTTTCTGATATGCGAATAGTTCCATTCTAACAGTTTCTTCAGCCGCATAATGCAATGGGGTATAGCCTTTAAGGTATTCTCTGGCATTAACATCTGCGCCGGCCTTAAGAAGAAGAGCGATTATGCTGATTTCCTGCATCGATACGGCGGCATGAAGAGGGGTGTTCCCCAGAGGGGTTCTGTCATTTGCCGAGCAACCATTTTGAAGCAAAAACTTCACCAGTTCAGGCTTTCTGCTTGCAATCGCGGTTATGATCAAAGGAAACCCGTTGTTTCTGGCGATTTTTTCAAACCCGGGCCGGGCCTGAACCAAAAGCTTAACTATGGCGAAGTTGCCATGTCTGATAGCAAGTTCGAGAGGCGTCAAATCATCGAAGCTTCTTCCAAAATCAGCTTTCGGTTCAGTTTTTAAAACTTCTGCGACCAGTTCAGGCTTGTCGTTGTAAATTCCGGAAAAAATCCTGTGGTCTGCCTGAACCGGCAGCCACGGCCAAAGCCCGAGAACAAAAAAAATTAATACCTTAAAAATCTTTGTCTTTAAAAACAGCTTCACTCTTTTGTTGCTTTTGGCTGAGCCTTTCCCAGGGTTAAAAAAACCAGACTGAGGCAGGTTCCGTAAAGAATTCCGGTAAGCGCCACAGCAATGTTCGGCCCGATTGTTTTCGGGTCATCGAGTGCAGAAAGCATAGCAATAAGCCCGATGGCAAAAGATATAAGACCTGAATGCCAGGCGGCCTGCCCCATGAGTTTATAACGGCCAGCTACAGTCTGCTGTGGATTCTTTGAAATCAGCGCTGCACCGGCGATTCCGAGTAAAACAAACAAGGCGGCAGGAACATTGATGAATGCCGGCAGCCTAACCTGACCAAACCAGGCAAGCATCGCCAAAGCAAGAAACCAAAACAGGAAACCGATAAATTTGAATTTAGCCATGACTGAATCTCCTTTTTATCACTTGCAACGAACATTTTAATTGCATATTGTATGCCAATCTTTACTTTTAGCATCGATCGCAGAAATTTACACGCAAAAGTTTATTTTCAGGGAATTCTGCCCGGGAAAAAAAGGTTATGCAACCTTTTTTCTGTAATTTAGTTCCTCAGCGTTGAGTTCAGCTATCGATTCGTAATTAAGGTATCTTGGGCCTGCGATCCATTCCTCATGAATTTCGATGAGCAATGAGCCAACAAGCCTGAAAACTGATTTTTCTCCGGGAAAAATAGAAACCACTCTGGTTCTTCTGCGAATCTCCCGGTTAAATCTTTC
>JASURT010000208.1 GCA_030446435.1 Candidatus Ozemibacter sp.
TTTTTCAGCAGATCCCTTTTGTTGGTGAAATCAAGAGGTATGCAGGCCTCTACGGCATTAGCTCTGACCCGGTCGTCTTCATGATCGAAAAGGTTTGTGAATTGTTCCTTAAGATTCTTGTCGCAGGCGTAACCGAGAATCGATGTGGCAAGGGCGACAATTTGCGGGTCGCTGTCTTCGTTGATTAACTTCATCAGCTCTTGTCGCGCTTTTTCATTGCCGGCGAAAAGATAGGGCGAAAGTGCTTTTATTGCATCGAAACGATAAGGGTTTTCTGAGTCTGAAATAATGCTGCTTAGAAACTCAAGACCGTCTTCTGTTTCTGTTAGCCCAAAGGCCGATATGATGCTGATGTTGCCCTTTTCTGATGAGACTTTAAGCCGCTCTTTGAAATAGGAAAGGTTGGTAAAGTTTTTCAGGGTGTAAAATGCGTTGTCATCGTTCTGGCAGGCGATTGGCTGGTCTATATAGATGAAATGCAGAAAATCAGCCGACATTTTTACCAGTTCTATTGTTGCTACGGGTCTGAAATCATTCTGTCTGGTAGATAATTCGCAAGCTTTTCGCGCCATGTTTATCGGGGCGCCGAGAACTGAAAAGTCGCTTCTTGAGCTGGTGCCGATGTTTCCGACAATTACGGTGCCCGAAGCCATGCCAAGTTTTAAATGCAGATCTTCCAGACCAAGCTGTGCCTGTTTGAAATTGAAAATATTGAGACTGTTACGCGCGGCCAGCGCAGTAAAAGCCGCTCTTAAAAAAGCCGGCCAGTTGTCGTTTTGAATTATCGGAAAAATCGCGGTTACGAAACCATCGCCAAATTTATCGATTATACCGCCGCTTTGCGCAATGATTTCCGAAATCTGCTCAAAAAAGCTGTTCAAAGTGTCGACTGCTTCTGATGCAGAATGGCGCTCGACAAAGAGCTCGAATTTGCTTAACTCAAGATGTAATACGACTGCTTCGATGTTTTTGCCTGAAAAATGCTTTTTCTTCAGACTGGCGTCTGCTTCCCAGATTTTGCTGGTAATGTATTTTTCAGTAGTTTGTCGGGTTTCAAGAAAATTTGACAGCCGGTTGAAAGACAGAGCAAGCTGCTCGAATTCATCAGATGTTTCGACAAAAGCTTTCTGGCTGAAATCGCCATGACTCATCGATTCAATCGAAGTCAGAATCGCATTCAGGGGCGTCAGAAGAGTAGAAGACACTGCGTATGCAATGAATATTCCGACCAGAATCAGAAAGACTCCAAGGCTGAGATTATATACCAGCAGGCTGCGAATGCTTGCATACTCTTCATCGAGAGTAAAGCCGACTCTGATCAGGGCATGGCGCTTACCCCCTATGATTATCGGAACCGATGTGTCATAAACCGGTTTGCCGTTGCGCGATGCTCTTCTGATGCTCAACCCATCGGCATATAAAGCACTGCGTGACCAGGCATCAGAAAAATACCTTCCCGAAAGCTCTTCGTCAGTGCTTGATATGATGCGGCCATAGTTATCGAGAATAAGACAATATTCAATTCTTGGCATTTGCGAAAACTCTTTAAGAGCGTAGTTAATGCCCTGAAAATTTCCCCTTACGATATCTTCACCCATAGAAAGAGCGATTATCTTGCCAAGCAGTCTGCCGCTTTCTTCTGCTCTGCTCAGGCTGGATTTTTTTACCTGAAATGTCACCAGATATACCGAAACAAGCATGATAAAGGTAATCAAAAGGGTAAATATCGCGGCAATTTTTTGCCTGAAGTTTATTGATAGAGAGCTGGCGGGTTTTGTCGCTTTTTCATTTGCCATGGCCGAACTCCCTTGCCAGAGATCTGTAGGCTTCTTCGTCCGGGTGCTTCACTTTGAACATTCCGGCAAACATTTCATTCGATGAAAGGGTTTCAGAAAGTTTCATGAAATTGCCGGTAACGATTTGTTCGAACGACATTCTTCGATCTTTTCTGGCAATATAAACGCCCCCCGGAAGAGGCTTGCTTTCGTGAATGATTTTTATGTTTTCTTTCTGAGAATCAGGCAGTTCCATTAAAAAATTGCTGGCAATGACTATACAGTCGAACTCATTGTTTAACAGGCCAAGAAGTGAATTGCTGTAATTTTCTGAAAAGGATTCCTGTTGGAAAAAGCCGGTCGGATCAAAGCCGAAAGTCGAAAGTTCCTGCAGCGGCAGAAGATAGCCGGGCAGAGAATATTTGCTTTTGAAAGCGATTCTTTTGTTCTTGAGATCGGCAATATTTCTGATGTTATCTTCTTTGCGAACCACGAAAATAGATCGCTTTGGCGGGTCGCTGAAGCGTTCGAGAACTGCTCTGATGTTTCTGTTGTCCATAAAGTTTACGTAACCCATGGTTGAAAGCGAGCCGAAATCGGCCTGGTTGCGTTCAACTTTGTTGATAACTTCAACTTCATCGGTCGAAATATCAATTATGGCCTGTTTTCCGGTCTTGGCAACAATCTCATCGAGTTTGGGCTGAACCATGTCCATAAACTGAACCAGGTCGCCGCGGGGTATGGTGAATGTGAATATTATTCCGTCTCTTTCGTTTGGCAATTCATGCGGGGTAAAGGGCGCTTGTCGCGTGATTCCTGAAAAGACCTCCGGAAGTGATGAAGCGTTGCCGGTATATTCAACGAAGCTCTTCCAAAGGATTCCCGCGCCAAAAACTATGCTGGCGATAAGAATGAAGACGACGCCAAAAAAAATTGAGTTTTTCTCTGATACCGTTTTTAATGTCATCTTTCAAGTTCTCTCAAAGTTTGATATTTCCAAATCTATCATAAAAATAAAAGCCGGAACCATTAAAAATTAATGATTCCGGCTTATTTTTAGGCAAAACGATTGATAAGTCTATCTTTCGTGAAGTGTAGAAAAGGATTCTCGCTGACGAATCTGTCGCAGAAGCCCTTCAAAATCCTGCTTGCCCTGCGCCTGGGCAGAGAAAGTAGGGTGCAGATAAGGCGACTCGTTCAAAAGCCGGCTTAAGTTTGCTTTCAGGTTTTCGGCAAGAAGAAACTTTTCTTCTGACATATCTTTTTTCAGGTCAACATTTATGGCCTGAATGTTTTTCATCAGACTGTTCATGCGATAGCCCGGGTCGCTCGACGCTTTTTTCAAAAGCCACTTGATGGTGTTGTGAGCCAGTTGTTCATGATCATGTCTTGGGTTGTTGTAGCCATCATGAAGCTTGTCACGTGGGTCGCCACTGCCGTCATCGTAAGGAGAGCTGTCACCCATCGCAATTACTTTGCCGCCGCGCGCGCCGGTGATGTTTGTAGCAATATAGGGGTTGCCGCCGTTCTTCTGGCTCATGAAAATGTGCCCTTCAGCAGAAGCAGCCAGACAAGAGACTGAAGTGCCGCCCCAGGTTCCGACAGATTTTACTCCGCGGGTTATTTCGTTGTCTTTGTAGTCACCGGTTACAGGGGCTTCTGTAAAATATTTTTTGTCTATCTTCAGACCAAGCCTTGGCAAAAATTGATTCAAAACCCCTACTGAATCAATGCCGTCGCCGTTGCGGTCAGATCTGTCATGATCTGCTATGGCATAAAGACAGCCGCCATTATCGACGAAATTAACCAGGGCATCCTGCTCTGCTTTCGAATAAACAGAGTTGGGTTCCGGAAGAACGACAATTCGGGCACTCTTGAGAACTTCACTGGTGAATTGCTTGACAGCCTTAACTTCACAGCCATTTGCCTTAAAAGCATCGGCAAAATCAGAAAAGCCACCATTGATGACCCAGTCGGCGTTTCCTGCTCTTTGTGCGTGTCCTTCGTCAAACAGAACCAGTGGTTTGGCGGCAAAGGAAGCTGCGGTAAAGCTTAAAAGAAACATTAACAGCAGAATTGCCGATTGAAAGCGTTTTTGCATTTGTTGGTCGCCCTTCTTTTAGAAACTTATACAACAATATTTTAATTATATTGTCCGATCTTCTGTTCGTCAAGAAAACCCGCACCGCGAAAAATAGCGTTGCAATCTGCGGCCAGATATTGGAACAGCAAATTGTATTGCTTGCGCAGCTTCGGCTTTCTCTTGCCACAGCTGGTCAAAAGTCATTGCGAAAACTTTTTGATTAGTTTGCCGTAAACTTATAAGATATAGCTTACAGAATTCAGGAAAAAAATCTATTATTAATATCATGATGAATAAATTCCGGGAGAACTTTATGATCAAGCGTAACCGCAAAGGCGTCATCGGCTTTTTATTAACCATGGCGGTAGGGGTAGCTCTTGGTGCAGCCGCGCTTGTTGTCAGCAGTGAAATGCAGAAAGATAACAAAGCTGACCTGTTGCAGACAGCCAAAGCGCCATCGTCGCCCGCTGCAGTTGAAAAGGCTTTTGAAGAATACCAGAAAGCTTACAAAGCTTACCAGCAGGCTGTGGGACTTGGTCGTAAAGATATTCAAAAATATGCTGATGAATACCGGGCTGCCAAAAAAAGACTCGAGCTCGAGATTTTCAGAAACACTCCCGGCGTCTCTGACATGGACATGGACAAATTTCAGGAGAATAAGAGTGCCGATCCCTCTTCGTCTCAAAGCGTTCCTGCGGTTGAAAACGGTTCTACAAATCCATTCGGCAACTCTGAGATTATTCTAACCGGAAAAGAATACCAGGCCTCGCCATCATCTCAGCCATCGAATAACAGGGAAAACAGCGGCGACAGCAAGGCTGATGCCGTTTTAGCAACGACCGGTCAGACAACTTCTGACAGCAGACCAACAGAAGTTTCTGAGAAAGAAGATGAGCCCGAACCGAAGAATCAGGCCTCGGCGCCTGAGGCTGCAGCAAATGACGAGTCAAGAATTTCCGGAATGGATTATTACAGGGTAAAGTCTGGTGATTCACTTTCTAAAATCTGCCAGAAATATTATGGCAATTCAGGAATGTGGACCCACATACTCAAATACCAGATTCCCAGTATTGCTGCCACACCCAATTTGATTTTTCCGGGGCAGCTCATCGCTTTGCCCCGTGGCCTGACTGCCGATAGAAATGAAGATTCGTTCATTTCCCCTGATAACAGCACCACTTCTGCTTCTTCTGATGGAGCTGGTGATTCGCCCACGGCAGGCCATCAGGTGGCCGCACCGGGCGATGAGTCATGGCAAACCAGGTTCCAGAAAGACTATCTGATTTCTGATCATGGTTTAACCAATGTCAACACCATGTCAGTGGCTGATATTCAGCGTTTTCTCGATTCAAAAAACTCTTGTCTGGCAAAACCATATAACGGCTCGACTCCGGCGCAAATGATTTATAATGCGGCGAGAAAATACGGAATCAACCCGCAGGTTCTTTTAGCAAGGCTTCAGTGCGAACAGGGGCTGATTTCGAAAACAACAGCCACGAAGAAGCAACTCGATTGGGCCCTTGGGGTGGGTTGCTATGATTCTGGTAACTGGAACCAGAACTACAAGGGGCTCGATAAGCAGATAGAGTTCGCGGCCGCAACCTATCGTCGACATTATGACAATGCCCGACAGAGAATAGAGAATGGTGAAAGAATTACCATGACCATTGACGGGCAGTCCGTCAGAGTTAAGAACGCCGCTTCATACGCTTTTTACAAATACTGCCCGCATTTTCAGGGCAACAAGTTGTTTTATGATGTGTGGAATGGATACAAAAGAAGCTTTTAATCGCGATCTTCGATTATGTCTATTTCCTGGTGAAGATGCTTGAAATACGCGTCGGCTTTTTTTGAATCTTCAAGTATCAATGCCGCATCGGCAGAATTCAGTAAAATCGCGGTGGTTTTTCCCACTGCCATTTCTTTAAGGGTTGAACGCAAAATTTGCCTGATTTCGTCTTCATTCACATTGCTGACCTGGTTTTCTTCAAGATGAAAAAAGAGCAGTTTGCTAATCGTTTTATCTTTCATGGCTTGATCAGGGTTATGAATAAAATTTCCCCAGGGTTCAAAATACTCGAGGCGATTGAAGCCGGCATTGATTGATAGGGGAACCGTTACTGCCGGGTTAAAAGCGAAGCTGATTCGATAGGGTATATCTTTCACGCTAAGAAATTCTGCGAGAATTTCTTCAGTTCGCGCCATTTCTTTCAGGCATTTGCCGGGTGGAGTAATTGGAAAAACTC
>JASURT010000033.1 GCA_030446435.1 Candidatus Ozemibacter sp.
ATTTCGGCGATATGCGCCAAACCGGTTAAATCCATAAATTACCTCCGATTTAATGACCCTCTGAAACCGCTCCAGAAAGGTAAACTCCTGATAGAATCGTAAACACCAGTGCCTGAAGAAGGCTGGTGAAAATGGCGAGAAGATGCATGGGTAAAGGGACGATGAGAGGAAAGATGAAACTGGTTAAAACCAGTATGACCACATCTTCTCCCATTATATTGCCGAACAATCTCAAGGTAAGACTGATGGGCCTTGAAAATTCACCCACGACATGAATGGGAAACATCAAAGGTGCCATCCACCATACAGGTCCGGCAAAATGCTTTATATACCCAAGTCCGTGATGCTTGAAGCCATAGAAGGCGGTCAAACAAAAGACGATCAAAGCCATGCCAAGACAGTTTGAAAACATGCTTGTCGGTGATTTAAGGCCCGGCACCAGACCCATCAGATTCGCAGAAAAAATGTAAATAAAAATGGTCGCAAGCACCGGCATCAGTTCTTTTACATTTTTTTTGCCAACGATATTGCAGATAAAGTCTTCGAGTGATTCGTAAATGTATTCAAGAAGGTTCTGGGCTTTGCCGGGGTCTTCAAAGGTCAGGTTGCGGGTAAGATACCAGCAGGCAAAAGCTGCACCGATAGTGACGAGCCAGGGCAGAACGACCCCGGGCCCGGCGGGTATGAATGAGAATATATATAATATGCCCTTTTCAAGTTCGTGCATCGCTAATTTTTGCCTTCCTTTATATTATTTTCGACAGAATTTCGCGATGAGTAAACAATTATTACCAGTGAAAAAATAATCAGGAATTGACTGAGAAGAATTCCGGCCGCAACCTGGGCGATCGAAAAGCCCAGAAGCTTCAACAGCAATGCGAAGGCCAGCAAAAATAAAATCTTGAAACTGGTACTCATGATTGCAATTAAACGAAACCAGGCCGGCAATTTATCGAGGTAGGAAAAGGTCAGCGAAAGAGCCAGATAACCCGCCACCCCGGCCAGATAACCGATTAAAAATGCCGTTAAATCAATCTCGCTGTGAAAATATATACCCGCAATAGTGACCAGAACCGCAAGACTGAACCAGAAAAGCAGCTTGTAGCTTTGT
The DNA here is from genome assembly GCA_030446435.1 of Candidatus Ozemibacter sp. Taxonomy (GTDB): domain Bacteria; phylum Muiribacteriota; class Ozemobacteria; order Ozemobacterales; family Ozemobacteraceae; genus DYKG01. Next base: position 1,112 of record JASURT010000033.1, read on the forward strand.
CTGATTCTATTCGCGGTGTTTGTCATTTTCAAACTCTTCGAGACTTTCTTTCAGTTGTTTCCAGGTCTGAACTCCGGCCGCAGCCAGACCAACGAATATTCCCCCAAGAATACCAATCGGTCTCGAATCAAAGTATAAATCAAACTGGTAGCCAAAATAAAGACTTATTGCAACGCAGATTCCACCGGTAAGGCCGGTGCTAAGGACTTTTCCAGCGAATCCGGTAGTTTTTATAAGCTTCTTTTTCCTGGTGGTCATTTAGATGACAATGGTGGGTTTCTGACCTTTGATGTCTTCAACGTAACATCGCAAAAGTTCGGCAACGCTCCATGCCTGGGCAAAGCAGCCTCTTGGAGTGTGGGGCATGTTGCCGTCAAAAATCTCTGAAATATTACCAATGCAGGCTTCGCGCTTAAGGTGAGTTTTGAACGGTTCGATCATGTTCGATGCCCGAAGCTGGGCTTCCATCGAGAAATTGTTGGCTTTCAGATACGAACTGATGAACGGGCCGATCAGAAAGCCCCAGACCGTGCCCTGGTGGTAAGCGCCATCACGCTTGATGCGATCTCCACCATAAAACCCTTCATAGCGTTCGTCGTCTGCGGCAAGGCTTTTAAGCCCATATGAAGTGTAAAGGCTTGAAAAAACCTTGTCTACCACAAGCTTTTCCTGTGGATGATCAAGAAGGGAAAAGGGCAGATAGGTCGCGAAAATCTGATTGGGTCTGATCGAGTCATCAATTTCACCATCCGGCGAAATCACATCATAAAGACATTGTTCTTCATCATTCCAGAAAGTTTTTCTGAATGAAGCCTTTACCTTTTTGGCAAGAGAGGTAATATCTCGCGAATGACCTTCGAATTTTTCCTGAAAAATGGCGAGTATGCGTAGAGCGTTATACCACAGAGCATTTATTTCAACGGCTTTGCCGTTTCTCGGGGTTACGACCCAGCCATCGACTTTTGCATCCATCCAGGTTACCTGAACATCCTTATTTCCGGCAGACACAAGGCTGTCTTCTTCATCCATCTTTATGTCAAAATGAGTTCCATTCTGAAAAGCTTCAACTATTTGCAGCATCGGGTCATAAAGATTGTCGCGCACAAAATCATAATCATCAGTGTATTCAATATACTTGTAGGCGGCGAAAAAGAACCATAACGAAGCATCGACACTGTTGTACATCGCTTCGGTACCATTGTCGGCAAAACAGTTCGGAACAAGCCCATGATGAATTGAGTTGGCAAAAGTTTTAAGAATCGATCTGGCATCGTCAATTCGGCCGGTAACCAAAGTTAGACCCGGCAAAGAAATCAGACTGTCTCTTCCCCAGTCAGAGAACCACGGATACCCTGCAAGAATGGTTTTGCCGGCAGTACTGGTACGGTCTACGATAAATTGATCGGCTGCCATCAGCAGTTTTCTAAGAAAAATGTCGTCTGAATGCAGTGAAGAGGCAATGGCTTCAAGCCTTTGTTCTTCGCGCTTACGCAGGTCTATAGGGTTGAAAGATTTTATTGGCTGGTCAGAGAAAATTATCGAGGCCGAGCCGTTTAAAGGGGCGATTTCTAAATAGCCACAGGAAAAATCGTCTTCGTAAGCAGGCAGCCCGCGGTCTTCTTCAATCTGAAGAAAAATATCGCGGTGCCAGGCCGGGTCGCTTACAAACTGGCCCCGGTCCCAGCGGGCAAAAAGCTCTGGTGCATTGAAAAAAGGGCGCAGCTTGAATTGCCGTTCCTGAAGCTGTATCTGTTTCTCGATACCATCGTTCTCGAATAAATTGCCGTGAAAATCGCGAAAAAGAAAATGCGGTCTGACCTTCAAAGTTACATCTTTGTCATTACCCAGAAGCTTGTAGGTTACCAGGGTCGTATTCTGGCCGTAGACCATGCTGATTGTTTTGATAAGCAGGACATCACGGTATTGGTAATACCAGGTAGGAATCGGTTCGCGCTCAAACCTCTCAAGGTGCAGATAGCCCGCAGGATTTTTGATTTCGTTGCGATGCACGCAGGTCGAAAGAGAAACCTCTTTGCCTTCTATAATCAGTGACTCTTCGAGTCGCGAAACCAGAACCAGTCTTTCGACCGGTGGTCGCATCGCTGCAACCAGAACTCCATGATAGCGTCTGGTATTGATAAAAGGAACTGTTGATGAAGCAAAACCGCCGATTCCGTTTGTTATCAGCCACTCCTGTTTTGTTGCTCTTGAAATGTCTGATTGTATTTCGCGACCGACGGTAGTCATATCAGTTCCTCCTGAAATTTCTGCATAAATTCTCGAATTGCAGTCTATCGCAATATTAATGTCTTGGCAAATATTCAAGACAACGCAGGATAGGTTGAAATTGCTCTGGGCAACCAACCATAAAAGTTGTGCAGCTTTTTTCGTAGGCGATATTGGTTTTGTTATAAACAGGCAGATGTATTATACTGCAGAGAACTAACAATCAGGGGGAACTTATGCGCCGCTGCCTATTGATAGATGGTAACAACATTGTATTCAGAGCTTATTATGCATTTCAGAGACAACGCCTGAAAACTCGCGACGGCAAACCCACCGGTGCGATTTATGGCTTTTTGAGAATGTTGCTGAAAATGTTGAAAGACCGAAAACCTGAATTGGTTGCAGTGGCTTTTGATACATCGAGAGACACGTTCAGAAAAAAGCTTTTTCCAGATTATAAAGCAAAGCGAAAACCCACCCCCGAAGATTTGCTTGACCAGCTACCGATGGCTCATAAGGCCGTCGAAGCACTTGGAATAAAAATCCTCAAAGATGCCGATTATGAAGCTGACGATTTGATCGGGTCGGTAGCAGAAAAGCTTAAAGCCGACTACAAGGTCGAGGTTGTAACCGGAGACCGTGATTTGCTGCAGCTCATTGATGACAATGTGCTGGTTGAACTATGTCAGAAAGGCGTATCTGAAACCCGGGAAGTAGATGCCGCCGCTTTTAGAGAAGAATACGGCTTCGACCCGAGAGGAATCATCGAATTGAAAGCCTTGATGGGCGATTCTTCCGATAATATACCAGGGGTAAAAGGCATTGGTGAAAAGAAAGGGTTGGCCCTGATTCAGCAGTTCGAAACCATCGACAACCTTTACAAAAGCCTCGACAGGGTTGATAACGCAAAAATGCGGGAAAAGCTCGAGGCTGATAAAGAAATGGCTTATTTATCGCATGATCTGGCAACGATCAGATGTGATCTGAATTGTCTTGATAAAACTGAAGAACTGACCTGGAAAGAAAACAAGCTAGAATCTCAGCCTTTTATAGAGCTTCTGCAAGAGCTTGAATTCAATTCTTTGTATCGCGAATTCGCAGGCAAAGATCTGCATCTTCCCGAAAGAAAAGATAAACCCGGGTCAGAAGACAGGTCTCTGAAACTTTCCGGTGAAAGGGTTCTGGTAAACAAGCCCGAGGATTTGAAGAAATTTCTAGGCGAACTTGGTGACAAGGTGTGCTTAGACATTGAAACAGACGGGTTTGACGCTTATTCTGACAACATCATCGGAATTTCTCTTGCAGGCTCAACCGAAAAAGCTATTTATATACCCTTCAGGCATGCCTATCTGGGCTTGTCGCCAGACGACCAGATGAATTTTGCCGACTTTGCCGAGATTGTCGGTGATAATTTTAAGAAACGTCTGGTAATCGGTCATAACCTTAAATTTGATCTGGCTTTCTTGCAAGAAGCCGGCATTAAATGCGGCGAAAACATTTTCGATACATTAATTGCCGCTTATGTTATTGATCCGACCAGATCAAATGCTTTGAAAAGCCTTGGCAAAGAAGTCTTCAATTTTGAAGTAACTGAATACAAAGAAGTCGCCGGCAATAAGAACTTTGCCGAAGTAGATATCGCAAGTGCGGCCAACTACGGCTGCCAGGACACTCTGCTTACACTTCATCTTTACGGGCATCTGGTTGAAAAGTTGAAAGAGCGAAAACTTGAAAAGCTTTTTTCAACCCTTGAAATGCCGCTGATTCCGATTCTTATGGGAATGGAAAAAACAGGCATCAAGCTTAATGAAAAGTATCTTAAAGATCTTACCGGCGAAATAAGCGATCGAATTGTTGAACTCGAAGCCTCTATTCATGAAAAAGCCGGGCGCATTTTCAACATCAACTCGACAAAACAGCTGCAGGAAGTGCTTTTTGGCGATCTGGGGCTCGAGCCTCCGAAAAAGACGAAAACCGGTTATTCTACTGACAGCGAGGTTTTGCAGCGCCTTTCTTCTGAACACGATATCTGCAATGATCTTCTTGAATATCGTGAGCTGGCAAAGCTTAAATCGACTTACGCTGAATCACTTGCCCAACTGGTTAACCCTAAAACTCATCTTATTCACGCCAGTTTCAACCAGGCGGTAACTGCCACGGGTCGTCTTTCAAGCTCTAACCCGAATATGCAGAACATTCCCATCAAGACAGAGTGGGGCCGAAAAATTCGTCGGGCTTTTTTGCCGCCAACCCAGGGGCAGAAATTTCTCTCTATCGATTATTCACAAATAGAATTGCGTTTACTGGCACACTTTTCGCAGGACCCGGGTCTCGTAGAAGCCTATGACAAAGGCACAGACATTCACGCGGTAACCGCCGGGCGCATTTTCAAAAAGTCTCCTGAAGAAGTCAGCTCAGCAGAAAGAAACGTTGGAAAAACGGTAAACTTTGGTATTCTTTACGGAATTTCGGCGCATGGTCTGGCTGAAGATTTAGCAATAAGCCGTCCTCAGGCAAAAGAATATATAGATAGCTTTTATAACGGCTTTTCTCATGTAACTGAATTTTTCGAAAAGGTTCTTGAAGAAGCTCGTGAAACAGGCGAAGTTGAAACTTTGCTGGGCCGAATCAGACAACTTCCTGACATTAATTCGAAAAAGTTTCAGATCAGGTCAGGTGCTGAAAGAATCGCGAAAAATACCAGATTGCAAGGCTCTGCAGCCGATCTGGTCAAGAAAGCCATGATCGACACGGCTAAAATGCTCTGTAATGAAGGGTTCAAGACTCGCCTTATATTACAGATTCACGATGAACTGGTTTTTTCGGTTCCTGAATCAGAACTAAGGTCGGTTGCGCCAAAGATAAAAAAGATAATGGAGCAATGTGTGAAATTGAATGTGCCGTTGGTCTGCGATATGACGGTCGGCGATAACCTCGCCGATCTGGAGGATTATGAATGACCGAGCCGAGACCGGCACTGCTTCTGCTTCACGGAATCTGTAACAATTCCAGTTTGTTTTCGATTCCTGATGGTTTGGGTTATCATTTGTCGCGAGATTTTGACATTTTTCCTTACAATTACCCAATCAGCAGACATAAGTCTGAGCCTTACGATTTTGATTTTCATCTTAACCGTGACATGCCGGCAATCTGGCGTTCGGTTTGCGGCGAAGCCGGTTGCCGGCCCTTTGTCTTTGGTTACAGCATGGGCGGAATGCTGGCAATGGCGGCCCAGGCAACCGGGGTAATCGATGCCCCTGCGGTAATTACAGCCGCCTCGCCATTCAGATTCGGCACAGTGCCTTTGTATCCTCCTTTAATGAGAACCTTTGTAAGGTTATCTGCAATTACCGGCTACAGAACTGTGCCAATAAAGGTTTTGGGTCGGGCTTTGTGCGCTTTGCTTACCGCAGCCGCACCAGAAAGCAAAATGAACGATCTTAATTTGTTCAGATATTTGATTAAAACTGCTTCAATAAATGTTCCGGTCGAGACATTCATGCAGACGTTGATGTGGATGAAAAAGCGCAAATTCACCGATCGCAAAGGCAAACTCGATTACACCGAACTTTTTTCCCGGGTAAAATCGCCGGTTTGCATGATTTATGGTACCCACGATGTAATTGCCCCTCAGCGCGCCGTTAAATACGGATTTGAGGCTGTTGCTTCTGCCAAAAAGCTAATGGTTTCAATATCAGACGGAACCCACATGAATATGACAATCGGAAGGCGCGCCGAAGATATCGCCCGAATCACCGCGGCCTGGTGCTGCAAAGAAGACTGATTGTCGGAGGGCTTTAAACAGCTTGTTGTTCGAGGTTTTGCGTCAGAATTCTTTCGGTGGTCTGCTGATCTCTTTGAATCTGTTCGGTAAGGCTGTTCATGTCTGGAAATTTCTTTTCTTCACGAATTCTTTTGACGAACCTGATTCTGATCGTGCGATGATACAAATCACCGCTAAAACCAAGAAGGTGAGCTTCGAGAAGATGGTTTGACCGATTGAAGGTCGGCCTGATGCCGACATTGACCATGGCTTTAAAACTACCTTTGGGGGTATCGGCGTAGCAAGCGTAAACGCCATTGGGTGGCAGAATTTTTTCGCTTTCTTCTAGTTGAAGATTCGCAGTCGGAAAACCCATTTGGCGCCCACGATGGTCACCATGAACAACCGCGCCGGAAAAAGAAGATTCGCGGCCAAGAAAACGGTTGGCCCTGACAAAATCACCTTCAGCGACGGCCTGACGAATGATTGAACTGCTGACTATTTCGCCTTCGACTTTAACCGGCTCAATAATTCTGCATTCGCGGCCATTTTGCCGCAAAATGTCTGCCAGCATGTCTGCGGTGCCGCTTCGACCTGCACCAAAGCAGAAGTTGAAGCCGACGAAGGTAATTCTGGCATCGAGAGAATCGCATATGATATCACTAACGAAATCCTGGTAAGAAACTTGCGAAAACTCTTGGTCAAACGGTCTGAAAACGACGTAATCCACGCCGGTGCCAAGAAGAAGGCTGAATTTTTCTGCCGGAGTAGTGAGATAACCTTTGAAAACCTCAGGATTGAGGTATTTGCGCGGTGAATGATCAAAAGTGAATATTACTGCCGGCAGGCCGGTTTCTTTTGAGCAGTTGATGATGTTTTCTATCAGGCTTCGGTGCCCAAGATGCACGCCGTCAAAAGTACCGATTCCGAGAATGCACGGGCCGATTTCGAGTTTGCCTGAAAGTAAATTCTTAAGCTTCATTTTCTGGAAAAACCCTTACAGCTGCCAGTTTTGCCTGGTTTTTACCGGGTTGCCCTGATTTTTTGCGCGGACCATATATGGCGACCAGTTTTCCATCTTCGGAAATGATTTGAACCAGGCCGCTCTGGTCTTCGTGCAGGTGGTCACCTTCGACTTTGCTTATATCCTTGAAGCCGATCGGAAGTCCATTACGTATTTTTGTCTCGCACTCACGATTTACCATGAGTCTTGGAAAAGGCAAAATCTCGGAAAAATCGATAAAAGATTCAGTTTGCGAAAAGTCCAGGCCCTTCTCAATTTTCCAGAAAGGAAAAGCATTGGTAAAAGCCCATTTTCCCACTCTTTCACGCAGCAGATATGAAAGATGTCCGCCGCAACCGAGTTTCTGCCCAAGATCATGTGCAATTGATCTGACATAAGTGCCACGCGAGCAATGAACTCTTAAAAGCAGGTTTCTCGTGTCGTTGGCAACGAAATCCTGAACCAGCCGAATCGAAGTTACATGAACCTTGCGACTCGCCAGCTTAACTTCTTCTCCGGCCCGGGCAAGGGCATACGCTCGTTTCCCGCCGACTTTGATTGCTGAAAAAGCCGGTGGAACCTGCTCATAAGAGCCCACAAAGTTTCGCAGAACAGAAATCAACTGCTCGTTTGAAAAGTCGATGGGGCCGTCGAAGGTTTCGGTAACCTGCCCGGTGGCATCGTAAGAGTCAGTAGTGCTGCCGAGGGTTACTTTCATCAGATAAGTTTTATCAAGGTGTTCGGGGGTAATGAAGTTTATAAGTTTCAGGGCCCGGCCGGTGAAAACCAGCAAAACACCCTGTGCCATGGGGTCTAAAGTCCCGGCATGACCGCATTTAACCTTGTACATTCTGCGGATTTTTGCAATTACATCGTGAGAAGAGCATCCGATGGGTTTATAGACGACAAGCAGACCATCAGGCATACTAATAATCTCCCTGCTCGATAGTCTGAGAAACCATTTCGATTACTTCCCGCATTACTGAATCAAGGTTCCCTTCAACCTGGGCACCGGCAGCAAGCCTGTGACCACCACCGTTGAAACGGCGACTGATTTCCATCACATCAACTTTTCCGGTTGATCTGAAACTGATTTTTACCTTTCCGCCCTCAACTTCTTTAAACAGAATGGCTACTTCAATGCCTTTTATGACACTGATATTTCTAATGCATCCATCGCTGTCGACCTCTTTTGAACCGGTTCTAATGAAATCGTCAAGTGAAAGCCAGCTGGTAACCAGCTTGCCATTGCAGTGTCGGGCGGTTCGGCTCATGGCGGTGCCGTGTATCACGACCCGATTGTAGTTGGTCGTTTCATAAACCTTTTTAAAGATTTCATCAACCACCAGACCTTTTTCAATCAGTCGGGCCACTATTTCATGGGCTCTCGGGGTAGAATTGTTGTATCTGAAATTGCCGGTGTCGGTCATGATGCCGACATACAGAGCTTCGCAGCACTGCAGGTTCAGCTCTACACCGGTTTTTTCAAGAATGTTGTAAAGAATTTCGCAGGTCGAAGATGCCTTGTCATCGATAAGGTTTTCTTTGCCAAGACCTGTAACATTCACATGATGGTCAAGATGAATGGTTACCTTTGCCCGTTCGAAAAAAGCGACGCGATCGCCCATGCGTCTTGCTTCTGTGGTTTCCATAAGAAAGCCAAGGTCGAAGTCCATGTCTTCAGGCAGGGTGTCGGTAAGAAACTCAGAGCCTTCAAGCCAGGAAAGCTGCTCGGGTAAAGGCTCAAAATTCAGGCAGTAACAGTTTTTGCCTGTCGCTTTGCAGAAATGATAAAGTGCCAGCTGCGAGCCCAGGGCATCTCCATCAGAAAAAGGGTGGGCGATACAGAAAACGTTTTTAGCCTGTTTCAGCTGTTGTGCAATCAGTTCCGCCTGTTGGTCATAATCTTCACTGGGCCATTTAAAATGCATCAGATCTGTTCCTGAATTTATTTGGTTGTTCGATTTAATCCTGTAACTTTTTGAGCAGATTCAGTATCTGGTCGCCATGGCGTATTGACGGGTCAAAACTGAAAGCCAGTTCAGGCACTATTCTCAGCTGCAAGACTTTCTTCAGCTCGCGCCTGAGAAAAGGTTTTGCTGAATCCAGACCCTTTTGAACCAGTTCTGGGTCGCGGTCTGATTCAAGAGTGCTGAAAGTAACTCTTGCCAGATGAAAATCGGGGCTTACGTCGACTGAAACGAAGTGAACGCCCCTTACCCGGGGGTCAGATACTTTGCGGTTCAGTATATCTGAAAGCTCTCGCATTATCAGAGATGCTACTTTTTCTTGTCTTCTGGTCATACATAATCCCAATAATAATCTACAATTTCGACCTGGTCATGGTCGGTAAGAATCTCTTCGATTCTTGCCGCCATCTTCTGTAAGAGAATGCGGTCGTTGGCTACCATAGATACGCCAATGGTTCCGCGTTGCCACAGGTCGTTGTTGTCAACTTCTGCAATTGAAGCATTGAATTTTGCCTTGACTCTGTCGATGAGGCACCTTAGAACCTGTCTTTTCCCTTTAAGACTGTGGGTCTGGGGAAAATGCATTTCGAAGGTGCCGATGGCAACGATCATGCTCATTTACAGTCAGATTTCTCTTTCGATTTCCTTCATTCGGAAAAATTCGAGAATATCGCCGTCTTTGATGTCATTGAAGTTTTCAACGCTGATGCCGCATTCATAGCCCTGGTGGACTTCGCGAACATCGTCTTTGAATCGCTTCAGAGACTTGATTTTTCCTTCATAAATATCGATGCCGTCGCGAACGATTCGAACTGAAGCGTGTCTGGTAACCATGCCGTTGGTAACATATGAACCACAGATGGCGCCGATTCCGGAAATTCGATAGACCTTTCTGACTTCGGCTCTACCAATGACTTCTTCTTCGAAGATTGGTTCATACATGCCTTTAAGAGCAAGTTTAACCGCATCAATAGCATCGTAAATAATCTTGAATACCTTGATTTCAACGTCATCTTTTTTGGCTGCGTCATCAACGCCGGTCATGGGTCTGACATGGAAACCGATAATAATTGCATTACTTGCTGAAGCAAGGTTTACATCGGCTTCGGTGATACCGCCGACACCGGTGTGAATAACGTTAACCTTGACTTCATCAGTGCTCAGTCTTTCGAGAGCATCTTTCAATGCGCCGCTGGAACCCTGAACGTCAGCTTTGATGATGATATTCAGGTCTTTTGCCTGGCCTTCGGTTACGCGCTTGAACAAGTCGGCCAGTTTCATGCGGTTTTCGCGTGAAAGTCTTTCTTCACGAGCTTTTTTCTGGCGAAGTTCGCCGACATAGCGGGCGAATTTGGCACTTTCGACAACTGCGAGCTTGTCGCCAACCTTGGGAACTTCATTCAACCCAAGTATTGCAACCGGAAAAGATGGGCCGCCTTCTTTAACCCTGGCACCTGAGTCGTTGATCAAAGCTTTTACACGACCAAAGCTGGTACCGCAGATAATGTTGTCACTAAGCCTGATTCTGCCGTTCTGAATCAGAACGGTGGCGATGGGACCCATGCCCTTGTCGAGTTTTGCTTCGATGATGGTGCCCTGAGCCGGTCGATTGGGGTTGGCTTTGAGTTCCATCATTTCAGACTGAAGAAGAATCATTTCTAACAGTTCTTCAACGCCTTTTCCGCTTTTGGCTGAAACCTGAACCATGGTAGTTTGTCCGCCCCAGTCTTCGGCAACGAGATTCAGAGGCATAAGCTGTTGCTTGATTCTATCAGGGTTGGCTTCGGGTTTGTCCATTTTGTTGATGGCAACGATTATTGGAACCCCGGCTGCCTGAGCGTGGTGAATCGCTTCAATTGTCTGAGGCTGAACGCCATCGTCGGCAGCAACTACGAGAATAGCGATGTCCGTTACCAGTGCTCCCTGGGCACGCATAGCCGTAAATGCTTCGTGACCCGGAGTATCGATAAAGGTAATGGTGCCATCACTGGTTTTAACCTGATATGCGCCAATATGCTGGGTGATTCCGCCGACTTCTTTGTCAGCGACGTGTGCTTTTCGTATATAATCGAGCAGCGAGGTTTTGCCATGGTCAACGTGACCCATGATGGTCACGACCGGTGGCCTTAACTGCAAATCTTCTTCTTTATCAGGAGTTTCATCGAATTCGATGACGTCTTCGGTAAAAACGATTTCTTTACCGTATTCCTGACCCATCAGTTGAATGTGTTCGTCTTCGAGTCTCTGATTGAGACTTGCTACTACGCCCATTCCAAAAAGAGTCTTGATCAATGGGACTGCTTCGATATCAAGATACTTGGCCAACTGACTGACGGTGATATCTCTGGGAACGGTAAGTCTGGGCAAAGCATTCTGAGAGCTCTCTTCATGTTGCGCATTCTTACCCTGTCGATCGAGAATGGATTCTGTCTGACGCTCTGCTTCACGCATTTCGGCTTGAACCTTCTTCGAAAAATGGGCTCGTTTGTTTTTACCCTTTTTCTTTTTCGTAGTTGGGATTTCTTTCTTTGGAGGTGCAGTTTTGATGATAGTAATCTGTTTGTTTACTTCAACTTCTTCCTCTTCCTCGATGCGGGCAGGTTTAGGGCCTGTTTTTTTTGTTTTAACTTCTTCTTTTTCTTGTTTCTGAGCGGCGGGTTGGGCGGGTTTGACGGCAACAGCGGGTTGTTTTTCAGATTTCTTTTCTTTGTCTTCCTGTTTGGCCTGGGGCTTTTCAGGCTGTCTGGGTTTGGCAGCAGGTTTTTCTGCTTTGCCGGCAGGTGCCTTGGCAAAATGCTTTTCAAGAGCTTCAAGCATTTCTTCGCTTACGGCAGAAAATTGGTGTGCTTTAACCTCATAACCCAGTTTGCCCAGAATCTGAGCCAGTTCCTTGTTGCTTAAATTATATTGTTTACTTGCTTCGTGTAGTCTTATACCCATCCATTACCTCCGCGATGTCAGTCTTCTGTGATCTTGTCTGAAGCCATGTTTTCAATGTCTTTTTCAGTTTTTATGTCGATTTTGATTCCGGTTAGTTTGGAGGCCAGTTTTACGTTCTGACCTTCTTTTCCAATGGCCAGAGACAGTTGGCTCTGAGCAACGATCGCGAGAGCATAACTTCCATCTTCTGAAACCTGAACAGATTGAACTTTGGCTGGACTTAGTGCATTTGTGACATATTCAACCGCATCGTCACTGTATCTGACGATGTCGATTTTTTCACCATTCAGTTCATCAACTATTCCTTTAATCCTGCTGCCTTTCAGACCAACGCAGGCGCCCACCGGGTCAACCCTGTTGTCTGAAGTTGCAACGGAAATCTTTACGCGCAGGCCCGCTTCTCTTGCCGAAGATTTTATTTCGACAATCTTATCGGAAATTTCCGGAACGGCCTGTTCGAAAAGTATTTCAACAAACTTGGCTGAGCTTCTTGAAAGAACGATTTGTGGGCCCTTGGTGGTGGGCTTAACTTCAAGCACATAGCACTTGATTCTGTCGTTCGTTCTGAAAACTTCACCAGGAATCTGTTCTCTGGGTGGAAGAACCGCCTCGGTATTGGCGAATTCGACATAAACATGACCACGTTCTACCCTTTGAACCTTACCGGTAAGAACCTGTCCTACGCGGCTTTGATATTCTTCAAAAATTATATTGCGTTCAGCTTCTTTGAGCTTCTGGCTTACTACCTGTCTTGCAGTCTGAGCAGCAATTCGACCAAATGCCGGCGGAGTGACGTCTTCTTCGACAACGTCACCGGGTTGAGCATCCGGGTCGATTTCCTGGGCTTCCTCGAGAGTGTACTGTTTGTCAGGCTCGTCGAGGTCGTCACCTTCCATCACTGTACGGCGTGAAATAACCTTGAAATCGCCGGTTTCTTCGTCAAGCTTCACAACGACATCTTCGTCAGAGTCGAAGTTTTTTCGATAAGCTACTACGAGAGCTTCTTCGATTGCTTGAACCAGAACCGACATCGGAAGGTTCTTTTCACCAATAACTTCTTTCAATGCTTCGATTAAATTCGTTTTAGCCATTTTTATACCTCCCGGTCATCCCCGTTTCATCTTTGGTGGAAACTCGAGCACCGCCCGCGCTTCTTTCACCACTGACAATGGGAATTCTCGAAGCCCTTTGTCTGATCTTACCACAATCTTTTCCGGAGAAAATTCCTGTAGACGTGCTCTGAAAACTTCTTTTCTGGAATCAGGTTCAGAAACAAGTGTCCATTTGACCAGCTTGCCTACATGCCGTTCAAAATCGACCTGTCGCTTAAAAACTCTTTCTACTCCAGGTGAAGAAACTTCTAGAGTGTAAGCACAGTGAATTAAATCCGCTTCATCGAGATATTCACTCAAGGCGCGGGAAACTTTTTCACAATCCTTGACCGTCACACCGTCAGGACTGTCAATGAAGACTTCGAGCAACATTGTGCGGTTAACCGGCCTGTAAGTTACATCGTAAATTTCATAAGTATCAGAGAAAGTGTCGTTGACAAAATCTCTGACCGAAGCCAGTAAGGCCGCAGTTTTTTCTGTCATAACATCTTTCTCCTGTTTCGTTTATAAACAACAAAACCCGCTTTAAAAGCGGTATTCGTTGAATTTGCTTTTATTTTTGTTAATGCCTGTCGAGCGCTAATTTTAGCACTATATTAACAGTAAATCAAGGGAATAGTTTTGCCAATAATGATGAAATCCTACCATTTAATCAAAATCTGTCTGTACACAAGAAAACCTGATGTTGCAATCGCAGCAAAAAAAAATTTTTGAGTTTTGCTTTGCCTGAAAAAACCGGTCAAACTCTGTTTTGAGCTTGACCGGTTATCGTTTACTGAAGATAATTCGAGATTTGTAGCTCGAGAAAAAGTTTTTCTTTTTCTTCAATAAGAGGAATCATCGCCCATTCATTTCTTTTTACCTCAAGAGTGGGGGCAAATTCCTTTTTTATTTCATGCTTTTCGCCATTGCTAAAACTGATTCCCTTCACTCTGACCGACGAAATCAGCCGGAAAATTTCCGGTTTCTCAGTTTCATGAAAGATGCAGGAAAATGAGTATGAAAATGATTCTTTTTCGTTATCAGCGGAATTTTCTTCCTGACTGCGACTGCCGACTTCAATTTTTGATTCGTTGCCGGGTAGGGCGATTAGAGCCGGTGCGGCAATGATTCTGGCGATTTCTTTGCGCTGCGTCTCGTTTTTGCGTTGGAAATCAGCCAGATTTAAATTCTGGTTTTCTTTAATCTGCCAGATCTTGAACGAAATCTTCTGCGCCTTGCCCTGCTTGTCCTGAACCCGCAAAAAGGTTTCAAGTTTCTCTATTTCATAAGGGCTGCCTTCGAGCATTACTGATTTTTGCAAGGGCTTGATCATAATGTCTTTATTTTGTCCGACAGTCGAAAGAAGCATTTTTACTGCTGCGTTGGGGGCCAGATACGACAGGGGGACTTCCTTGCGGCTGTAAATTCTTCTTTCGGCCTCGGCCGGCATTACCACGAATATTCCATCATTGTTTTCGTAGCGCAGGTCGGTTGAAGCGCAAAGAGAGTTCAATGCCTGTTCGATGGTGGCATCGGTAAGGCTTATATTGGCACGACAGTGAACTCTTTTGTGTATAACGATGTTTGCTCCTGATTGGGCAGCAATAAGCTTGAGTATGGCCCTTACGTCGGTGTCTCTGAAATCGAGTGAAATCTTTTTCTGAAAACCATCAGGAAGGGGACCTGAATAATTTCTGCTCATAGCTGGTACCAAACCCTGAGGAACGAAGGTTAAAATGCCGTCGAGAAATCTGTAGTCGAGTTCATAGCTTTTGCAAATGCTGTCAAAAGCTTGTTTTGCAGTGACGTCTGTCAGCTTCAGTTCAATCTTGCCGGCAATTTTACGATGAATGGCTATGTTTAAATCTGCTTTTTTGGCAATAGTTTTCAGGGCATCGTTGATATCCATATTCTTGAAGTCGATGCTTACATTTTTGCTCATTCCTTCTGGGATGTCTTTTATTTCAGGTTTCAACAGAAGGTTGAGTTTATTGACGAACTTTTTCTGTTCTTTGCTTCTGGCAGAGCGTTTTAGTTGTGAAAGAAGCTTTTCTGTGTCTGGCTCGTTGCCCTGCAAAAGTCTGAGGCAGATTAGATGAAAAGTCGCTTTTTCTGCCAGTTTGGTATCTTCATTTCGACTGAAATTGCTTAGGGTTTCTTCGATTTTTTTGTCAGGGCCGTTAAGCCAGAGTTTGCTGATTGCATTTTCCAGCTCCTGCCCGTTTGCAAGAACGACTTGTCCGAAGAGTCCCAATGACAGGAACAAAATTACAAACCTGATCACATTTTTCATTTGTGTTCTCCTTGTTTTGTTTTGCTTACCTGTCATTAGTATCTGCCAACAGTTTTTCATTTGAATTGCAGTTTTGTAACAGATTTGTAACAAATCATAACTTCAGGGTGTAGCCGAAGCCTCTTACGGTTAAAAGGGTCGAAGGTCTGTTGTCAGCTTCGATTTTCTTGCGCAACCGACCAATATGAACATCTACTGCCCGACTGTCTTCAAGATCATTTATCCCCCATATTCTTTCAATTATCTGGTCACGGCTCAGAACCTGGTTTCGGTTTTCCGCTAGATATTCGAGAATCTGCCATTCGGTGGCGGTGAGACTGATTTGACTGTCGGGCGACGCTACTGTTCTGGCCGAAAAATTTACCGCAATCTGGCCAATTTGCAGCTTATCGCCGCCTGGTTTATGTTCTGAACGCCGGATGACCGCTTTGATTCTTGCTATTAATTCACGTATCCGGAAAGGTTTGGTGACGTAATCGTCAGCGCCCGCGTCGAGTGCTTTGATTATGTCGATTTCACGGTCCCTGACTGTGCAGATTATTACGGGTGTTTGCAGACCATTACTGCGCCAGGTCTTAAGGCGATCAGCTCCGTTTCCATCAGGCAAATTAAGGTCGAGTAAAATTAAAGAAGGTGAAATTTCGGAAAGCAGTTGATCGGCCATCGCAAGATCGGCAGCCTGATAAGTCGAGAACCCTTCGAATTCAAGGTTGTCGCTTAGAAGTTCTCTGATTACGGTTTCATCTTCAACAATAAGAATCTCTGTCATTTTTTGCGGTTTTCCATCTGGTCGTCATCCATAGCCCTTTTGGCTGTCTTGGTTCAGCAAAGAACTCTCCCGAATGTATTCTGATTATCTGTTTGACCAACATCAGGCCGGTTCCGCTACCACCCCGGTTCGAATTATAGGGTAATGCTTCATGCATCAGGTCTATTTTTCCGCTTTTTAAATCGCCCAGGCCTGGCCCCTGATCACCAATTCCAATCAATAAATCGTTTTCTGATACTGATTCAACGCGAATGTGCAGAATCTTCGCGTCAGAAGCGTGTCTGAGAACGTTTTCGAAGAGGTTGATTATAACCCGGTCAAACATGTCGGGATCAGCGACAATGTCATCTGAACAGATAAATTCCTCGCGGATTTCCCAGCCGGCGAACCGGGGTTTGAAACGCAACAGCAGGTCTTTGATGCGAAATGGAGGTGAAATTGGCTTAAGATCAGCTTTTACTGCTTGTTTACGCAAACGAGCCGAGAGAAGTAGCTGGTCGATCAATTCGGCCGCCTTTTCGGACTCGGTCAGCAACTGCCCCAGGTAACGTTCTTTCTGGGCTTCATCTTTGTACCGGCGCAGACAAATGGTTTCGGCGAGAAATCTGACGGTGGTCAGCGGGGTTTTTATATCATGAGCAGTTTGTCTGAAAAAAGTTTCCTCTTCTTCAAGCAGATTTCGCTTTTGAACGAACTGCCATTCGTATAGTGAAAATCTGAAAAGTCCAAGTATGCCAATTGTGGTCAAGGTCAGAAGGAGAAAAAATCCTCCGGGAATTCTGTCGATCTGATCGGCTGGAAGTTCAATCCATAGACCGTTTGACCTGGCGAGAAGATGCGCATTATGTTCGGGTTTTTGGGTCTGGGGTTGCTTTAGATCAGAAAATCCGCTGTCAGCGAGTCTTTTCGAAATGCTTTCAATGATGAAGTCTTCCGGAAAAGCTACCAGACCGTTTTGATGCTGAATCAAAAGGGCCCGGGTGGACCTGGAATAAAACCAGCCCGGATTAAGTTCTGGTGCGTAAGTCTTCTGGTAACATAGAAAAAGAAAATTCAGCCAATTGCGTGCAGAGTCAGGAAGTCTGGTTTCGAAAACCTTTTCAGGTGACTCTGGTATTGAAACCGGTGCCGGCAATGTTCGCAAGCGATAAAGCCATTTTTTGAAGCCTTCTATGTTGTTTTCCTGTAAAAATGTTTCTGCAGAAACTAAAGCTGTCTGGGTTTTCAGGGTTCGGCCACTGCTCAGCAGATAGTCAAAGTTTGAATTGAGAATTCTGAAAGCGATTTTTCTGGTCTGAAAATAATTTTCTTTTTCAAGATACTGTTTTAACAGAAGATAACGCCAGAAATCCTGTTCCTGTGGTTGGGCATTCAATTCGGCTTCAGTTAGATTGACCAGCTTTGAATCACGGTTAAGAGAAATTTTTGCCAGTGTTAATCTCGCCAGATCATTGTCTGGAACTGATAAAGATGGATACGATGAGTTTTCCATCGGCATGGGTATGGCCAGTAGTGGAATAGGTTCTTCGGCAAGTTTGCTGAAAAAGTCCTGTGAGATCTGATCCAGCTGGGCTATCATCTTGTCACGGTTCTGGCGACTCAGATATTGTTGCTGAAAGCTCAGGGCTTTGTAGGATATGAAAAACAACAAAAGAAACGAAACCAGTATTAAAACCAGGCTTAGCTGGTAGCGATTGCTTGTTTTGTGCTTGTCAGGATTCATCTGACACAAATAGTAATGTAAAACCCGGAAACATGGCAAACTATTTTGTGGTTTAACGATGGGGCCCTGAATAACGAGGGCGAAGGCTTCGCCAAGATTTTTCTTTTGTGTAATTTCTACGAATCAATGCTATTATCAAGACAGAATAAAAAAATAGAGGTTGCTTGATGTACTACAGCAAAGTTTTTTTTCTGTTTCTGCTGTTGGTTGGCTTGATATCTGGTTCTGGTTGTTTTGAAAGTTCGCCGCCCGTAACGCCTGTTGAAAAGTCTGGGCCGATAGTTGGCGGTGTCTACAGACGTGCATTTGCCGATTCGTTCATAGTTCTTGATCCGGCTTTGATCAAAGATTCGAATTCTCATGAAGTTTGTCGGCAGATATTCGACGGTCTGGTCGAATTCGATGAAAATGGGCAGCCTGCGCCATCATTGGCTGAAAGCTGGCAGATAAGCGAAGATAAGCTTACATACACCTTTAAACTTCGAAATGACGTGCTGTTTCATGCGACGGCAGGGCAAAAGCCTGCTTTGAACGGCGGTCGACGCATGACTGCCGAAGATGTCGAATATACGTTCAGGCGTCTGCTGAAACCTTCTCAGGATTCTCAGGGTGCATTTTTTCTGGTGATCAAAGGGGCGAAAGATTTCGCCGGTGGTACAGCCGAAAATATCTCAGGAATCGAAATTCTCGCTTCAGACTCAATTCGCTTCGTTCTAGAAAAACCTTTTGCCCCATTTGTTTCGCTTTTGGGCATGTGTAACGCATTTATCGTGCCTGTAGAAGATGCCGAAGGCCAGGATCTGAAAAAGTGTCCGGTCGGCACCGGTCCTTTCGAATGGCACGGCAAAGAAGGCGAAACTTTAGTGTTGAAGGCTAATTTGCAACATTTTCGTGGTCGACCTTACCTTGATAAAATCGAGTTTCCTATTATTGCCGATGAGGCTGACAGGTTCAAGGCTTTTAAGTCAGGGCGGCTGATGCATGTTGATGTGCCTGATTCTGAATACAAGAATGTAAAGCAAGACCAGAAGCTTGCGAAAAACCTTCTTGAAGCCAGTCGATGGGGCACAAACTATCTGGGAATGAATCTTAACAATCCTCCGTTCGACCAAAAGCTTGTTAGACAGGCCATAAATTACGCCATCGATCGAGAGGCTATTGTGAAACTTGTTTTGAACGACCGGGCAAGAATTGCGCATGGGGTTCTGCCCCCGGGAATCGCCGGCTACGACCCAAATCTTGAAGGTTATGGCTATGACCCCGATAAGGCCCGCAGTCTCCTGGCACAGGCAGGTTACCCTGACGGCAAAGGTTTCCCTGAAATCGAACTTCAATATAATAAAGATATCATTCACACGCGCATCGGAGAGTTTGTGCTGGCGAATCTGAGCGATATCGGTATAAATTGCAGGGTTAAAGAATTGGACTTCGGTGCCCATCTGGCATCTGTCGAAGCCGGAGAAAGCTCTTTTTTCAGAATGGGTTGGACCGTTGATTATCCTGATCCTGACAGCTTTTTATACACGTTGTTTCATTCTTCGAACATAGGCACAGGTTACAATTTTACCGGCCTTAAAATGCAGGAACTTGATGAATTGTTAGATCAGGCCCGGTTCGAAACAGAGATCGACCGAAGGGTGGCTTTGTATAGAAAAGCAGAGAAACTGGTCGTAGAACAGGCGCCCTGGGTTTTTCTCTACTTTTACACCACTCATCTACTGCATCAGCCTGAAGTAAAGGGAATCAAGCTTGACGCAATGGGCCAGCCATTCATCAAATATCGAAAAATCTGGTTAGACAAAAAGTAAAAGGGTCTTATTTGAAAATCATCGGCACCAGATAGAAAGCCAGAAAATAGATTATTACCACGAGAATGGTGAGAACATTGAAGTATTTGTCGATGAATTCTCGGGCCTGAACACCGAATTTTTTGAAAAGAAAGCCAAGCAGAAAAAAGCGTGCACCACGTCCGATCACTGATGCGAGAACGAAGGGCACAACCGAAATTTTCGACACCCCGGCAGCAATGGTGAAAATTTTGTAAGGAATGGGGGTAAAAGCGGCTGTGAAGATAATAAAAACCGAATTCTGTTCGTATGAAAGGCTGACTTTATCAAAGAGTTCCTGGGTAAAACCGGGAATGTAGAGAAAAAAATACTCTCCGACCGCGGCCCAGAAGGCGAAGCCTATAATATACCCACCTATCGCACCGACGACAGAACCGGCCGTGCAGACAGCCGAGAACCAGAATGAGCGATCAGGCTGAGAGAGGGCCAACGCTATAAGCAAAACATCTGGAGGGATAGGAAAAAAGCTTGATTCGGCAAATGCCAGTAAAAAGAGAGCGGCAACGGCGTATTTGCTTTCTGCCCATGATAAAACCCAATTGTAGAGGTTTTTGATAATTCGCATTGGTTATAGCTTGTCCTTTTTGCGGGAAAGTAATAATCTTTAAGAGACAGTGCATAATACACAAGTTGAGACGGCCTTGCAAGAATGAATACTTCGAATAACAGTGAAAAGAGCCCGGAAAACGCGGCGAAAAGAAGGTTTGATTCTTTTCTCGGTTATTCAGCATCTTTCGCGCTTTTTATTCTGTTACCGATCATGATTGCCGCGGTTCTTGGCGCAAATGCCATAGCTCTTGAGCAACAAAGGGCTTTTGACGATGCAAGAAATTCGCTTGAAATCAGACTGACTCAGTTCGCCTGTGATGTCGATACCGACACTTTTTTGACGCGGGTTGCAAGGGGCGCCTGGCTAAGCCTCGCAAATCACAAACTTGATTCACTCCAGATAAAAAATTATATCGGGAAGCTTGAAAACTTCATTCCCACCGATTTTGATCTGTATTTATTCGATGATGACGGGCGTCTGATTACACCTTCAGAGGTTAGGTTAAGATCCCGGTATGTAGGTTCTAAGCTTTGGCAGCTGATAAAGGCCTCGCCGATCGATCAGAGCGTTCTTTTTAAAAAAATTCGCAAACCGGTAAAGTCGTTTTTAGGTGGGGAATTCAAGGTCGCGCAGCTTCTCGAAAAAAAAGACGG
>JASURT010000209.1 GCA_030446435.1 Candidatus Ozemibacter sp.
TAGAAGTGATAGAATTGCCTCAATTAATTCCAGGAAAAAAAATGTCACTGCAAATTCAAAATCTCGCTAAATCTTTCAGCGTCAGAAATCTGTTTTCTAACGTTACCTTTGCCGTCAACCCGGGTGATAGAGTCGCTTTGGTCGGCAGTAACGGTTCTGGTAAAACAACGATGATGAAAATCATTCTTGGCTGGGAACAGCCGGATGTCGGTTCTGTTACCAGCCCTAAAGACAGCAGAATAGGTTATCTTCCCCAGGAGATTTTTCTTGGTGAAGACAAAGAGTGGCAGAACGAACGCGAGACCATGACTCTCTGGCAGCTTGTAACTCAGGCTTTTGAACGACTCGATCTTATCAAAGAGCGCCTGAATCAAATCGAGGCCGATATGGCTTCGGGCAAGACCAGTCCGGCAATTCAGGACGAGTATGACCGTCGTATGCTTGAATTTGAAAGGGCAGGGGGGTATTCGTGGCAGGCAAAGACCAACCGGTTGCTCAAAGGATTCGGTTTTCCCGAAGATCGCTTTCACGACCCCTTGAAAAGCTTTTCCGGTGGCTGGCAAATGCGGGCTTATTTCGTCAGATTACTTTTGACCGAACCTGATTATCTGCTTCTCGATGAACCTACCAATTACCTCGATATTTCATCGATTTCATTTCTTGAAGATTATCTTGCCGGCTATCAGGGCGGTATTCTGGTTGTTTCGCATGACCGCTATTTCCTTGACCAGCTTGCAAACTCGGTTGTGGCAATAGTTCCTGAAGGGGCGCGGGTTTTTCGTGGTAATTATTCTGGCTTTCTCGAAGCCCGTGAAATCTGGGCCCAGGAAGCTCTGGCGGCTCAGGAAAGACAAGATCGTGAGCGAAAGCGTGTCGAAAGATTCGTTGAGCGGTTTCGTTATAAAGCCAGCAAAGCGTCGCAGGTTCAAAGTCGAATCAAGCAACTTGAAAAAATGGAAAAAATTGAGCAGATAAGGTCTATTCCGCATTTGCGTTTCAGTTTTCCTGATTGCGAAAGTAGCGGCGAAGTGGTTCTGAAAGCGGAAGACGTGCAAAAAAGTTATGGCGATAACCAGGTTTTACGCGGTCTTGATTTCAGCATCAATCGTGGCGATCGACTGGCTATAATTGGTGAAAATGGCGCGGGTAAAACGACGCTGATGAGAATTATCGCCGGCGAAGACAACTCATGGTCCGGGCTTATTGATTGGGGTTATCGGGTTCATTTCGGTTATTTTGCTCAGGATGAAGAAATCAGTTTTGAAGGCGATGAGACAGTCTGGGATAGAATGCTGCGAGAAACACCAATGGATGCGGTGCCAAATCTGCGTAAGCTTCTTGGGGCATTTCTGTTTTCGGGCGATGACGTTGATAAACAGGTAAAGGTGCTTTCCGGGGGTGAAAAAAGCAGGCTGGGTCTGGCAAGAATGATGCTGCGACCATGCAATCTTCTACTACTCGATGAGCCGACTAACCATCTCGACCTGAACAGCCGCGAGGCGTTGCTTGACGCTCTCGATGACTTTCCCGGAACCATTATAATCGTATCGCATGATAGATTCTTTCTCGACAGCCTTGCAACGAGAGTGTTGGCTATAGAAAGCGGTAAGGCCCGCATCTACGAAGGAAACTACAGCCAATATCTGTGGGCGCGCAAGTTTCAGGAAGAAAGCGAGCCAATAGATGATCAGAAGTCGCCTGAACAGACGATTTCACAGCGCAAGCAGCAGGCCCGCGAAAATGTTAAACTACAAAAACAGTTGAGTAACAAAATTCAAAGATTGAAGCGTGATATTGTCGAAAATGAGAATGAAATTTCAGACTTCGAGAATGCAATAACTGAATTAGAAACGGTTCTGGCCCGGCCCCCAGAAGATTGGGATGCCACAAAAATTGCTGAAGTTTCGGTTAAACATTCTGACTTGAGCTCGTCACTGAATCAGGCCATGACCGCATGGGAAGATCTGCATTCAGAGCTTAGCAATACCGAATCTGAACTCGAAAAGCTCAAGGAGGGAGCCGCTTAATGGCGCCGAAAGACCAACAGCCCCAGCGTGGGGTAATGGAAAAAACCAGACAGAAGACCACCAAACCCTCTATGTATAAGGTTTTTCTCCTTAATGATGATTATACGACGATGGAATTCGTAGTTGAAATACTTGAAAGAATTTTCGGAAAATCGAAAGTAGAAGCTACTCAGGTCATGTTGCACGTTCACAGAAACGGCAAAGGCCTTGCAGGGATTTATCCCAGAGATATCGCTGAAACCAAAATCGCCCAGGTTCATTCGCTGGCTCGCGATAACGGTTTTCCGCTTAAGTGCGACATGGAGAAAGAATGATAAGTAAAGATCTTGACATTATTCTTCAGGCTGTAATTGAAGAAGCTGCCAAACGCCGTCACGAATACCTTACCGTCGAGCATCTGCTTTATGGCATTGCTTTTGACCCGGTTGGTATTAAGATCCTCAGAGCTTGCGACTGCAATATCGAAGAGTTGCGCGAAGATCTGGAAGAATTTTTTAAAACAGGTGTGCCGTCACATCAGGGAAATCTTGAAGCCGAACCGGTGCCGACTCTTGGTTTTCAAAGGGTTTTTCAGCGCATGATGATTCAGGTGCAGGCCTCTGAAAAAAAAGAAGCCACTGCCGGTGATTTATTGATCGCTATTTTTTCTGAAAGCGAATCGCATGCGGTGTTCTTTTTGCAAAAGCAGAAAGTTAGCCAGCTCGACATACTTAATTATGTTTCGCATGGCATTGTAAAAGCTCAGGAAGAGGGCGACGAAGGGTATTCTGAAGCTGGAATCGAGCCCGGAATCGAACCCGGAGAAGCAGCAGAAGCCGAAGGCATAAAAGATCCGCTTAAGCATTTTGCCGAATGCCTGAACGATAAAGCTGCCCGTGGGGCAATCGACCCTTTGATCGGCAGAAAAAACGAGGTTTCAAGAGCTGTTATCATTTTGAATCGTCGCAAAAAGAACAATATTATTTTTGTTGGCGAACCCGGAGTAGGCAAGACCGCCATCGTTGAAGGCATCGCTTTGAGAATTCATCAGGGCAATGTGCCTGAAACCCTTAAAAATACGAAAATTTATTCGCTCGATATGGGTGCTTTGCTCGCCGGAACAAGATATCGTGGCGACTTTGAAGCCAGATTGAAAGCAACTATCAAGAGTCTCGAAAAAATTCCAAATGTGGTGCTTTTCATCGATGAGATTCATACCATCATTGGTGCAGGGGCAGTTAGCGGCGGGGCTTTAGATGCCGCCAACATTCTCAAACCCGCCCTGGGTTCGGGCAAATTTCGCTGTATCGGCACAACCACCTTCGAAGAATTCAAAAGCTTCGACAAAGATCGGGCCTTTTCACGCCGCTTTCAGAAAATTGATCTTTATGAACCCAGCGTCGAAGAAACCGGCAGGATTTTGCGTGGTCTTCGCCCCGTTTACGAAAAATTTCATGGAGTTGCTTACAGCAAAAAAGCGTTACAGGCTGCTGCAGAGTTGTCGGCAAAATACATACAGGAACACTTTTTGCCCGACAAGGCCATCGATGTGCTGGACGAGGCTGCAACCATTCTAAAGCTTTCAAAAAGGTTTAAAAAGCGTAAAAGGGTAATTAAAGCAGATATCGAGCGCGCCGTTGCCAGAATCGCCAGAATTCCCTCGAAAAGAATTTCTACCTCTGATCTTGAAAAGCTGCAAAGCTTGCAATCAGAGCTGCTTAAAGTAATATTCGGCCAGGACCAGGCGATTGAAGCTCTGGTTCGTTCGATAAAAATTTCCCGCGCCGGTATGACTGGCAATACCAGGCCGGTTGGGTCTTTTCTTTTCACCGGGCCCACAGGTGTCGGAAAAACCGAAATGGCCAAGCAGCTGGCTTACCATCTTGGCGTGAATTTTCTTCGTTTCGATATGAGCGAGTATATGGAAAAGCATGCCGTAGCAAGATTCATTGGCGCACCCCCAGGCTATGTCGGTTATGAGAGGGGCGGTGCCCTGACCGATTCGATTCGCAAACACCCGTATTCGGTGCTTTTGCTCGACGAAATCGAAAAGGCTCACGAAGACGTTTTCAATATTCTGCTTCAGATCATGGATTACGCAACCCTGACCGACAATACCGGTAAAAAGGCTGACTTCAGAAACGTTATCGTAATTATGACTTCCAATGCCGGAGCAAGAGAAATGGCAAAGGGATCGATTGGTTTTGCCCAGAGCGAAAAAGACGTTGAATGGAAAGGTAAGGCCGCGATCGAAAAGCTGTTTTCTCCTGAATTCAGAAACCGTCTCGACGGCATAATTTCTTTCGCCCCACTTTCAGAAGAGATTATGGAAAAAGTCGTCGATAAGTTTGTCGATGAATTGAATCAGCAGTTGCAAGAGCGTGATGTGGTTCTTAAACTCGATGAATCTGCCCGAAGATGGCTTGCAGAAAAAGGTTATGATTCTGTTCATGGTGCAAGACCTTTGGCGCGAGTCATTCAGAAAGAAATAAAAGATGCCCTGGCAGAAGAAATTCTTTTCGGAAAACTTAGTCGTGGCGGCCGTGTCGACATATCGGCCGATGATTCTGGGCTTTCTTTTAAAATTTCCGCAGAAAAAAGTTAATTAATCGTAATCTTATTTCAGATACCTGCCGATGAGACACGCGGCGTGTTATACGCTGTAAAATGTCCGCCTCGTTAGCCGGTTATGAAAAGACCCGGTTTCCTGATGCGGGCGAAAAAGGAGCTGGGTATGAAAAGAAATACCGCAATAGTCGCATTGGCAGCCTGGCTGTTATCTGCACCGGTCTGGGCGCAGCAGGGTTACGCCGAAAGGCAGCTGAAGCAAAATGGTTTCAGCAACACCATGCAACAGGCACTGAACCGAAATGCAGTACCGCAGAGACAGACCCGTAATGCCCCCGAATACTATGGGCAGAATGAAGTTCTGCCCCCGATCAGCGTGCCTGCCGGAAACACCGCACCGGCACCACAGATGAGCTTGCCGCCAATCACCGGTAATGTCGAAACAAACTATGATTCCGGCCTGACTTCACAGGTGGCGGCACCTATACCAATTCAGAGGCCAAGACAGGCCCCGGTGGTCAGAAGCGGCAGTCGAACCCGCGCTACCGGTGGCAGCGAAATTTATTCGCAGGAACCTCTGAATCTTCCGCCGGTAACCACATTGCCGGTTCCTTCCAGAACCGCTTTGCCACCGATTTCTGATGACACCATGATGATGGTTCCGCTTGAAGAAGCCGTAACCAGAGTTCTCGCCTGTAACTTCAAAGGGCTTACTGGTTTGATCAATACTACCGCTGCTGATGTCAGCAAAGCCGGTTCCTTTAAAATGGGCTTTCACTCAAGCTGGTTCGATCTTGATCGCGTTTATGACAGGGTTCTTGCCAGCGGCGAAAGCGGTGACATGCTTGAATTACCGATTTTCTTCAACTACGCCGTTACCGACGATCTCGAAATCGTTTACACGATTCCGGTCATCGATTACACGATTAAATCAAGAATTCTCTGGACCAGAGACATTTCAGAATCAGGCGCCGGAGATTCAAGTCTTGCTTTCAAATATCGGGTTTTCGATAATCCGAAATACCAGATGCGCGGCGCTTTCGGCCTTGGTTTCAAATTTCCGACCGGAAATGATGACAAAGGTCTTGGCACCGGTAAAACCGATTTCGAAATTTACACCGCTTTCAGCAAGAATTTCGAAAAAATTGTGGCTCACCTCAATCTTGGTTATGTCATGACCGGTGACCCCAATACTCAGTTTTATCCTGACGGACTCGCCGATAAGTTCTATTACAATATCGGTATCGAGTATCCTCATACTCATAACGTCACGGTAATGGCCGAAGTCAGTGGTGAAGACTGGGGTGCAGAAGGAATGAAGGTAGACGTGATTCCAGGTTTGCGTTATACGCCTACCGAGAATTTTGCCCTTGAAGTTGGCGTGCCCATCGCTGTTACCAATGATCAGAGATATGGTTATAACTATCGTCTGGTGCTTGGTTTAACCACATTTTTTCAATGAGATGAACTGACTATTGCGCATAAAAAGGCGCGTTTGAGCCAA
>JASURT010000210.1 GCA_030446435.1 Candidatus Ozemibacter sp.
AGTTCGAGTGCCGGTGCGCGCGAGCGTTGTTTTTGTTTAGAAAATCGAGCAAACGTAGACGCATGAAGTTGAAATTCGTGCCAGCCCGGTTTTTCATCTTGCTAATGGCAAAGCGACGAGAAATGCCTCTGGCAACGGCCTGGGTAAAAGGGGGCAAAAGACAAAAACGAGGCCCCGGGCCAGACTTATACAGAAGCTAGCCGGGGCCTGTTTTTTTGACGACCTTAGTCGGGAGCGTTTTAATTAATGCTCAGCATCATTTGTCACGGCGAATTATGTGATAGCCGAACGGAGTCTTGACCAGTCCGGAAATTTCGCCGACTTTGAGCTTAAAGGCGGTGTCTTCGAACTCTTTGGCCATAACGCCACGTTTAAAGTCACCAAGTGAGCCTTTATCAGACTTGCCGCTCGGACAATCAGAGTTTTCTTCAGCAAGGCGGCCAAAGTCTTCGCCCTTTTTAATTTTTGCCAGAATATCTTCTGCAAGCTTTTGGGCTTCTTCTTCGCTGCGTTCTGCCTTACTTCTTTCGGCGCCCTTATAGGCAATAAGAATGTGACTTGCGGCAACCTGTTCGAGACCTTCAAGGCTTGCTGAATCTGAAGCATTGGCTTCATTTCTGGCCGGTTTTGTTTCGGTCAGATCTTCTTTTTTGATCATTACCGACTGCAAGCGGTTTTCGCGCAAGGCGTAGACGAATTTTTCAGAGTTTCTTGAAAGTTCATGCGAAATCTCTGCCAGTTCTTTGTCTGAGCCATCATATTTTGCGCTCAGCCATGCCACCTGCATTTTACCCATACCAGGCAAGTCTACCGGGCCTGAGCTGATCAACATGCTCAAAGAAAGGCCATCAAAGCTTTCGACCGCCAATTCAAGTCCATCTTTCAACGCGGGGTGCAGCTTTGGACTGTCAGTAGCTATGAATTCATCGAAGCCAAGGTTTTGACAAAATCTGGCTGCCGCATCTGCACTGGTTTTGCGTGTTTGCATTTCAGGGTCGAGTTCGCTGAGAGCAAGACTTTCGCTGGCCTGGTTTCTTTCAAGAGTGAATCTAGAATCTTTATCGCCAGTATAATTCCAGGCAATCTTTTTGATTTTTTCTGCAGGCAGTTTAAGCAATTCTTTATTGACCCAGTTTTTCTGGTTTTTTTCGAGCCAGAGAAAATCAGACAACAGATAAACAGCGTCTGATTCGCCATAGCGAAAATACTGACCGGCATTGCCGAAGCCTCGGCTTCCATCGACCATGCGTGCCTGTCGACCTTTACCAAGATAAATTTCTTTAATTTTCGTGGTCTGATCTTTTTTAAGCACAATATTGGCACTTTCAGCATTTAAAATTCTGGCATCTGCAGCAACTGATGCGACGCCAAGGTCAGCATGTCTCTGGGTATTGGTGCTGACCAGTTCCATGATCTTTGTCTGGTTGAGACGCTGAAAAAGCTCTTCAATTCGATTTTTGTCAGCTTTCAGATCATGAAAATCAGGCAACCGCCAATGACCATTTTCTCTGTTAAGTCTTATTGTGCCCTGAGCGGATTTTATTGTCAGTTCTTTAACCTGATCGATATCATTTGCGTCAACCAGTTCCTGGCCGATAAGCGGATCAGTTGTAATTGCCGGTTCATTACTCTGCTTAAGTACAAGAGCAACTATGACCAGAACAACCGCAACAAGTAAAAGCCTGAAGTTTTTCACAGCATTGACCTCCTGGTATTCTGTCTGAAATAAAGGAATGTACCGACAAGGGTTATAAGAATTGGCATCAATAAGAGATTTACAAAGGTAACCTTTGTTTTCAGACTTTCAATATCTTGTCTTAGCAGCTTGCGAATTTCTCGACGCCTGCGCATGGTTTCAGATTGTTCTTTGCGTGCTTTCATGATTTCTTCGCGTTGTTCTGCGCTGAGAATAAGACGTTCGCCGCCCTTTTTCTGCGATTGCAGGCTGTTAATGCGATTCTGAATTTCTTCAAGCTTTTTGGTCAGGGCAATCTCTTCTTCCTGCCATTTTTTTTGAGCTTCGCGTTCGATTTCTTCTACTTTGGTAAAAGTTCGATTTGAACGATTTCTTGAGCGAACGGCGATAAGGTCTGAAGACCCTGCAAGAAGATCAACCGCGTTAGAGATGAACGCAAGGTTGTCGTTCAAAGGCTGCAAAAGCACACTTCCGAAGAAGTTTACTGCCCTTACCGAAAAATCATTCTGCAAAAAATCTGCATCGGCTATGACCACAAGCGAAACCGGCTGTTCTGCTTTGGCAACATGGTTTTTCTTTTTCTCTTCGTACCGGGCTTCGCGAGCTTTTTTAGCATCTTCAGTTTCGTTTTCGCCTGGTTGTTCAGCCGGTGGGGCTGCAAATGCAGAAGCGAATTCACCCCGAACAAGTGCAGAGAGGGTTTTGGGGTTACCCGTACCGGTCAGTTCGCGCTTGATTTGATCGGGTGAAGTCATGGCTTTGAAGGTGTCGACCTGGGCACCCGCATCTGAGGTGCTCAGCAGCGAAACGAACTCATGGGTTGAAGTTGGTAATTTGGCAATAGAGCCGGTATTAACCATTAGCATCGAGTTCAATTTTGCGCTGATTATCGATTCACGATTGAAAGAGCCATCTTTCAAACTTAACCATAGCGGATGATTAGCCAGTCCCTGTTGCCCCATGTTTACCTGGGTGCCGAGATTGATGTCTGCAGCCAGCTTGTTCGCCTGGTAATCAATTCCCCAGCTTTTGAACAAGGCCGGCAAATCAGAAGAGCGATTCATCATACTCATGTATGGATTGGCCATATTCTGCTGGTTGTCAGCCATACAGGTCGGGTCGACCATA
The DNA here is from genome assembly GCA_030446435.1 of Candidatus Ozemibacter sp. Lineage (GTDB taxonomy): Bacteria > Muiribacteriota > Ozemobacteria > Ozemobacterales > Ozemobacteraceae > DYKG01. Next base: position 2,825 of record JASURT010000210.1, read on the forward strand.
ACGATGGCCCGGCCACCTTTCAGAACAAACTGGTCTATTGCATACATGGTTTTTTCAGACAAAGATTTGGGGTGAATAACCATCAGAAGATCGATTTCTGAACCGATCAGGTCAGAATTCACATCAACCGGGCGCACTTCGAAATTCTTTTTAAGCTCTCTGACAAACAGCCAGTCCTCATTCTGACCAGGCTGCGCAGCAAAAGGCCCCGGGTTGGCGCTGAGAACCGGAAGGGTTGAGAGTATGCCTATAGTTGCTTTTTTGGGTTTTGAAGCCTGAACAATGGCTCGGGTTATGTCGTATTCAAGAAATTCTTCGCGATCGAGCGAGAAGAATGGAATAACCTCTTCCTTGTCTGCAGAAATTGCAACCAGGCCGAAGTAGAATTTTTCGCCCGTTGGCAGACCAGCTGCCGCCAGACCATATTTAACCGCCCATTCTTCAACGTCTGTATCGGGCTGCGGATCGAGAATTTCGAGCTGAAGTCTGCCTTTGCTGTGCGAGACATATTCGCCCAGAAACTCTTCTACTCTTTTTCCATAAAGCTTATAAACGAAAGGCACATTGCCCATAGAGCTCGAGAAGTAAAACTTCAGTCTGATATTGTCCTGAAGCTTGCCCAACACAGATTTCGTGCCTTCTGAAAGAGTAAAAAGCTTTTCTGAAGTTAAATCGGCACGAAAAACGGCGAAGCCGGCGATATAGTTTACAGCAACCAGAATTACTGCAAGAAGCAGCACTGAAGCAAAAGAAGCCCCAAGGCTGCCTGATTTCAGGTTTTTATTTGATTTTTCAGTCATGATGGCCTCCCTTACTCAGATTTCTTTCTTTCAAGTACAACTGCATTAGCAGCAAGCATGAAACAGATTATCGATACGAAGAACACAAGATCTCTGCTGTCTATCAAGCCACGCTGAAAGCCCTGAAAGTGGGTAAAAAAGCTGAATGCAGATATGGTTTCAGATAGCCACACCGGAAAAAACCGGTTGAGCAGATCGGTAAACACCCCCACCCCAAGCATCAGCATGGCAAAACAGGCAACTACCGATAGAACGAAACTGATTACCTGATTTTTGCTCATGGCCGAAAAAAGGCAGGTAACCGAAAGAAAGCCCCCTGCCAGCAGGAAAGAACCGAGATAAGAAGCGAAAATTATGCCGTAATCAGGACTGCCAAGGTAAGCAACCGTTAAAACCATCGGAAAAGTCATTAACAGAGCAATACCCAGAAACAGCCAGGCAGCGATGAATTTACCGGCCAGGGCCTGGCCCATGGTTACCGGCAACGTGAATAAAAGCTCGATAGTGCCGCTTTTACGTTCTTCTGACCAAAGCCTCATTCCGACTGCAGGAACAAGAAACAGATAAAGCCATGGATGCCAGACGAAAAACGGCTCGAGAGTTGCGGTGCGGTTTTCGAAAAATCTTGAAATGAAGAAGGTGCAACCGGTAGTCGCCAGAAGAAAAATTACGATAAAAACATAAGCGACCGGCGATTCAAAATAGCTTTTAAGCTCGCGTTTCAAAATTGCTTTGAAATTTCTCATTGCTTCGCACCTCCTTTGGTCAGATTGTAGAAAACTTCATTCAAATCGCCTTTTTCTACGGTAAAACCATCAACAACCCATTTTTTTGAATGAACAAAATTGGCGACATCGTGCGCAATTGATTTTCCGCACATCGGGAAAATTCTTAACCGGGCAAGCTCATTATCTTCATCTTTTTTATCGTTATTGTCTTTTTGAGAGTCTTGAGCAATAAGCTTTTCTACCCTGTCGACACCCTGAACCTTTTCAAGTTCGGCAATGGCGCTTTCAAGATTCGCCCCAGCCACATCAAGAGTTATTGCACCATGCAGCTGCGACTTGCTGCGCAATTCTTCGGGGCTGCCGTCGGCAACAATTTTTCCTTCGCCGATTATAATGGCTCTTGTGCATACCGCTTCGACCTCTTCAAGAATGTGAGTAGATAAAATGATACATTTTTCCTGCCCCATTCTTTTTATGAGATTACGAACTTCCTGCTTTTGATTCGGGTCGAGACCATCGGTTGGTTCGTCGAGAATCAGGTAATCAGGGTCATGCAGAAATGCCTGGGCAAATCCTACGCGCTGGCGATAACCTTTTGAAAGTGTGTCTATCTGTTGATAGGCAACCTCTTTCAGATTGCAGGTTTCCATAATGTCTTTAACTTTTTTTAAGCGTTCATCACCGTCAAAACCTCTTACTTCAGCGGCAAACATGAGAAAGTCGAAGACGTTCATGTCTTTGTAAGACGGAGACGATTCGGGTAAATAACCAATTCTGGAACGAACTTCGAGAGGTTGCTCGAGTATGTCAAAACCATCTACTGTGGCCGTACCGGAAGTTGGAGCGAGAAAAGTTGTGATCATTTTCATGGTTGTCGATTTGCCCGCACCGTTTGGTCCGAGAAAGCCGAGAATTTCGCCTTTATTGACGCTGAAAGAAATGTCATCAACGGCTTTGATCGAACCGAAATGTCGGGACAAAGACTGCACCGCAATCATGGCAGAACCTCCTTATAGTCTTTCTGATACAAAACAGACCACGAAAGATGAAAAAGGTTCCAGATTTTTTTATTTTTTACAAAATTTTAAGGTTCAAATCGCCTTAATCTACGGTGATAGATTTGCTGACATTCTTGGGAACATCAGGATGAACACCGTGATTATTGATTTCGAGTCTGTTTAAAAATTCCATCTTCTTCAGACTCATTCTGAAAGCAAGAATTTGCAGGACTACAGAAATCGAAAAAATGGGGAGAATGATCGAATCGGTTCTGGGCAAGGTAATATAACCGTATTTATATGGATACATGGAAGTTGGTGCGACAGAAACCGCTTCGCGCAGGTCGTTGTTGTCTTCGGCGATCAGATAGACGTTTGCGCCTCTGATTTTATGGGTATTGATCTGTGAAATTGTCAGATTGATATCGAGCTGCCTCGGCGTAGTGATGAAAAGCAGCGGGTAATTGTCATACATGCTGCCGAAGAGGTCGTAATTTTCGAAAACCTGTTCAAAAATTTCATTCTCTTCTTTGCTGAGATAATGGGGCAACTGGTCTTTCAGGACATAATCCGAGATAGCTTTGAACATGCGCAAAAGTCCGCGCGGCTTCATTTCTTCTGCCTGTATGCTTTCGAGAACAAAGTTCAGAACTTCTTCATAGCGAGAAAGAAGCTGCGATACAGAATCAAGGCCAAAAATGGTATTGACGCCGAGAATAGTGTTGGG
>JASURT010000211.1 GCA_030446435.1 Candidatus Ozemibacter sp.
GGGTTTGAAGTCAATTGGCTTCATTTCCCAGAGCTGAATTCGCGTGCCTTCGGCTGATTTGATATAAGTTGAAACCGGCTTGCTTAGCTGTTTGGTGCTCAGCAACTCATCGTTAAACGAGGTAAGCTTCTTAAGCCCGATTTTGCCGGACTTTAGAGTTGCTTGATAAAGATCGCCAGGATTGAGACAATCGCCGTAGGTAACTGCAAAAGACTTGCCGTCAGAGCTGATGTTGCCCAAAGAGTAAACCCCGGTTCGGTTGGTCAGAAATTCAAAATTTCCGCCTTTGGCCGCGATTCTGCTGATATGCCGATCTCCATGCCAGCCGAAGTTACAATAAATGTATTTTGAGTCCGGGCTCCAGATAAAGTAAGAGCCGAAGGTCGCTTCTGCGGTATCACCAATAACCGTTGCCCCGATACAATAATCTTCATTGCTGCTGATGCTTTGAAATTTTGAACCGGCTATGTCATAGACATAAAGTTGATCGTTTTGCGAGGCCCATGGAGGAACTTTGCCTATTCTGCCTGAAAACGCAATCGATTTACCGTCGGGCGACCATTGAACATTGCTTAAAATGCAGTCTTTCTGCCCTGGTAGAATCTTGCTTTTTCCGGTTTTTACATCTACCAGATAAAGACGCGCCTTGTATGGATTAAGCATCGATTCCTTTTCGAGATTAGCTATAACCACTAATTTTTTGCTGTCCGGCGACCATGAAAATGCGCCGGGGCCATCAGCAGCTTTGTCGAAAAGTATCTTGTGGCTGCCGCTTTTTGCGTCGAGAAGGTAAAGCTGAAAGCGCTGGGCGTTAAAATATCCGTCGCCGTCAAGCCGATACCAGAGCTGGTCTATGACCATGGCAGGAGTGCTTAAGCCCTTTTCTTCAAGTTCTTTTTTGGCCGCTTTGGTTTGATCAGGTGCTTTTTCTCTGAATCTGAATGCGATTGATTTTCCGTCTAACGACCACTGAAAGCCGCCAATGGCGCCTTCTGGAAGGTTCGACAGTGCGCGGGCTTCACCACCGTCAAGTTTTATGCTGAAGAACTGTGAGTTGCCGTCGTTATCGTTTCTTATAAAAACTATGCTTTTGCCATCTGGTGCCCAGCGTGCCTGCCGGTCATTTTCACCGGCAGTGAACTGCTTGCTTTCACCGCTTTTCAGGTCGGTAAGCCAGAGTGAACGGCAAACTTTGTTTTTGTCATTGGTGTGCGAACGAGAAAAAATGATCTTCGACCCGTCTGGCGAAATTTGCGGGTCACCGATGCCCACAAAACTCTTAAGGTCTTCGGCCTGAATTTTTTTCAGGGTTTTTCTTTTGGTCGGCATCAGATTCAGCTTCCTTTCTGCTTTTCGATATGTGCTTTTATCGCTTTCCACATTGGTTCAAAAAATGGTTCCTGCAAGATCTTCGGTTCGATTCTTTTCCAGACCGAATTGATCGGAAAAAGTATGCTGCCGGTCGTATCGTCGACCAGCGCGGCTTCAGTGCCCAGATCATCTTCGATCATTTTCCATGTGAATGAAAAATCGGTTTTGATAAGCTCGCCAAACAGGCTACCCAGGCCATTTGCGATGTCTTCGCCAGAAAACTCTTTTTCATTGTCTTGCCTGGCCCAGTTGCTAAAAGCTTCATCGAGATTTTTGGCGGTAATTTTTTCGTTTTTCGAAAGCTGAGAAACGATCTTTTTTCCGGTTTGTATATTTTTTGCCAGATTTTTAGTTTCGTTGTCAGTGAAATCTTTTATCTGATGTGTCATAACAGTAATCTCTTTTCTAATTAATAAAATATATGTTAAAGATTATAGCAGAATGAGAAAAAAAGCACGTTGGCATTTATTTATCGCGCTGCTTTGCAGCAATAAGTCGCAGCTTATTGCCAACATAATCAGGGAAAGTTCTTTCGAACAAGATTTTTAACTTGACACATTGCAGCAAAACTGCTTAAGTATCTGGGTTATAGGAATGAAGGGAGGACGATGATGGTCGGTCCTGATGGCAGAGAATGTAAGCTTATTCTGGTTTTGAACTGTGGCAGCTCGTCATTGAAATACGAGGTTGTGAGAATGCCGCATCGACAAAGTCTTGGCAAAGGGCTTGTCGAAAGAATCGGTGAGGAACAGGGGCTTCTCGAACAGAAGTCTGGAGAAAAGAAGCTTGTTATCGAGCAAAAGATTTCTGATCATAAACAGGCTTTTGAACTCGTAATCAGGGCTTTGACCGATAATGATGAAGGCCTTGTCAGCTCGATAGACCAGATTGCCGGTATCGGTCATCGCGTTGTTCACGGCGGAGATAAATATGCTTCGTCTGTTACCATAGACGAAGATGTAGTCGCTGCCATCGAAGAATTCATCGAACTCGCACCGCTTCATAATCCGCCCAATCTTACCGGCATCAGGGTTGCCCGCGAAATCTTCAAGGGTGTACCACAGGTCGCAGTTTTTGATACGGCTTTTCATCAGACAATGCCGCCTCAGGCTTATTTGTATGGCATTCCCCGCAAATTTTATGAAGATTTCAAGATTCGGCGTTACGGATTTCATGGCACTTCACACCGCTTCGTATCAGGCCGTGCAATGAACATCTGCCATCGACACCCCAGCAACACCAATCTCATTTCCTGTCATCTCGGCAATGGGGCTTCGATTACCGCCATAGCTCATGGTAAATCGATCGATACCTCAATGGGTTTTACCCCCCTTGAAGGCCTGATAATGGGAACAAGGTCAGGTGATATTGATCCGGCCATTATTGCATATCTTATCGACAGAGGCTATTCAACCAAAGAATTGATGAATATTCTCAACAAAAAAAGCGGCCTTCTTGGTCTTTCGGGCATTTCGAACGATCTGCGCGATCTTGAATCAGAAGCAGAAAAAGGCAATCAGCTTGCAAAAGAAGCTTTGAACAGCTATGCCTACCGGGTGAGAAAATACATCGGCGCTTATGCCGCGAATCTGGTTAAGCTCGATATGCTGGTATTCACCGGTGGTATTGGCCAGAATGGCTGGAAAATGCGCGAGCGTATCTGTCGGCGCCTCGAAAATGTCGGTATTTTCATGGATTTCAGACTGAACAAAGAAAAAGGTTCTCGCGAAGGCATCGTTTCTGAAGCGTATTCTCCGGTTACGGTGGTTGTTGTGCCAACTAACGAAGAACTTCAGATCGCCATAGATGTTTATGAACTGGCCTTCGGTGGTGACGAAGAGTTCCGCCGCCGTGAATCAGACGTGATCGTTGGATTTGAAGAGTGAGCAAAACTCTCGATTATTACGAAAAACATGCAACTGAGCTGAGTGCTTTTTACGAGAGCACTCAGCTCGATTCTTTTCATCTGGCGCTGCAGGAATTCTTTTTTCCGGGTGCCAGGTTGATCGAGATTGGTTGCGGTTCTGGTCGGGATGCGGCAAGAGTTCTTGCTGAAGGGTACGAAGTCGAAGCCATCGATGGCTCCAGAAAACTGTTAGACGAGGCGATACGCCTACACCCGGAGCTTGCCGGTCATCTGTGCCAGATTCAGCTGCCGGCCATTTTGCCCTATGAAGATCATCAATTCGATGGGTTCTATTCGGTGGCCTGTCTGATGCATTTTTCAGGCGAGGAGCTTGCCGGAATTCTCACTGAACTGCATCGCATAACCAGGCCTGAAGGTCGAGGACTGGTATCGGTGCCGGCCTGTCGCGATGACGTAGACTTCGATGGTCATGACGAACATGGCCGGCTTTTTAACGTATTACCGGAACAGACCTGGAAGGCGATTTTCCAGCAGAATGGCTTTCTTGCCCGGGCCGGAAACCCCGAACCAGACAGTCGTGGCCGTGACGGCATAAGCTGGATCAGCTTTTTTCTACGGCGTTTCTGACTTTCAACTGCAGCTCTCTAAACCAGCAATAGCCTACCGGAACGACAAAGAGGGTCAGCAATTCAATACACATTCCGCCAAAAGTCGGCACCGCCATAGGAATCATTACGTCGGCGCCGCGCCCGGTCGAGGTAAGTACCGGCAGAAGCGCAAGAATGGTCGTTGCAGTCGTCATCAGACATGGCCTGATGCGCTTGAGCCCAGCTTCTAAAACCGCTTCTCTGATTTGTTTCACATTGTCAGGGTCATTTTTCCTGAAGCTTTCTTCAAGATACGAAGCCATAACGACGCCGTCGTCACTTGCGATGCCGAACAGGGCGATAAAACCAACCCACACAGCTATCGAAAGGTTCATCGAGTGCATATTCATCAGTTCGCGAAAATGAATTCCGAGAATTGAGAAATTCAGAAACCAGCCCTGCGAATAGAGCCAGATCATGATAAAGCCGCCGGACCAGGCGATGCCGATTCCGGCAAAAACCAGAAAGGTTACCGCAACCGAGCCGAACTCGAGATACAGAATCAAAAAAATCAGCAAAAGACTCAAAGGCAATACCACCATAAGTTTCTTTTCTGATCTTACCTGGTTTTGATAGTTGCCGATAAATTTGAAGCTGGTATTTGCCGGCAATTTCAGCTCGCCTTTCGCTATTTTATTCTGCAGATGGGCGTTTGCGGCTTCGACAACATCTGTTTCTGCATACTGAGGCAGTTTGTCGAAAATCACATAACCCACAGGAAATGAATTTTCGCTTTTCAAAGCCTGTGGCCCGCGAACAAACTTAACTTCTGCCAGGTCTCCCAGGGGTATGAATTTTTTATCTGGTGTTGCCACCGGAATATTTTTGATTAATTCGGGGCTGTCTCTCAGTTCTCGGGCAAATCTGAGTCTGATGCCATAGCGCTCGCGGCCTTCAACTGTTTTTGATAGAGTTTTACCGCCCAAAGATATTTCTATGACATTTTGCAGATCATTCACTTTTATGCCGTGACGGGCGGCGGCCTGACGGTCTATCTCTATTTCTATATAAGGTTTGCCGACGATTCTGTCTGCTGAAACTGCGTTTGAGTCAACGCCTTCAACTTCTTTCAGCTCTTTTTCGAGTTTGAAGCCTAGTTCTTCTACTGTTTGAACGTCGGGCCCCACAATCTGTATGCCCATGGGGGCACGAATCCCGGTTTGCAGCATTACCAGCCTTGCTGCGATAGGCTGAAGCCTTGGCGCAGAGGTTGTGCCTGGTATCGAGCTGGCATCGACGATTTCTTTCCAGATATCGTCGGGGCTTTTAATGTGATCGCGCCACAAGCGTTTTCTTAAGCCTGTTTCAGGGTCAGGTTCACCATATTCCGGAACATAGGATATTACGGTTTCAACCATCGAAATTGGCGCCGGGTCGAGCGGTGAATCGACGCGACCGATTTTTCCTACCACCGAATCAACTTCGGGGATTGCTCTGATTGCCATATCCTGCTTTCTAAGCACATCTATACATTCAGCCAGGCTTGCGTGAGGCATGGTTGTCGGCATCAGCAGATAGCTGCCTTCATCGAGAGGAGGCATGAATTCACGACCCAGGCCGGGAAACATCTCATTGCCCTTTTTCCAGAGCCATGAAGAGGTTAGCCATTCTGAAGAAATGCTGATTTTGTCGAGCGTGTAAGGAAGCCACGAATGCACATAACTGAAACCAAGCCAGACATGCAGGCCCAGCAAAAATACGGTGACCGGCAAAATTGCGAAAGTTTTTTTATGGTCAAGAAACCATGCGAGAAAACTGCCGTAATGGTCTAAAAACAGCTTGAAAGCGAATAATATGAAGCCAGCGGTCATGATTACCGCGGCGAGATTGAAAAGGTATCCTTTTCCGTAGCCCAGCGGCATCCAGATCCAGGTTAAATATAGGGCTGCAATTGCAGCACAAACAATTGGCGCCCATTTCGTCGCCCAAACTCTTGCTTTTTCCGGAATTTTGTGCCAGAAAATTCCGGTCAGTGCGGCAATTATCAGGGCAAGTCCGGGTAAGGCCGAAACGAAAACCAGTGCCAGCCCAGCCAGCAAAAGGCCAATGAACCTGAGATCTTTACTGGCTTTTCTCTTTTTAAAGATGAAGGTCGCCGCGACCGGAATAAGAATCAGGGCAATGAACAACGAAGAAATCAGGGCAAAGGTTTTGGTCCAGGCCAGGG
>JASURT010000034.1 GCA_030446435.1 Candidatus Ozemibacter sp.
CCGCCGGCGACAACGCCTTCTTCTACCGCAGCACGGGTAGCACTAAGAGCATCTTCGACTCTGGTTTTGCGTTCTTTCATTTCAGTTTCGGTGGCTGCCCCAACTTTAATAACGGCAACGCCGCCGGCCAGTTTGGCCAGTCTTTCCTGAAGTTTTTCCTTGTCGTAAGAGCTGGTGCTGTGTTCGATTTCTGCTTTGATCTGGGCGATTCTGTCGGTCAATGCTTTGGTATCGCCTGCGCCTTCGACGATGGTGGTCATTTCTTTGCTTACCACAATCTTTTTGGCCTGGCCAAGCTGATCGATAGTTGTGTTTTCGAGCTTCATGCCGAGATCTTCGCTGATCTTCTGACCACCGGTCAGAATGGCGATGTCTTCAAGCATGGCTTTGCGGCGATCGCCGAATCCGGGAGCTTTAACAGCAACACAATTGAAAGTGCCGCGCAGCTTGTTCACTACCAGAGTAGCCAAAGCTTCACCTTCGATGTCTTCAGCGATGATAAGCAGAGGTTTTTTAACCTGAACTATTTTTTCGAGAAGCGGAAGGATTTCTTTGATCGAATTGATTTTGCTTTCGGTTACGAGAACGTAAGGATTTTCGAGAACTGCTTCCATTCTTTCATGGTCGGTAACCATGTAAGGGCTGACATAGCCTTTGTCGAATTCCATGCCGTCGACAAAATCAAGGGTGGTATCGAAGCTCTGAGCTTCTTCGACGGTAATGACACCGTCTTTACCGACTTTGTCCATGGCTTCGGCGATGATTTTGCCGATTTCATTGTCGCGTGCCGAAATTGTGGCGACCTGGGCAACGCTGTCTTTGTTGTCATCAACTTTTTTTGAAAGCTTTTTGATTTCTGCTACAACTGCGTCAACCGCTTTTTCGATGCCATGTTTGAGAAAGCTGGGGTTAGCTCCGGCTGCGACGTTTTTGAAGCCTTCCTGTACGATGGCCTGGGCCAGAACTGTGGCAGTGGTTGTGCCATCGCCGGCCACGTCGTTGGTTTTGCTGGCTACTTCTTTAACCAGCTGAGCACCCATGTTTTCAAATTTGTCGGTAACTTCTATTTCCTTGGCGATGGTAACACCGTCATTGGTTACGGTGGGGCTGCCAAATTTTTTATCGAGAATGGCATAACAGCCTTTCGGGCCAAGAGTTGCGCGAACAGCGTTTGCTACGAGATTAACACCCTTTTCAAGAGAGTGTCTTGCTTCATCCCAGTATTTTAATTGTTTTGCTGTCATATCTTACCTCCTGATAAGCTTATAATGAGGCGTTAGTTATTTGATAATGGCCAGAATATCTTCTTCGCGCAGAATCAGATAGCTGTCATCGTCAACTTTAATTTCGGTGCCGGCATATTTAGAAAAAATAACTTCGTCACCTTTTTGAACTTCGAGAGCTGTTCTTTCGCCGTTGTCATTGAGTTTGCCCGGGCCTACTGCTACAACGCTGCCTTCGATGGGCTTTTCTTTGCTGGCGGTATCCGGAAGTATAACGCCGCCTTTTGATTTTTCAACGGTATCTTTAGGCTTGATAATTACACGATCGTTAAGGGGTTTAAGGTTCATACAAATCCTCCTGATAAACTTATTTGAAATGATTGAGTCTGATTCGGGGGCTTAAAAGCCCCCGATTGAAATATCCTGGGTAAGGGCTTACATCATGCCGGGCATCATGCCGCCGCCCATGCCTCCCATTCCTGGCATGCCCATGCCGCCGCCGGCTGGTTTGCCTTCTTCAGGAATGTCAGCCACGAGAACTTCAGTGGTCATAAGAATAGAGGCGATTGAAGAAGCATTCTGCAGTGCAGATCTGGTAACTTTGGCAGGATCGATGATTCCGGCTTTGAACATATCGATATATTCATTGGTGAGAACGTTGTAACCGAAGCCGGCTTTGTTTTCCTGCTTGATTTTTTCGATGATGACTGCTGGTTCAAGACCGGCATTGGTCAGAATGAAATGAATCGGCTTGTGAAGAGCTTTTCTTACGATTTCGATACCGATTTTTTCATCGCCTTCTGGCTTGAGTTCATCGAGAGCTGTCATGGCATTGAGAAGAGCCACGCCGCCGCCAGCGACAACGCCTTCTTCTACAGCTGCGCGGGTAGCGCTAAGAGCGTCTTCGACTCTGGTTTTGCGTTCTTTCATTGCAGTTTCAGTCGGGGCGCCGACTTTGATTACTGCTACGCCGCCAGAAAGTTTTGCAAGTCTTTCCTGCAATTTTTCTTTGTCGTAAGAGCTTGTGCTTCTGTCGATTTCAGCCTTGATCTGGGCGATTCTTGCCTGAATGTCGCTTGCTTCACCGGCGCCTTCGATGATGGTGGTGGTTTCTTTGGTGATAACGACTTTTTTAGCCTGACCAAGGTGTTCGATGGTGGCGTTTTCAAGTTTGAGGCCGATTTCTTCGCTGATTTTCTGACCTTTGGTCAAAATTGCGATATCTTCGAGCATTGCTTTGCGGCGATCACCAAAAGCCGGGGCTTTTACGGCGACACAGTTGAAAGTTCCGCGCAGCTTGTTCACTACCAGAGTGGCCAGAGCTTCGCCTTCGATGTCTTCAGCGATGATGAGCAGAGGCTTTTTGGTCTGAACGATGCTTTCGAGAATCGGCAGAATGTCTTTGATGTTGTTGATTTTGCTGTCGGTGATGAGGATGTATGGGTTTTCGAGAACCGCTTCCATTCTTTCAGGGTCGGTAACCATGTAAGGGCTTACATAACCTTTGTCGAATTCCATACCTTCGACGAAATCAAGAGTGGTGTCGAAGCTTTTTGCTTCTTCAACGGTGATGACGCCATCTTTACCGACTTTGTCCATTGCTTCGGCGATAACTTTGCCGATTTCATTGTCACGGGCAGAAATGGTGGCAACCTGAGCAACGCTGTCTTTGTTGTCATCAATTCTTTTTGACTGTTCTTTGATTTTGTCGACAACTACTTTTACGGCTTTTTCGATGCCGCGCTTGATATAAATAGGAGTGGCGCCAGCTGCGGTGTTCTTGAAACCTTCATGAACGATGGCCTGAGCCAAAACCGTTGCAGTGGTGGTGCCGTCGCCGGCGATGTCGTTGGTTTTGCTGGCTACTTCTTTTACCAGCTGAGCGCCCATGTTTTCGAAACGATCTTCAACTTCGATTTCTTTGGCAATCATAACGCCATCGTTGGTTACGGTCGGGCTTCCAAAACTTTTGTTGAGAATCGCATAACAACCTTTTGGACCAAGGGTTGATCTTACTGCGTTAGCTACGGTATCAACACCTTTTTCCAGTGCTCTTCTTGCGTTTTCTCCATACTTCAGTTGTTTTGCTGCCATTATATATCTCCTTTAATTGAAAAATTTTCTTATAGAATAAAATTGGGAAAAGTGGTTATTCAACTGCCAGAAGGTCGTCTTCCTTCATGATCAGGTGTTTTTCACCTTCGAGGGTGATTTCTGTTCCGGCCCATTCTGTGAAATAAACACGATCACCGGCTTTTACCTGCATCGGAATCTTTTGGCCTTTTTTGTTAACGATTCCTTTACCGACAAAAACGACTTTGCCCTGCTGGGGGCGGGCTTTTGAAGCTGTGTCCGGAATGATGATTCCGGAAGTGGTTTTAGTCTCGGTTTCTTCGACTTTGACGACTATTCTGTTACCCATCGGGGTAAGTTTCATAACGTCCTCCTTGATTGATTTCTCTGAAGTTGTTAGCACTCAATGTCGTCGAGTGCTAACAAGCGAGATTGTAAGACAAGATAAGGGTAATGAAAAGTTTGAAAATGAGCAATAATTGGTGCTTTAAATTGGTTTTCGTCTAAAATCTTAAAAAAGCTGCTAATTAGGCAAAAAAGCTTGAAAAATCATTGAAAACAGAGGCGAATTTTTAAAAAATACGTGGGGTACATAACAAAAGTGCAACATTATTCCAGTTCTACGCGTATTATTTAAAAGAAAATTTGATCTTTGTAAATCTTTTTGCCGACTTCAGGTGCGCATCTCACTCTGAAAAAAGAGTTGGCTGTGGTGTTTGTTCTTCTTTGCGTCTCTTGATGAGCAGGTATGATTGAAGCCTTAATCTCGAAAATAAAAGGGGTGAATCAGCAAAAATAATTGCTTAAGGTTTGTTGACCTGATTCCCGCTTTTTTTCTTCGCCAGGGCTAGGAAGGACAGGTCGCTGGAATGTCTGAAAAGAGCGGCAAAGAAATGTGGCATTTCGGGTGCAGAACCCGAAATCAGGAATTCAACTTTGTGACGTTTATGTGTTTTGTGTGTTTAGACAAAACCTTGACTGGAGAACATAAATACTATAAACTGAGAGAGGAGATCCCAGGGAGAGAGTAACATGCCAGAAAAAAAACTGCAGGATTACATAAAAAAAATCGATTTCAGCGATGTAAGAATATTGATCGTTGGCATCGTTTTGTTGATAATTCCTCTTCTTTTTCTTTTCTTGTTTACAGGTTCAGGCAAAAACAAGCGCTTCAGCCAGGAAAGAATGAAAACCATGGTGAATCGCAAATCTATTTTTAATTTTGGTTCTCAGTCAGCTAAAAAGACCAGCTCGCGCTCGATCAAAGGTGAAAAGAGTGGGGGAAGCTGGTTTTCGAAAGAAACCCCCGAAAAAAAAGTGCAACGTGAACTTGAAGCAGCCTTTAAAGTTGTTCAGCGCAGTCGCCGATCTGAAAGGTTTCCTATCGGCACAACCAGAGTTCAGAAAGAAGCTTATCGGGCCGAGCATCACCCATTGATTACAAGCGGCAACGGGGCTCTTGAAGAAGGCAAAGTCGCCGAGGCGGCAAAATTATTTGAGCAGGCATATCAGGAGGCCGGCGATAACGTTTTTCAACGGGTTTACGCCCTGGGTGGACTTTGTGAAGCTTATTCAAGAATGGGTGACCATGAAAAACATGATCAGGCGTTCAAACTATTCATGGAGTGGGTCGCCAAAATGCCCAGAGAGGCCGGCGGTGGCGATCTTCAGGCCGCGGTCAGAAACGCGTATCTTACCCTTAAACAGCTCAAGGAATCTGCTGACCCGGGAAAGGTTTCGCAAGAGTTGTCTAAATTAGAAATGATTCGGGATGGACACATACAAAGTGCGAATGTGTCGCGTGGCTTGTCAAAGGCTTTGGCTGTTTTTCCGGCGAAGTTCGACTAGGGGGAGGCAAAGAGATGATTTTTACAAGAAAAGGTAGTGCATTTGTAATTGTTGTTGGTGTCCTCGGAATAATTCTTTTTGCCTCGACCATGTTTATCAGTTCAACGATTGATGAAGGTCGCCAGACCTCCATTTCTGTTAAAGGTCTGCATGCTGCAAGTCTTGCCGAAGCTGGTCTCGAAAGAGCAATGCGCATTATTACCGAAAAAATCAACAAGCTCGACCCCGCAGATCTCACCGCGGATTCTCTGGCTGTAAAACTGAGACTTCCTGCATCTGCAAAATCCGGCGTTACTCTGGGCTTGTCTGAAAATCTTGGCTCAGATGAACTTCTTGAGCTGTCAGAAGATGTAACCAGCGAGATGATCTTTACCAAAGAAGATCTTCAGGCAGATGATGACGAAAAGGAACTCGACAGTCTCGTAGCTTATATGACCAGTGAAGGCGCACAAGAGTATGATGTGCAGGTTAAAGTCAATGTTGAAAAAGCGTTCAGAATCGCGCCGGGCAGCTCATACTCTGATTTCAAGGTGCCCGGGGTCGACACAGGCTGGAATCTTCGCCCTGACGTAAAGAAATTTCTCGATGGCGAAGGTTATTCGCCGCTTGAAATTGGTTTTCCGACTGATCTTACCTGGCTGTCATTTTCGATTCCGATAAAAGTTGGCTCGATCGAGCTGGTTAATATCAATGTGGCCGGCATAATCGATGCACTCATGCCGGAAATGACAATAGCCGGTGAACCGCGCGGTTTTAAAGAGCTGACAAGCCTCGATTTTTTTGCTGATGTTTTAATTAACGAGCTTCTGAGCGGCGGTAAGAAAAGATATCCTATCGAAATCAGATTTGACGCTATTCCTATTCCAACTGATGTGAGTTCTTTGTGGCCCGCCGGCGTTTCGGTTTCTGCAAGCCCTGACGATGGAAAATATCTTGAGAAATATGGTCAGATAAAGCTTGAATGTGAAGCTTCGATTACTTACAAAGATGGTTATATTGCAAAAAGAAGAGTCGCTGCGGTAAAAGATTTCAAGGTCGCAGATTGCGAGCCGCCGGCCCCTATGTATAGCTTTTTCGCCGCCAATCTTAATAATGACAAGATTTCTTTCAATAATTATGGTGGAACTTTTGTGGTCAGCAACTACGATTACGGCGGACTATGGACCAAAATAAAAGAGGTTTTTACACCCGGCCCCACCGAACTTTCTGATGAAGATCTGCGAAAGCGTGAAATTCCGGGGCTTGTGAGAGTGAATTACATCGATACCAGCGCAGATGGCACAGAGCCATTGGTCTGCAACGTTGGTATGCTGGGCGACTGGGGCGCACCAAGCGTTGCCGGCGATGAATCGGGCGGAATCGTTAAAACTTTGACCGGCATCGAAGCCTTTCTTATGATTACCACCAAAACCAGAATGGCGCTTGCCGGCGGCAAATACAATATCAACGCCCAGGTTGAACGAAGAGCCACTTCTACCAATACTTCGGTGCCTTCGGGTATGACAGGCAGTTCTGGCGGCAGCACCACTACAGATGCATCATCTGCCGGAGTAGTTAAAAACAATTATGGCCTGTCTTTTGCCAACAATCTTAAAAAAGACAACAAAAGCGCAAAGCAATACCTGAACCAGCTTATGGCCGCCAAAAGTCTGAACGTCGTTCCCGATATCGGTGGTATGAGCACGAATGTTCTCGCTCTGGCCGTAACGATGGCTCTTAAACCCATGGTAGACGCGGTTGTGCCACCGGGTATCGCAATGGTTCCGGACGCTTTCGAAAAATGGGAAATGCCCTATATGGGCACTTCCAACTGGCTTTATACCATTCCCACAACCGGAACCGGCGCAAATAAAACCCACTTTTTCGGTTATGGAGGCCTTTACCCGACTCTTACCAAAGAAGTCGAAGGCAATGTGCTAAAAAAATACCGCCAATGGAAAATGTGTATTGTCGGGCTGAACCCAATGGACAGGCTGCCGCTTCTGCCTTTTCCGCCAGTGTTTTTGCCGCCACCACCTCTGGTAATTCCTATTTGGTACACCCACGAAGTCTTGACCAAATATGACTACAATCTTCCACCGCTGAAGGCCAACAACGAGAGTGGTGATGCTGATCTTAAGACATACGAATATGACCCTTCAAAGCTCGAAAACATGCCTCCGAATCTTTATACCCTCGAACAGTATGCAAAAAAAGCGACTTATTACTATGAAGATTATCAGGCGTTTCTTGATGATATTCCAAACCGATTTACAACCATCGATGGCAGAAAGGTATTTCTGCTCAATGGCGTAACTTACGTTTCAGGCTCGATCGGAGAAGCATCAGCTCCGTTCAATCCGCCTGATTTTGGCGGCGAATTCAACGTTTGCGGAAAGGGTATGATTGTCTGCAGTGGCAATTTCTATCTTGGCTGCAATATAAAAACTCTCGATCTGGCGGCTGACAATTTAACCGTGTTTACCCTGATGGTTCGATCGGGCGGTTTGCTTGTTCTTGACGGCGGCGTTCAACGAGAGATTGAAGGCAGTGTTTATACCGACAAAGGTTTGTATGTTCACAGTGATTCAAGTATGCACTTTGTCGGAAACTGGGTGACGAACCAGTTTAACAAAGCCGCCATGGGAGGCACGGTCGTGGTCGATTATGTTTCTTCGAGGGTTAGAAGCTCGCTGGCCAGCCTTCACCCGGTTCGGGGTAAATATGATCCGAAGAGATATCACGTCTCTTTCAGTCCTTTGTGGTCGTCATGGAGGTCCTTCTAGTGAATAATTCACGCGGCGTTTCGCTTCTTGAAATAGTAATAGCGGCGTTCATTCTTGCGATTGCCTTTATTCCGATTCTGCGAATGGTTGATTTTGGTTCTGTGGCCACGGCCAAGGTGGGCCATTATGCCAAGGCAACCCGATTGGCCCAGGAGCTGATTGAAGAATGCAAACATGTTCCGTTCAAGGTTTATCAGAGGCATTATTCGGCGCTGGCCAGCGGCGACAGTTTTACGGTGCACCCGCAGTTTTACAAGGAGACCGCGAAAAGCATCGAAGCTTTTTTTGAAGAAAACAAGGATACAATGAAAGATTACGGCTGTAACGCAAATTTGAAGGCCAAGAAGAATGATCTTGAACAGATTGTTGAAGTCTGGTTTGAAGTCGAAATTTTCTGGCGTGAAATGGGGAAAAAGGACGACGAGAGATTCGGCAGGAGAATTGTCAGGGCCGGCAATTCATATTACAATGCCGAAGCAATGTAAAGGGGGGCGCAGATGTCTGAAACAAATAAAAGAGCTATGACTCTGGTAGAGGTCATGGTTGCTATTTTCATTTCAACCATTGTTCTCACCGCAATTTACGGCGTCTGGATTCGGGTGCAGCGTCAGATTGCCAGGTCAAATGCCAAACAGACTCTTCAGCACGAGCTTAGAACCGCTGCAAATCACCTTGCCAAAGATCTTAAGGCAATTAGAGAAGGCACCTTCGAAGCGCCGCCCGGCGAACAAAGCGCTGATGGAACCGCAATGAAAATCAGTTTTGATCGCTTTATCGAAACCGAAGACGAAAAAATCGCCCAGGATTCCACTACAAAAGTTGAATATTCTCTTAAAAACGGCTTGCTAACCCGAAAAACCGACGACAGTCTCGACATTCTTTCCGTTAATGTCGACTCTATGATAATAGCCAGAGCAGTAGACGAGGCCAGTCTCGGCGCAACCGACCTTGAATCGACCGATGAAGATTTCAAGGCCGGCAGAGAAGCCATGCTCGACGTGGCCATTACCGGTAAGAAAAGAATTGCCGGCAGTCGCGACGAAATGTATCACATAGAGCGCACTTCATTGGTAATGCGTGACGAATATTATAAGAATACCAATAAAACCTACATTTCAAACTTCGACCTTGCAAAACTCGAAACAGACGAAGTAATGGTCAACGATTCGAGTCAGGATGTTAATTTTGGCCCCGGCGGAGCCTTTACACTCGAGCAGCTTGAAAACCTCGATCCTGACCAGCTTAGAGGTATGCGTGACACCCAGAATGAATTGTATAATCAGGCCAATGAAGCTTTTAATAACATCAACGACAATATTAACAACACCGAAACCGGTAACGACTTTCTCGACACTCTCGCTTTCTGGAGCGACAGTGAAGGCGAAAAAGTCGCCGACATGAAAGATGATCTTGAAGATGCCGATACCCAGGAAGAAGTCGAAGCAGCGGTAAATGCTCTCGAAACTTACGCCGAAGGTAAGGAAGAATCTTTCCTGAGCCGCTCGGTATCTGGCTGGAGCAGCATGTCGCAGGAAGACAAAATGCTTTATAAAAAGGCCTATGATCTGAAAGTCCAGGACCGGGCCATCAAAGCTGCTAACGAAAAAGCAAAAGAAGACAACCCCGATGCTGAAGAGAGCCCGATGATGATCGATCTCGTTACCGAAGTGCAAGATCAGACTTATGAAGACGAATCCGGCACCCAGACTATCAGCGCTTCTCAAAACGAAGAGCTGCAGGAAGAGGCGCGAGAGTTAAAAGACGCTTACGATCGAATAAGCCTTGACTGGATGGGCGAATTTGGTGATGAAGACGAAGAGATTCAGGCTTACAATGCCGTAAAATCACTTATTACGCAGGGCAGATCCAAGCTCGATACAATCGAAATGCGAGATCAGGCCAAAGAGAATCGTGATTTGATCGATCAGGTTCTGGGTTCTTAAAGTTAAATACATTATGTTTCAAGGAAATTTTCAAGATTAAATGAAAGCAAAATTCGCGATTGTTTTTGCCTGTGCGATTGTTCTGTTTCTCTTTTCCGGCTGCGGAAGCAGTGACGGCGGTCTCGGTGACTGGATACAGCCGACGCCCGTAACTGTCGTATCAGATATCGAAGGCAAAGTTTTGGCTCCGGTAATATCGGCCAATGGGATTTCTTCGTTGCGCCCACTGATGATGTCGGTTCAAGGCACGAAGGTTTTCGTTGAAGAGAAACCTGAATATTATGCCCAGGCTGATGAAACCGGCAAATTCATTATCAAAAATGTTCCTGCGGGCAAATATCATCTTGTCGCCGAGCTGGTTTCGGGCATAACAGCCTACAAACAAAAAAGTGATCAAATCAATTTAACTGGTGAATTCGCCACTTTGTTGATCACCAACCCGGTTCAGCTTTTACCGGCTCCACATAAAGTTCGCGTTAACATCAGTGATCTTAAAACCGGCACCCCGGTCACAGGTGCGAGAATAACCGTCTGGGGCCGTGATTATATGCCTTCTGCAAGTGGTGAAATTGAAATAGGGCCATTGCCCACGGGCATCTGGCCGGCAAAGGTCAAGGCGGCGGGTTATCGCGACAATAATTTTCTGCTTGGCTTTGACAGCAAAAAGGCTGCTGTACTTTATGTCAAGCTGACCCCGCTTACTTCGGTCGACCCGAACCGTGCTCCGATTGTCGAAATCGAGCAGGGCTTTTCAACCATTAAGACCAATGGGCAGGGTAATTTGATTGCAAACGGCTTTGACCCCGACGGAGACCAGATAAGCTACATCTGGAAAGCAAGTTCAGGTTATTTTTTACAGAATTCCGGTGCAAGTACTGTTTTTACTGCGCCGCCTACCGACGGTCAGGTAGAGATAACCTTGACCGCGAAAGATTCAAAAGGCGCAGAGACAAAATGTGTGCTGATGCTCGATATTCTTGCTGGTGGCGGGTTGCCTCCGAACTCCAATAATCACGCTCCTTATGCTGCCACTGACCCCAGGCCTGAAAATCTTTCAACTAACATGAGCGCAGAGGTTGTGCTTAGATGGGCTGCTTCAGACCCTGATAACGACAATCTTACCTATGATGTTTTTCTTGCCGAACGTGGCAATGAACTTGTATTGGTAGCTGAAGACATCACGCAAAATACCTATAAGCTGGTAAATTTAAAGGCAAATACCACCTATTTCTGGATGATTATCTGCCGTGACGTATACGGGGCAATTTCTAAAGATTCGCAAACCTGGCAGTTCGCCACTGGTGATCTGAACAACTTTGCACCTTATCAACCGGCAAATCCTTTCCCCGAAGACCTGGCGATCGACCAGCTGCCTTCGTTACAATTTTCCTGGACCGGCGGAGACCCGGATCTGGACGACGTAATCAGCTATTCTTTCTATATAGGCGAAGACTCGGCGAATCTTGCCCTGGCGACTATGACCAGGCAGACCAGCTTTCAGCTTGCTGATCTGGAACTTGGCAAAACTTATTACTGGCAGATTATTGCAGCAGATAATCGCGGTAAAGAAACGCCCGGGCCTGTATGGCAGTTTATGACCTATGCTCCGCCAAACAGAGCGCCAGAAGATCCCGTGTTGTTGTACCCCGCGAGTGGCGCGACGAACATTTCTATCGACGTTCAAACCAGATGGGAAGCTAATGACCCCGATGGTGATGCCGTTACCTTCGACGTTTATCTCGGTAGCGAGTTTCCGTTGGCGAAAGTAAGCGAAAACATTTCGGCTCCGGTTTATACCCCTTCACCGTATTTGCATAATTCGACACGCTATTATCTGCAGGTAATAGCGCGTGACGAGCGTGGGCTTACGAATGAAAATTCGCCGGTATGGTCATTCACGACCACCGAAAAGGTCAATTTGCAGCCAAACGTTCCTGAAGCAGTTTATCCTGCTGATTCATCGGCAAATGTCTCTTTGCAGCCAGTCTTCTCATGGACCGGCGGGGACTCTGACGGCGACAAAGTCACTTACAGTTTTTATCTCGACGTGGTTTCGCCGCCAGTGGCTTTACTGGCTGACGGTCTTGAGGTCGAAAGATACGCGCTATCTACCGAACTCGTAGAAGGCAAGCAGTATTACTGGAAAATAGTAGCCCGTGACTCTGCTGAACATGAAGTTCAATCGCCGATCTTCAGTTTTTTCACCAATACCGATTCAGATCTGATTGCCCCCGAAATCGTTTCGGTCGTGCCTGAAGACAACTCAGTCGATGTTGCCTATGAGGGTGAAGTCAGAGTCGTGTTCAATGAACCGGTCAACCAGTCTGTGGCTTTGTCAGCGTTTAGTTTCGTCCCGGCAACGGAAGGAACCTGGACCTGGGAAAACGAAGCAACAGCAAGATTTTGGCCTAAAGAACCCTGGCTGCCGGGCAGTTATCATAAGTTCGTCATTGCTGACAATATTGTACGCGACCTGGCCGGTAACCTTATGCTTAAAGGCAAAACCTGCAGATTTACGATAAAATCAGATTTGCCGGTGCCTGCCGGCTTCAAGTCGACTGCGTTCCCCATGTCGGCAAGCGCGGGTGATACGATCGAAGTTTCGGTTCCTGAACTTGTTTCAGGGCGAAAGTCCTACGCTGTGGTAGTGTCAGGGCAGACTTCAGCTGACTATACCATTAGGGCGAACATACAGAATGACTGGTTGAAATCTGACGGTCGCGCGGCATTTCGGGAATTCGAAAAATTGCTGGCTGATAGGCCCTTTCCAAAAATAATGACAGACAGATCAAGTCTGAGAACAAGCTTAAGGGCTTCTCAAACAGTTGGAACCGAGCAAAGCTTTTACATACCGGCTTATGGTTCGATTGCCACATCGACTGCTTACCCTGGTAATCGCATTGATGCTACCTGCTATGGTTTGACTGAAAATGTTTATGTGTATGTTGACAATGCAATTGACAGCCCTTCATCAGTGTTGATTTCAGAAGTCAGAAAGAAGTTCGAAGAAGGCATTCTGCCAAAGGTCAGAGACGTTTTTGGTAATGAGCCCGATGTGGGTCCTGACGGCGAAAGTCGTTTGACCATTCTTCTGACTGATTCGATGAGTTCTGGAATCGCCGGTATCTTCTATGGCGCCGATCTTTTTGCCAATGACCCCAATGATGTTCAGTTAAAAGAAAGTAACGGCCGCAAGATCTTTTATCTGAAGTACAGTCTTGATAGTGACATTACCAGATATGGCACCATGGCCCATGAATTTCAGCACATGGTTAATTTCTGGCAGAAAAGAAACAATGCCGGACCTGGTATTTTTGAAGCGACCTGGTTGAATGAGGGTTTGTCAAAATACTCTGAAGAAGTCTGCGGCTACGGTATTTTGCAGGGTGATGAGAATACGGCTTTGTTGATCAAGCTGTCACAGGAAAACTTCAACAATCTTTCGTTGACCGAATGGAACGGTATCAACAGCTATGGGCTTTCTTATCTTTTCGTTCGCTTTCTTGCCCAGGAAAACAGATACGGCACCACATACCGCGAGATTACCCGGGCTCTGGTGCGTTCGAGCCGAACCGGCATAGAGAATGTTGAAACGGTAACGGGTGAAGATTTTACCCAGACTTTATCTCGCTGGGCCGTAAGCCTTTACGTTAACGATTATCAATCAGAAGACCCTCAGGAATACGGTATGAATGGTCTTAACCTCAGCGGCAGTTATTCTGGCGTGGGTTTGCCCGGCTTTGTGCCTTCAGAGCTGGCAACCGGCAATTCTTTTGATGTTTCCTTGCCGGCCAATGGAATAAGAGGCTATTACCGACAATCATCAGGAAGCGCTGAAACAGTGTTTGAAATAGACGGTTTTAACAATGAAGTTAAAATTTGGCTTTATGACGAAAGGTGATTTTAAGTTGCTTCGCTCGCACCTGAAAAATTGCAGCTGAAGCGCTTTAAGACAGAAGAATTCTAGCGGGTAAAAAGCTAAAATATCAGAAAAGCAGTGGCAAAAAGAAAAAGCCAGATTGAGACTATTCCGATAAGGTTCCAGTCGAATTCATTTTCGACCCGATCGAGAAAAGTGCTTTTTTCGGCCGGGTTTTCATCATTTTCTGATTCTTCAGAATATTCAGATGTGTTTAAATCTTCGTTTTCTTCGATCATGAACTTACCGCCGTGTTTTCAGCCTTGATCAGCAGATTCTGTCGTTTGGTGATTTCAGGGTTGTCGGGGTGTTCACGAGAAATGTGCTTTATCAGGGCATTGGCCGCTTTGTAATTATTCTGGTGAATCAGTTCATCGAGCAGCGGAAGGTTGGGTTCGACATCGGTCGGGTGCATGCTTAAATCTCGTTTGCTCGTTCCGTCAGGTGCAGTCAGTTCAAGGCCGCATTTCGGACAGAAAAATTCGTGGCTGCGACAGGGGTTTTTACACTCTCCGCAGGTGAAACTTGATTTGCCGACCCAGACAAGGGCCCTTTGAATCAGACGATTGCCTGAAATAAAGCCGGGGTTTTCTTCGTAAAGTACTGTATTGTCAGGTAAAAATTCGCTTCGATAAGATTTAACTGCTTTATGAAGTTTGGGGTCAAAAATCTGGCCCACAGAAAGAACTTTTTGAATCGCGTTAGACTGTTGCAGAATATTGATCGCGTCTTTTGATTTCTGGAAAATATCACGATTTTCAGGACTGAGGCTAAGTCGGTTCGCAGTTGTCGAAAGGGTTTCGAAAAGAAAAATACATTCTTCAGGGGTAAAGGCGAACTTTTCGGCTTTACTGCTGCTTTCTCTGGCGTTAATAAGGCTGCGCAAAGTAGCTTCAAGGTCGATAATTCTTTGTTGCAGTTCTTCCTTTTCCTGAATGAGAATTTCTGGATTTCGTTTTCTGTCGTTTTCCTGAAATTCTTTAAGAGCTTCGTTAGATTCTCTCAATGCGCTTTCAAGGTAAGAAATTTTGGCTTCCGCAGATGCGATATTGTTCTTGAAAACCTCGGGAGAGGGCAGAGATTTCAGTTCTGCTTCAAGCTCGCCAATTCTTGCTCTGAGGGTGGTATTCTCATTTGTCATTGCGTCTGCATCGGCAAGACGACTTTTAAGGTTTTCGATTTCAGATTTATCGAGTTCCATCGCCTGAACAAGGGTTTCTTTGGCTTTGGTCAGTTCGATTTCTTTATTTTGCAGAGCCTGTTTAAGATTATTGTTGGTTTCATCAGTTTTGCTGAGTCGGGTTTCGAGTTCAGCGATGGTTTCTTTAAGTTCATTTAACTGGCTCTGGTCTACTGAAGGGACCTGTACTTCAACGGGAACTTCAACCGGAACCTGAACTTCTTTAATAATCTCTTTTGGCGATTTTTCGAGCTCTTCAATTTTTTTGCGGGTATTTTCGAGCTCTTTTGTCAGTTGCTCTAACTCTTCGCGCTTTGCATCTAAATCTTTGTTCAGGCTGAAAAGTCGTTCGTTCAGTTCCTGGGTTTTGTTCATTTCGAGGAACAGCGACTCTTCAAGCTTCGTATTGGTCTGCTTCAGAGCCTCGAGATCTTTTTCGAGGTGAGCATACTCTTCTGTGCCGCGTGGGTCGTGGTAAGCAGCGCCTTCAAGCTGAACGATAGTGGTTCTGAGCGTAAAGGTAATGTTTTGAACCTGTTTTAGTATTTCCTCTTTGGTCGTTTTTGAGCTTAGTGAAGGAATCTGCCCTTTAAGGTAAACAAGCAGATTTCTTACAATTTCGTCAAAAGCAAGATGTTTCACACGGTCTTTTCCTGTCTAGTATATTGTAGAAGCTTACTTAAATTGTCGTATTATTTCAAGCCTCATATTACTTATCGGCTTTTTTTAGTTTAAATAAAACAAAACAAATAAAATAAGTCAGGCAGGTTAATCCTGCAACTGTAAAAATATCTGAATTTATATCAACTTTGTTCAGGTCGAGAAACAGGGTTTTTCGTATACCTGAAAAAATATAGGTTGAAGGAATGATGGGGGCGATTTTGGCAATGATTTCGCTTGATTGTTGCAAACTCGGTATCATCTGAAAGAAGAGAAAAAGAGTTGTTCCGACAGCATTTACCGAGCCCTGAGACTTTGCAAAAAGAGAGATGATCAGGCCGATAAAAATCGTCATCAGAATTCCCATAAACACGAAACATAGCAGAAGAATGTTGTTGTCGCCCCATTTACCATTGATGGTAAGTATTGTCAAAATAGTGAAAAGTGCGAGGAAAAAGCTGAAGAAAGTTTTGCCGAGAATGAATTCAGAAGTTTTTACAGGGGTGAGAAAAACTGCATTCAAAGTGCCTTTTTCACGTTCTTCGACAATGGCCATAGGCAAAGCCAGAAAACCGATCATGCCCATCGACATCAGAATAAGCATCGGAAACATGCCATCAGAAAGGCTTCCGGTTTTGCTGTTGCTGCCCGAAACGGCTTCGGTTTTGAATTCAAACGGTAGCGGCGGCGGGGTTAGATGCAGTTGTTGTCTGATCTCACTTTCAAAAGCGGTCTTAAGCGATTCTATACCGAAATCAGGAATATGCGGTGGATAAAGCAACACCACCGATAGGCCGCCTTTAAACTCGGTTCGGGTTGAAATGACTTCAGGCAGTATGATACCAAAGCGAACTTTGCCTTCGAGAATTGCAGATTCAAGTTGTTGGCGATTTTCAAAAAAAACGATCTTTTTGCCAAGACCCTTTTCGGTCAGAGAATTTATCAGGGGTTGTTTGGGGCTGCTTATCACGCCGATTTCGGGCAGAGCCGTCTGTTTTCTCGAACCTGACATGACGTTTGAAAAAAGCAAAGAAAGAATTATGGGTGTCAAAACCATCAGAACAATCTGGTAGTTCTTGCTGCCGTCGATAACGTCTTTTTTGAAAATGGCAAAAATCGTTTTAAGACTCATTTTGTGATTCCTCGGATTCATGCCACTCTGAGCCGGTTACCCGAAGAAAAACCTCTTCGAGACTGGCTTCTTGTGAGTGAATTTTCAAAATTCGTCCTGAAGCAAGAAGTTCAGCTGCCTTTTTTCGTTGCTGCTCGTCAGTTAATGAATACTCGGCGGTTTTAATCACATCGTTTTCCTGATAATCCATAAGAATACTTTCGCGGCCATAATTCTTTTTTAAATCGCTGGAATTACCGCAAGCAACAATATTGCCACGGTGCATTATGGCGAGACGATCACAAAGGTCGTCAGCTTCTTCCATGTAATGAGTGGTGAGAAAAATCGTGGTACCCTGATTTCTCAGTTCTCTTACAAGCTGACGTATCAGAAGAGCCGAATTCGGATCAAGTGCAGAAGTCGGTTCGTCGAGAAAGAAAATCTCGGGTTTGTGCAAAAGACCCCGGGCGATCAGGGTTCGTTGTCGCAGCCCTCGACTTAGATTGGTTGCCGCTTTGTGCTGATGCTCGGTCAGAAAAACCTTTTCGAGAATCTCGTCGATTCGTGAATGCTCGACATTGTTGAGATCTGCGAAAAATTCGAGATTCTGACGAACGGTCAGACGGTCATATAAATTCTGGTTGTCCGGAACCACGCCGATAAGCTTTTTTACTTCAGCCATGTTCTGGGGTACCGACAGGCCTTTGATTTCAATAGACCCCTGGTCTTTACTTATCTCTCCGATCATCATTCTGATAGAGGTGGTTTTACCCGCTCCGTTGGGGCCGAGAAAACCGAATATTTCGCCGGCCTCTACCCTGAAAGATATTCCATTTACAACCCGGTTTCCGGCGAAGCTCTTGCTGAGATCTTCCACTGAAATGGCTGGATTCATCAAAATTCCTTCCATGCTGTTTGTTCGTTTTCATAAAGATTGTAACAGATTGACAGTTTAATTTCATTGTGGTTGAATAAGTTTGAAGAAAAGAGGGGCTATGAGAAAAGATAAGTCTTGTGCGTCAAACTTCGTTATAACGAGTTTTCAGGGCGGTATAGGCAAGTCTTTTATTTCGCTTGCTTTCGCAAAAGCATTGCGAGAAAAGACCGGCAAACCTGTAGCGCTGGTTGAATATAATTTTTTAAAACCTTCGGTAATTTGCGAAACTTTTTCAGACGAATTCTCGGCGAGAAACAGCTATTTGGATTATTACACAGGAAACTGGGCCGGAATGACCCCCAAATCCTTAATTCGCTTCTTTTCTGAAAAAGATGGGATTTATTATATTCCGTTTTGCGGCAACCATCAGGGCCAGACTCTCGAAACCAGGTTTCATCTCAATGAGCATGATTTAAGCGAATCTCTTCATCATTTCATGAAAGGATTCGAGAGCCTTGAAGGCTATGTGGTTTTCGATATTCCTTTTCAGATGACACCTGTGCCGACATTTTTGCTGTACCGCGCGGACGTGCTTTTTTATGTGTACACCTCGCAGCCGCCTTCGCCTTCATTTGCCCAGAAGTTTATCGAAGAGGCAGAGCGACGTGATGAAGTAGCCAAAAAAATATTCTGGCTTAGAAACCATGTAGATTCAGAACATGGCACAGAAGAAACCAGTCTTTTCGACCCTGAACATTCGATACCTCTCGGCAAAGAAATTACCGGTGCCAATGAAGACGACCACATGGATGAATGCTTTAAAGAGCTGGTGGAAAAAGCGATCAAATTGCCGGCGCTTGGCTGTATGCCTGGTGAAGTCGAACACAGTTTCAATCCATTCCCCGAAGAGCTTGCGGAATATCTGCGAAAGTTACGCTCAGAAGTGGTAAACGAACTCGAAAAGCGTTATGGAATCTCTGATCATGAATTGCGTGATCACGTCGAAGAAAAGATAGATTCAGCCTTCAAAAAAGCTCCACCACCTGAAATACCGGGCCACAATGCTGAATCTGAAGTAAAGAAATATCTTATCGACGAAATTCTTGGTCTTGGCCCCCTTGAAGAATTCATGCGCGATGATGAAATCGATGAAATAATGGTGAACGGCCCCGACAAAGTCTTCGTTGAAAAAAATGGCCGGCTGATGCTGACTGACAGAAAATTTACCAATGCCGATCATGTTCGCACGGTAATCGAGCGAATTCTTATGCCCGTCGGTCGAACCGTCAACGAAAGAACCCCCTACGTAGATGCCAGGCTTTCTGATGGCTCTCGTGTTCATGCCATCATTCCCCCTCTTTCATTAACCGGGCCAATGATTACAATCAGGCGGTTTTCGAAAATTCCTTATGGCATGGATGACCTGGTCTACAGGTTCAAGACTTTGACCCCTGAATTGGCAGAGTTTCTCAAGCTTTGCGTTCATCTGAAAAAGAATATTATCGTTTCTGGTGGCGCGAGTTCAGGCAAGACAACTCTTTTGAATGTATTGTCAAATTATATTTTGCCCAGTGAGCGCGTAATCTGTATTGAAGATTCGGCTGAACTGCGACTGAGTCAGAATAACCTCGGCCGCCTCGAAGCCAGGCAACAGGGAACCGAAGCCAAGACCCAGGTAACCATCAGAGATCTGGTGCGAAATGCTTTGCGTATGAGACCCGATCGCATCATTGTCGGCGAATGTCGTGGTGCTGAAGCTCTCGATATGTTGCAGGCAATGAATACGGGGCATGATGGCTCTTTGACCACCTTGCACGCAAACGCGCCCCGCGATGCTCTGGCGCGACTAGAGACAATGGTTTTGATGGCCGGGGTAGATCTGCCTTTGCGGGCAATAAGAGAACAGATCGCCAGCTCTGTAAACATCGTGATTCAGAATGGTCGCCTTGCCGACGGTAATCGAAAACTTCTTGAAGTGGTAGAAGTTACCGGTATAGAAGATACGGTGATCAAAACACAGACTCTATTCAAGTTTCAGAAAAAATGGATCGACGAAGACGGCCGTGTTATCGGTGATATTTTGCCCACCGGGGTTATACCTGATTTCATGAAAGCCATTCCTGGCACATTTCTGGAACAGCATGCCCATATGTTTAAAACTAAATCGGTTGAAATGACTGAGGAGGAAGCTGAAAGATGACTTTATTTCCGGCGATAAAAATAATTGCCATTCTTGGCGTAATAGTTGGAATTTACTTTTTTCTGGAAGATCAGCTCGATCTTTCACTTGATCTTAAAGGGGCTGCGAAAGATAAGGAAGAAGGTCGCCGGTCAAAATATCTGCAGAGTGTTACCGGCGCAAGTCTCGAAGATCAGCTTATCGAAGTGCTTTTGATGATCAGCTCGAGTTTGAAGGCCGGCCGCAACCTCGATCAGGCATTTGAGCTCGTTGCCGTATCGACGCCTCCTCCTATCTGTAACGAATTTCGTTCACTGGTTCAGGAAAGAAGACTGGGGGTTCCCATGGTCGAAGCCCTGGCAAACCTTGCAGCCAGAGTTCCCAGTCCTGATTTGAAACTGGCGGTTAATGCAACGATCTTTCAGCAGGAAACCGGTGGAAACCTTGAAGATCTGTATCGCCAGATCGTATTGACCGTAGCCGAAAGAAAGAAAATCATGGGCAAAGTTGTGGCTGGTACCGCTCACGCAAGGCTTTCGGGCAACCTGGTCGGGTCTATACCTTTGGTTCTGGCTATCGTTATCACAACCTTCCATCCGCAGTATCTTTTACCGATGCTTCAGAACCCCTATGGTCAGATCGTTCTTATTCTCTCTCTGACCGCAGCAATTGTCGGGCTTCTTTTTATCAATCGCATGACTGCTTCGATTCTTCCGGATGCAGAAGATGCGATGATCAATACCAACGAGGCAAGGGCTCGTGGCCGCAGCCGCTGGAAGCTTTTGCGACCGATTCTTGCCCCATTTGCCGCTTTGAACAAAACTATACCCGGTGAATGGTTCAATAAGGTTCGTCTTGAAACCAAATTTTTGCTTGAAGCTTCAAATAAGGCCAATGAATTCTCACCAGAAGAATTCATCGGCATAATGGAATTGTCAGCAATCTTTTTTCTGTTGTTGCTGGTTATTTTCATCAATCCGATTGCCCTGGGAATGCTGGGCTGGCTGGTTTTGATTCTCTTGTTGCCGATCGGTTTCCGCCTTCCCAGAATTTATCTGGCGCACCTGATTCGCAAACGTCAGAAAAACATCGAGTTCGAATTGCCTTACGTTATCGATCTGCTTTCACTGGCGATCGAGTCTGGTCTCGACCTGACCGGTGGTATTGCCAAAGTTGTCGAAAAGCAGAGAAACACTGATATCATTGTTGAATTCAAAATGTTTCTGGCCGATATAAAGGTTGGTAAAAGTCTCGAAGAAGCGCTTGCAGACATGGCCGAGCGCGTCAGAGTTCTTTCGTTCTTTTCTTTTGTCAGCTCTCTGATACAAGCCCAGAGACTTGGGGCCGAAATTGGACCCACTCTTAGAGCGCAGGCCGAGCAGATGCGATACCAGAGAATGATTCTCGCCGAAGAGAGAGTGAACAAGTTGCCGGTTAAGCTGCTTGTTCCTCTGGTATTCTTCATTTTTCCCAGTATTTCGGTGTTACTGATCGGCCCGGCGGTTCTGCAGGTTCAGCAGAACTTTCCTTCTATCAGTAAAGAAGAAGCGCTGGTTTCTCAGCATTCACAGGCGCCAGATCTTAGTAAAGGTATTCTCGGGCAAAACTCCAATGGTGAATTGAAGAAATCTATCATTCTGAAAGATTCAGCCGCACCAAAGGGCGAAAAAGTTCAGCCGAAGAAAACCGGTAAGGTTGGCAGCGCAAAAAAGGTCGGCACCCAAAGGAAAGATTTGCCGATACCTGCTTCAGACGAAAATGATCTGTAAGAATAAGGTCGTTTTAATCAGCAGTTGTTTGCTGGGTGTGAACTGTAACTATAAAGGCGAAGCCTCTTCTGCATGGCAGGAGGGGCTTGATGTTTTCATTGCCAGGGCGGTGGCCGATGGCTGGTTTTTTCTCCCGGTTTGCCCGGAGCAATTGGGCGGGTTGCCGACACCCAGAATTCCCGCTGAACTTGAGGCAAGCGCAGATAAGGTATTTTCCGGAAATGGCCGGGTTGTTAATAAGAGCGGCCAGGATGTAACTGATAATTTTATCAAAGGTGCCCGAGAAGCGCTTCGCCTTGCCGAAGTTTATCAGGCTCCTTA
>JASURT010000212.1 GCA_030446435.1 Candidatus Ozemibacter sp.
TTTTGTAGTTGAAAAAAACCGAAGTATTTTATTATAATACCTCAAGAGGAACAGCTTATGACAGGGATATCGCGCTACATTGCTTGCCTGGTTTTCGTGGCGATGAGTTTTTTATCGCCGGCTTCAGGTCAGCCAGAACTCGAACAAAATTCTTTATTGCCTGAAGAATCTTTCGTTAATACAGATCAGAATAAGCAAAAGGGCCCCCGGTCATCGGTCATGCACAGCTGCGAACACGAGCATGAAAACGAACAGCATCATCATACGCATGATGAAATTTTTGATCATGTCAACCACCATCATCACCACCATCAGCAGGGACATCACCATAATTATGGCCATGTATGTCCGATATGCGGTCATGACCACGACGAATCGCATCATACGAAAGAACTTGAAGTAACCAAATACGAAACATTGAAGGTTAAAGCCGATATTTTGAAAAAACGAACCCTGGCAATGTTTTTGCTGGCGTCTTTTCTCGGTGTTATATCATTTTTCAGAAAGCAGAGAGAGGTGAAGATCAGCCATGGAACCGATAATCAGGATAGATAAACTGGATTATTCCTATACCGAAAAACACAAGATTCTCGATCAGATCGACCTCGAAATTTCTTCTGACGAAGTTTTTGTTTTGCTTGGTCATA
Source organism: Candidatus Ozemibacter sp. (assembly GCA_030446435.1). Taxonomy (GTDB): domain Bacteria; phylum Muiribacteriota; class Ozemobacteria; order Ozemobacterales; family Ozemobacteraceae; genus DYKG01. Next base: position 648 of record JASURT010000212.1, read on the forward strand.
ATGGTGCCGGCAAAACGACCTTGATCAGAATATTGCTTGATTTTCTTCGTGGTTACAAAGGCAGGGTTGAAATTTTTGGTCATAGCCCAGACAGCGAAATTGGCCGAAAGAGAATCGGCTTCATGTCAGAGCAGCCGGTTGTTTACGATTATGAAACGGTTTCAGGCTATCTGAACTATTTTGCCGATCTGGCTGAAATTTCAGATAAGGGCGGGCGAATTGAAGAGTTGCTTGAACTTACAGGCCTTGTGCGTCACCGCGAGAAAAAGCTTTCTCAATATTCAAAAGGAATGTTGCAACGCCTTAATCTGGCACGGGCTCTTTTGAATGACCCCGATCTTTTGATTATGGATGAGCCGGTAATCGGCCTTGATCCACTGGGTCAGGACCTTATCGAAAAAGTCGTAATCAGTAGAAAGAAGGCCGGCAAAGCTGTTTTTATCAACACGCACGCGGTAAGCTTCGCGGCAAAAATGGCCGACAGAGTCGGTTTTCTCATGGGCGGAAGATTAAAGAAAATTTTCAACCGCGAAGAGTTCGAAAAAGGCACGTTCCCTTATGTTTACGAGATTTCATGCCCGAATGACGAGGTTTATGAAAAATTTCTGGCCGAGTTTGAAATGAAAGAGAAAGAAGAGTTGATGGCCAGATTTGTGGTCAAAGACGTTGATGAAAGCGAAAAGTTGCTTAACATGATTGTGTCGACTTCATCGAGAATTCTGCATGTGGCGGCCAACCAGGAAGTTCTTGAAAAGGCATTTCTTGAATACTCGGCAGATCTAAGCCTGGAGGACAGGGCAAGATGAAAAAAGTTCTGATTATTGGCAGACAGATTTTAAAAGGCTGTTTAAGGGCCCGATCATTGAGTCTGGTCATATTTTATTTCTTTTCTCTGGTCATTTTCATGTCAATGCTCAGTTCGAGCGACAGTGCCTATCGCAAGGCGCTGATAATAGATTCCGGGTTATCATTGATCAACATTTTTGGCCTGTTTCTGGTTGCTTTGGTTATTCTGCCGATTTATCAGAATGAAAAAAGCCGCCACACGCTGGTTGCTTCTCTTTCTTTCGATGTTTCAAGGGCCAAATATCTTTGGGGTCTCTGGTCAGGTTCGGGCGCGGCTCTATTAATCAACTACCTGGCCATGTCACTTCTTTTGATCTCTACTTTGCTGGTTCTTGGGGTGCCTGTCGAGTTCGGAATTTTTCGTCAGCTGTTTCTCAATTTCTGTGAACTGCTGGCTCTGGGGTCGTTTGCGATAACTTTTTCGGTTTTTTTCTCGAATGTTGTCGCCACCATGCTGACCTTTTCAATCTATCTGGTGGGTCATATGACCACATCATTTCATGAAGCCGTTTATGAATGGAAAGGAAGCCTGATTGGGCGTGCGCTCGATCTGGTCTGGGCAGTGATGCCTGATTTGAGCTTGTTCAATCTTAAAGATATTGTGGTTAAAAACAGCGAAATTCCTTTTTATTATGAGATGGTGGCGTTGATTTACGCACTCAGCATGATTTTTATCGCTATGGAAATCGCCCGATACAGATTAAACCGGGAGAACCTGATGTGAGAGCTTCTGCTGCCAGAATAATCGTAGCATTGCTTGTTTTAATACTTTGCGCAGGCTATTTAAGCTCATTCGCGCGCAAAAAGGCTATCGGACAAACCAACTCAGGAATACAGACCTGGCTTATCAAAACCCTGAATTTAAAAGAACTTGCGGTTGGCTTTCTCTGGATGCGTTTTGACAATGACACAAATTTTCAGCTGGCGAACCATCACAGGCTGCTTATTACCTTAGATGCGATTACTGCTTTGAAAGAAGATGAATTCGATGCCTGGAGTTTGAAAAACTTTATGCGTCTTGACCGGGCTTTAAAACAGAAAGACGATGAAATGCGGGACAGGGTGGTCAAAGATTATGCTTTGGCCTGCGAATTGAACCCTGACGACCATCGATTTTTTCATGATGCGGCTCAGGCAATGTATAACCGTTTGAATGACAAAGTTGCTGCGTTTGAATACGCTAAAAAAAGTTATGAATTTGAAGATCATGAAGTCAGGACCGATCGTTTACTGGCCCTAATCTACTCAGATCTGGGGCAAAAGCAGAAAGCGATAGAGATTTATCGCCAAATCGCCAGGAATCCTAAAGCTGATGCATATGAAAAACATCTTGCCCATGAAAGAATAGAGTATCTGAACCGGAAAAATTAATTCTAAATCTTATGGCCGGTCGTTTCGATATAGGTTTTATCAATCGAAAAAGGCGAACCATAAATGAAAGAAAAACGCTATTCAATTGCTCAGATTCAAGAAATCATCGATATCAGTCCAAATGAACTGCAAAAGCTGATTCAAAAAAACACCGGAAAAATCAGTCTGATGACCTGCGAACTTCCTGATGGCAGAAAAGAACTTTATCTCGATGAAGATTCTTTTAAAAAGCTGTTATTTCTTAAACAGCTTGAAACCGGCAAAAGCCTGACGATTAACGAAGCTTGCGAATTGATTAAAGAACGTGAACCCTGGGAAGAAGACGAAGAAGAAATAGAAAGTTTTGAGCCTGACCCTTACTCTGGCTTTGACAGATCACTTCAGGCTGTTGAAGAAGAAGTGATGCAGCTGCGAACCCAGCTGACCCGAATGGTAATAAAATATGATCATTGTATAAAAGAGCTAAATAACAGCCGTTCTAAAAATATTCAGCTCGAGAATGAAATGAAGAAGCTAAGAACCCGCGAAGCAGCACTGATGGGGCAGATTAGAAAAGATTCGGCAGAATTCTTTCCTGAAGAGATTTTTGATAAAGATCTTAATTGATCCGGCAAAACCGCCAGAAATGAAAAATCCTCTGATTCAATACAATCAGAGGATTTTAACTTTTTTAATGCTTTTTACTGGGCCTGGGCTTCAAGATGTTCTTCTTTTTCCTGAATTCTTTTTACCAGGGCAGAAACCGGTTCCATATGCGAGGCCGGGTCAAGCTTCGCTGCAATTTCTGCATGCTGGCGCGAAGGCTCGAGTTCGCCCTTTTCAAACAGCGCGTTGGCAAGGTTGAAGTGTGCCAGGGCATAGTTTTTATCATTCTTGATCGCGCGTTTATACCAGATTGCAGCCTTGCCAAACATGTTAAGGCTTGCATAGGCAACACCAATGTTGTTCATCAGTTCAACATTGTCTTTTTTGAGTTTAAGGGCCTTAACCCAGTATGAAATGGCCTTTTTCAGTTTGCCTTCGTCGCGGGCTACCTGACCAAGATTGAAGTAAATTTCAGAATCTTCAGGTGATACTTTAAGGGCTCTTTTCCAGAACTTTTTTGCGTAATAAAGATTACCCTGAAGATAATGTGCCAGAGCATAGTTATAAAGAAGGTCCACGTTTTGAGGAAACAGCTTAAGACCGTCACGCCAGATTTTCTTGGCTTTTCCGAGAAAACCTGTGTAGGCATAAGTGTTGCCGTGAAGTCTTATGGCTACTGGATCATTTGGTTTGTCTTCAAGATATTTTTTGATCAGGGGGCGGGCTTCTTCATAATTGCCGTTCTCCATGATCTGTTGAATTTTGTCCAGGTCTTTAACTGTATGGTCTCCCATAAAATTTCCTTTCTCTATTTTAACTTTGGCTAGAAAGTCATCCCAAAAATCAGGCCGCTAAGGGCACTGAATATAATTACTAATATTAAAAACACTGCTGATCTTTTTGCTCCAGCGATCGGTATCAAAGCCAGAATGCTGGGCAGACTCACGGCCGGGGCCGAAAGCAGCAGAGTCATTGCGGGGCCATCGTTCATACCCAGGCCTTTGAGAGTTGCAACAATAGTTACTCCAACAATGGTTCCAAAATACATGATACTTCCAAGAACCGATGCAAGCAAGTTTCCTTGAACATTATTTGTGTCGAAGTAAGAGATGAAACTGGTCAAAGGCAGAGCCACAGCGATTATACCACAAATAAAGATTCCGCCGAGAACTTTTGGAAATATCATGAAAAACAGGTCTTTCGATTTTTTCATCCAGAGAATGATCTCGTATTTATGGAACCATTTGTAAGAAATCAGGGCGATGATAGCTACTTCAAAAAGAATGATCAGCAATCTCGGAATAAGCAGAGTGGAAAAATATTCGCCGCTGAATCTTTGCAAAACCGGGTCTAATACCCCGGTAGATGTGATCATCGTCAGAATTAACAGAGCAAAGAAAATTACCAGCTGGGTGTCGGTGGCTTCCGGTTCTTCTTCAACGACTATCATCGTAGATTCTTCGGGTGGTTCGGGTTGGTCGCACAATGCGCGCATTCCCAGCCCGATGAAAATTGAGCTGAAGAAAACCAGGGCTGCCCGCCAAAGCATATATTTTGTTCCCAATAGAGTATAGGTGTAGGTCAAGGCAATCAGATTAACTGCCGGCGAGGCCATTAAAAAGGTAAAGGCAGGGCCGATACCGGCGCCTTGCTGCATAATTCCTGTGAAAATCGGAATAACTCCGCATGAACAAACGGTTAACAGACCGCCAGACAAGGCTGCAACAGGGTATGCGATCAACGGGTTAGCTTTTGCGCCCATAAGTTTGGTAATTCTTTGCTTGTCGAGAAAAATGGCGATTGCTCCGGCAATGAAAAACGCCGGCAGCATACCTGAAATCAGGTGGGTGCCGAGAAACTTTCCCGCCTCGACAAAACCCGGCCAGACCCATGTGTCTTTGAGAGGATCGAAAAGTGCAATTAAAGCATTAACCATACTTTGAATCTGTTCGAGCATCGATTATTCTCCGAGCTCTTTTTTCAGCCAGTTCAGCACCTTTTCTTTTATTACGGGCTTGCCCATAGAATAAATTTTATTGCCGATGGCGACTACCGGGGTAGTTACCACTCCAAACTTTTTTGTTTCAGGGGTGCCATCGACCAGAACCTGAAACTCGACCTTGCCCTGGTAATCTTTGGCAATCTCGCCGACGATTTGTTCGGTTTCGCCGCAGGTATAACATTTAGACTGACTTTTAATGACGGTTACCTGAATCATCAGTTTTGTCCTTTCCGGTTCCGAGGGTTTCAGGGAACCATTCTTTCATAAGTATATGCGATCTTAGCTCTTCAAACATTGCTTTGATTTCAAGAACCTCGGGGTCAAGCTTTTTCAGTTCATTGCCCGGTAAAATTTTGCTTTTCAGTTCTTCAAGGCGGGTTTTAAGATTATCGGCGGTGTTTTTACCCGCGGCCGGTAGCATCTTTTCAAAATCGGCAAGATTCGTAGTAAGGCTGGCCACAGATGCCCTGGCCTGGTTTGTGTATTCCATCAAAATCATGTTTTCAAGAATGGTCAGGTTGGTTGACGCGTCGACAAAAAGCTGCTTTTCATCGCTGATTCCTACT
>JASURT010000213.1 GCA_030446435.1 Candidatus Ozemibacter sp.
CGCAGGCCTCAGCCGGGCCTGTAGAGCCGGCGGGGTAAGAATGAACAGGTTGCGATTCAGTTTCTTGCCAGGCTTCGATAATCGGATCGATGAACTTCCAGGCTTCTTCGATTTCTGAATTGCTGAGAAAAAGTGAAGAGTCGCCTTTGAGAGAATCAAGCAGCAGGCGTTCATAGGCGTCAGGGCGATAAGAACCGAACTGGCTCTCGTAAGAAAATTTCAGATCGACGTCGGTTACTTTGATCTGCATACCAGGCGGTTTCGAATTCAATTTAAGTGTAATGCCTTCATCGGGCTGAATTCTTATGTAAAGCAGATTTGGCACGATGGTACCGTCTATATTCTTAAAAATGGAATGTGGCAAAGGCTTGAAGCTTATGCAGATTTCAGTCTGATTTTTCAGCAATCTTTTTCCGGCCTGAAGATAAAATGGGACTCCGCTCCAGCGCCAGTTGTCTATAAAGAGGCGACAGGCAGCGTATGTTTCTGTTTTCGAGTCGGGCTTTACACCTTCTTCTTCCAGATAGCCATTCAACCTGATTCCGTTTTTTTCAGATGCAACATATCTTGCTCGAACCGTTTCATTTGCTACATCCTGCTTACTGAATTTTCTGATTGCTTTCAGCACCTTGTTTTTTTCGAGATGAATATTGCCCGGCTGATTTGATAGCGGCGGTTCCATTGCTACCATGCACAAAACCTGAAGCAGATGGTTTTGCACCACGTCTCTGAGAATGCCGGTGTTATCGAAATAGCCGGCGCGTTTGTCTATACCTATTGATTCAGAAAACGAAATCTGAACGTTGTCTATGTATTTGTTGTTCCAGACCGGTTCAAAAAATACGTTGGCGAATCTCATGAACAAGATGTTTTGTACCGCTTCTTTGCCAAGATAATGGTCGATGCGCAAAATCTGGTTTTCGTTGAAATTTTCGAGCAGTTGATTATTCAGTTCAATCGAACTGGTGAGATTGTGCCCAAAAGGCTTTTCGACAAGCACCCGGGTCGGGCAGGGCGTATTCGAGGTTTTAGCTGAAAACGGCTTTATCAGTGCGATAAAATCGCTCATGTTTTCAGGGGGCACAGCCAGATAAAATAGTCGGGCCGGTGCCGCCTGGCTTTCAAGCTTTTCAATCTTTGCATGAAAATTTTCTGCTTCACCAGTTTCCTTTGGGTCAGCCTGAACATAAATGATTCGTTCTTTCAGCTCATCAAAGCCCTTTTTGAAAGCCTGGTCTGACTGCAGCTCGCTTTTTTGTCTCGAAGTGAATTTTTCAAGAAATTCAGAAGTGCTCATGGCCGAACGGCCGGTGGCAAAAATATGAAAATCACTGATTAAAAGCTCGGCTGACTGCAGGCGGCACAATGCCGGAATTAGCTTTCTTGTCGCAAGATCACCGGTACCACCGAAAATCACGATCGATGACGCGCAGAAAAAACTTGTCATTAATTATTTCCCTCAATAAATTTTTTATCTGAGATTATCTGATCTGATCTTTTATGAACGCATCGATGCTTCTATCATAAGTCTTTTCAGCCTCTTTGCTGAAAAAGCAGCCTGGTATCTGATTCTTTTCCCGGTGATAGGCAACGCACTCACAGCACTTGTGGCGTTTATTGCATGAATAAGTGCAGCTGCATGGCAGTTTGTTGTCACAATTACTCATCTTTTCCTCCTTACGAAAATTTGCTTTCTGTATTTGGTTGCAATCTATTTATATTTTACGTTACCAGAAAATAAATTTCGAGGTAATAATTCTGGCTGAAAATGTTTTGATGTTCAATTAAAAATCAAGGGTTGAATCGAGGCGGGAAAAAATCGCTGGACAAGATTTGTGCTTCGCATAAACTTTTTAGATTGAAGATAGATGAAGATAGATTGAATGATTGTCAAAATATAGCAGTAAGGTTTTAACCAGGTTGAGAGAACTATGAAAAAGAGAATTCAGGGGTCCTTGCTCAACAGTTTCGTTCTTGCTTCGGTAATGGTTATTCTGGGCTTGATTGGGCTTCTAGACGCCATGGATAAAGGCGACAGCGCCATTTACTTTGCCACCCCGCCTCAGGTTTCTGACGTTTTACCCGATAAAATGAAAGTCAGCTGGACAAATTATCCGGATTTCAATGATCGAACCCATTATCAGGTGCAGATTAATCACTCGCTTTATGGTTCATCGACCAAAATTACCCGGGCCGAGCTGGCCAGGCTCGAGCCGGGCGGAACCTATGACGTTCAGGTGTTAACGTATCATGAGGGAAAAGTCGTCGGGGTTTCAAGCCCGACAAATGTTTTGATGGCCGCTCCGACGCCGCAGAATGTCAGTTTGTATGACATTGGCTCTGCCAGTTTCAAAATAATCTGGCAACAAGTTCAAACCGCAGAGAAATATCGGGTTTACCGTTTTCCTGATATTCTTCTCGCTGAAGTCGATGAACCTGGCAATAAAGCCGAAATTACCGGTCTAACCCCCGGTGAAGCCTTCAACGTTTTTGTAACCGCAGTTAACAAGACTGGCGAGTCATACAAGTCTGAATCGAAGCTGGTTCAATTGCTTCCACCACCGCCGATTCTCACAATTATTGAAGACGATATTGGCCCGACCTGGTTCAGTATGAAATGGAAAGCGGTCGATAATGCCGCTGAATATCTTATTTTTATCAATGATGAAGAAGTGGCGCGATTGGCTTCGGGCACTTTGAATTACCGTGCCGAAGGGCTGCCAGTCGGCACAGCCGTTAGTGCAAAAGTAAGAACCGTAAACACTTCCGGAGAATCTGAAGATTCTGAAACGATCATCGTGCAACTTCTGCCGGCAACCCCCATACTGGCTGCCACCGATGTTTCATCTATTTCCTGCACCTTGCAGTGGTCGGTGGCTAACGGCGCGACTTACTACAAGGTATTTGAAAACAACGAGTGGTGCATTTACAATGTGCCATCATCGATAAACCAGGTTGTGGTAACGCAAAACATCACAGAAGGAATGACGGCAACATATACGGTTAAAGCCGGCAACGGTACCGGTGAATCTGAACATTCACTGCCGGTAGTAGTTACTTTTTCAGATAGCTCGTCGGTTTCAGCCGCCGGATCAGAAATTGATTTTTTACCCGATCTTTTGCGCATGAAAAACGACCGCCTTGCCGCAGATCTTCGCGGCATGCCCCTGATTTCCGTGTATTTTCCCGGTGAGCTTGATGGGCCAGAATTAGCTCTTGAAGCGACTTATCTTGACATGCTTTCTGCACAGCCTTTGCTGAACAAAATCAAGTTTATCGGTGTCTTTACCCGTGAGGCAGTAAGACTCAAAAAATCAAAACAGAAAAACATTGTCTGGAAAGTCGCTCGCAGCAAAACAAATGAAAAATTCAGACTGCCCGGCAATCTGCCTCTGGTAAAATTTTACGATTCTGAAGGCTGGCTGAGAAGTTCTTTGCGGGTCTCAATGGCAATTATCACCCCGGAAGACGTCTTTCGTGAAATTCCCGAGGCCTTTGAACAGAATGCAGAACTTATAGAGCTTTATCGTGAAGAAAAAGAAGTATTTAACAGCCTGCACAAAACGCCATAAAACGGTAAAAGGGTAAATGAAACCGGCACTTCGACCTCTTAAAAGAGGACTCTGTGCCGGTTTTTCTTTAACCCGGAGAGGCCATAGGACGAATCATATCGAAATTGTCATTTCGACCAGAAAATTCTGGCTCAATGACCGTTTTTAGTTCCTATGCGACATCTCCTATTCTTAATCCTTATTATTCTGTGACTTTCAGGACGAAGCTTTGTGAATGACTGTTGAATTCTGGGGCATACATACACTGAATTTCTGCCATACCAGATTGATAAATTCCCTGATGCTGAACCCGAAGTTCGTATTCGAATACATAGGTTCCTTTGGGTAGATAATCAATGTAGAAATGGGTCGCAGTATCTTTGGTTGCCTCATAATAAGCCAGACCATCCTGATAGCGATATCTTGAGATTACGTTGGTGGGTTCCATGCCGCTGCCGCGCTGATCTTTCATGTGCACGTATTCCATATCGCGGTCAGTTCTGAGTTCGATTCTGACCACAAGCAGATCGCCGACTTTCAGATTGCCCTTGACCGGGGCGATGGTCGGTCCTTTATCGGTGTTTTCTTTTACGAACAAAGTCTTTTTCAGTTTAAGATTGGTTTCGTGAGGGGTTACTTTGCTCATATCTTCAAGATATTGCCAATGCACCGCGCCCCAGGCGATACCTGCGTCTTTTTTGACCATTTCGATGTTACCCATTTCGGGTTTAACTTCGGCACCTGAATAAATCTTCTGGTAATAACCGGTTCCGGCTTCAACTTTTTCAGGTTTGACCTGTATTCCGGCAAGATAAACTTCAACCAGCTTGTCGGAAGCCAGAAGGTCGGTGCCACGCAGCAGCAGTGCATAAACAGCGTCGGCGGTGGCCTTGGTGGTTTTCCAGTTCTGGGTTTGCTTTTGTTTCAGCATCCAGATTTTACAGTTTTCAACCATTTCGCTGTCGTTGGCAACTTCGTCGAACAGTTCGATCATGACGGCCTGGGTTTCGATTTCGGCTCGATACCACCAGAAAGAAAGTTCGTTTTCGCGCCAGAAGGTACCAAGCTCTTCGTCGGTCACACTTCTTTCTCTGATGCTGTTAACGATATCGCCGGGAATCTTCTTGTCGCCAAATCGTTTCAGGGCCAGAGCCATATGACCCTGCGCAAGTCGTGAACCAACCTGCAGCCATTTTTCGCGGGCTTCGTCAAGAAAGAATTCAACCGCGGGCTTGCTTAGACCCGGAATTGGTTTTTCTTTGAGGAAAAAGCTTCGGCCATAAAGGTAAAGAGCTATGGTTGGGTTGATGTTGCATCGCTTTTCATAACCCGGTATACGTTTAACATCCTCGTAAACCTTGATTATCCAGTGATCGAGATAATTCAGTGATTTCAGCGCCATATCTACATTGATATCAACGCCAAGATGACGCATTCGCCCGAAACCTGTCATGATGTAAAGAGTGATGAAAGAATTGGGTCTGCCACCAGGAAACCAGGGGAAGCCTCCGTCTGATTGCTGGTAGTCGGCAAGCTTTTTCATCGCTGATTTCATTTCATGCTCGATTCTGTTGGTATCGAACAGAACCCCGATTTTGTGTTTCTGCTCGGTTTCGTTTTTGGCATCGAGAACCCACGGAGTCTCGAGCAGAGCGACTGACTTAAGATGCTCATTCTTTTCAAGATTAGAAAAGAGTGCTTTGCCGCCTTGTGCTTCATCAGCTTTCCAGGTGTCAAAAACTTTTTTGATTTTCGCGTCTGAATTTGCGATGAACGCTGCTATCTGGTTGGCGTAGATACGATTGAAAATCTGCTCAGAACATTCGTGCGGGTACTCCATCAGATATGGAAGTGCCTGAACTGCATACCAGGCCGGATTAGAAGTAACTTCAACCGTAAGCCCCTGATGTTCAAGCGTATCTGATTTTTTCGATTCGACGAGTTTTTTGAAGGTAAACTTCTTCGTTTCGTTACCTTTGATGGGCAGTGGCAATGATTCTGTCACGAAGATTCTGCTTGAAAGAATCGGAAGCATGCCTTCTTCACCGTCAGATAGTGAGTTGGTAGCGGCAACGACTGTGTATTTAACCATTCCCGGTGTAAACGGAACATCGAGAAGCCAACCGAAGCCTTTTGATTCACCGGCAGGAACCGTAAACTCAAAAACGCTTTCTTTAATTTTGAATTCAGCATTACGATTTTTATCTGTAATCGGGTCTTGCAGAGTCAGCCTGAGCTTACCCTTTTGTTCGACTTCAGAAAGGTTGGTAACCTTTGCAGTAAATCTGAGTTTGTCGCCTTCCCGAATGAATCTTGGCGGGTTCGGCTGAATCATGAGGTCTTTCTGAGTGATGGTTTCACCGATCAAGCCACCTGCCTGGCATTTGTTGCCATG
>JASURT010000214.1 GCA_030446435.1 Candidatus Ozemibacter sp.
ACGAGGATTTGATCGGTGCCGGGGACGGGACTTGAACCCGTATGGCTCTCGCCACACGCCCCTCAAACGTGCGTGTCTACCAGTTCCACCACCCCGGCGGATGATGTGAAAGTCATTATAACCTATAGCTAAATTTCAGTCAAGCATATTTTTTTCATTTTTATCCTTATAATAGCTACTCACTATGACTATGCGATTTTTGCCATTAATAAACGAATTGGCAGAAATACGAATCAAGGTTGTGCTATTCTTTTCAGATAGAAAAGATTCTTCAAAAGAGGTTATCTGACGCCAGGGTAAGCTAACCCGAGAATGAAAGCTCGGGTTAGACAAATCGACCGCTGGCTGGCAGAATACCAACAGTTTAAGCAAAGGAAATCAAATGCAGGCCAACTTCGAAAAGCATTTATACGATACGGTTTTTCCCCAGAGCCCACCGGAAACCATCTTTCATTACACCACGCAAAAAGGAATTCTCGGGATCATTCAAAACCGTGAAATGTGGGCGACCCAGATTCACTTTCTTAACGACAAGAACGAAATTCATCTGACTTTCGAAATTCTCAAACAAGAACTGAAAAACATGCTGAGCAACTCTCACACGCCGGCGATGAGGTCAATTCTCCAGGAAATAAGCGACTACCTGCAGATAATGGATCAGGGACACATCTGCATATCATCGTTTTGCGCACAGGAAGACCTTTTAAGTCAGTGGCGCGGTTATGGGAACCTTGGCAAAGGGTATGCCATAGGCTTCGACCTCAAGGAACTGACGCGCATCGCCCGCAAGCACAACTTCGTTTTGTGGCCATGCGTCTATGATCCGGTTCTGCAAAAGGAGCTGGTAAAATACCTGATTGATTTGTGGTGCCAGAACTTTGCCAACAAATCCTTGAAAAAGCAGGAAATGCTGAGACTCATCGACACCGACATCTGCCAACTGGCTCCGGTCATCAAAGACCAGAGTTTTTCGGAAGAAAAAGAATGGCGCCTGGTATCTTCGATGGTTGAAATCGCCTCGCCCAGGTTTGCATTTCGCGAAGGCGAGTTTTCGCTGATTCCCTATTACAACTTTCCGATAATCGATGAAAACAAAAATCACTGCATCGATTCTATCGTTGTCGGCCCTTCCCCGCACATGGAACTGGCAAGCAACAGTCTGCGCACCTTTCTCGAAGCCCAGCGACTCGACGAAGTAAAAATCAAAACTTCGAAAATTCCGTTCAGAAACTGGAAATAAAAAAGCTGCCGGGTTAAGGCAGCTTTCGTAAGGTTCAGATTGCCGATCAGGTCAGTCATACACCACTGAAGCACTCTGGGCATAGCGACGATATTCAGCCGGCGAAAGAATGATGTCGGGGTATTCATTGCTGACCCAGAATCTTTTTCCGTCAGGAGCATAGCGCCATTCGCCGTCCATCAGATTCACTTCGTTGCCGTAGATGTAGGCGATTTTCTTTTTGCCTTTGATTGTGGCGCCGAAATCGCTACCCCAGGTGTCGTTCCAGTCGTCAAGATAAGCTTTGAGATCGGTTCGGTTTTCCTGGTTCACTTCGAATTTGAGTTTGGTTACAAAGCGAAACGCCGAGCCTGACTCAAACCGGTTGCCCAGCTTAATAAACTTCTTGATCGCTTCTTTTGATTCGATAATTTTCGCGAAAATTTTGGTTTCTTCGGCTTTAAGACGACTTTCGTCCTGGATGGCGCGTGACAGTTCGTTCTGAGGCAGACTTGCCAGCTCAGAGTCTATTTTTAACAGGTCGTCAACCGGATCACACCATGCTGAAGATGCTGCAACTAAAATCATGACTACCAGAAGCGAAATTATATTTCGTTTTTTCATGGTTTCCTCGCTAGAATTGATATTCGCACTAAATTAAAGCAATAATCGTACCATTTCGACCGCAAGGCAAAGTCCTTATTTACAGCAGCCCTCTTTTTTTTGGCAAAATAAAGTGCTAAATTATCAGCAGTTAATTGCTGAGTTATTATCAATGAACAAGCCAACCCTTCTATTCAGACTGCAGAACTACAACAAGGTCAGCCTGGGCGCGATTATTGGCGCGACCCCAAGACCAATTCTCGACCAGTTCAACCTGATTTTCTGGGAAAGCACCGACCCGTTTCCAGCCGACCAGATCAGCGACAAAACCCTCTACGTCCACTCTTTCATGCTGATGCATCACGGACAGATTTCTGACGAAATCAGGCGCTTAAGAGAGTCCTGGCCGCGAATGGAATTTCTCGCCGGCGGCCCCCAGGCCACAGCTGACCCCGAAAGGTCTCTGAACACAGGCTTCGATTATGTCTTTTGTGGAATGGGCGAGATCGATTTTTCCCGATTGCTCAACGAATGGCAGGCTAACAATCTTGAAAAAGGAATTCATCGGCAGTCAGAACAGGAGATAAATCTCGATCTTTTCCCCGGTTTTTCACCGCTGATTGATTACATTCCGCCAATAGAAATCACCCGAGGTTGTCGCTTTGGTTGTATGTATTGCGCGGTTCCGAGACTTTGTCGCGGCAAAATCGATCATCGTAGCGTCGCAAGCGTCCTGCAGGTTCTTGAAAGCTATTACCGTATCAAGACCCGGCGCAAGCGCATCAAGTTTTTAACTCCGAACGCTTTCGGTTATGGCTCAACAGAGCGACAACCCAATGTCGCAGCATTGACCGAGCTTCTTCAGGCCGTCAAAGACTTCGGTGTGGCAGAAATTCAGTTCGGCAGCTTTCCCGGAGAAGTGCGCCCAGACTTCGTCACCCGCGACGCAATGAAGGTTGTCAGCCAGTTTGCCGTGAACCGCACCATAGTCATGGGCGTTCAGACCGGAAGCGACGAAATGCTGGCAAAAATGAACCGCGGACACAATCTTGAACAGGCGATAAACGCGATTTCACTGATCAGTGAATTTGGCTATATTCCCCATGTCGACTTCATTATCGGCAACCCGGGAGAGACCGAAGATGAAAGAATTCACCTGCTATGCTTCATGGAAGACATGATCAGGCATTTCAGAATTAAAATTCACATGCACGCTTTCATGCCAATACCGGGAACTCCCTGGGCAAACCGGAATCAGGAGCCGATAGAACCCGAGATTCACCAGCGGCTGAAAAAGCTCGCCAACGCAGGGCATCTCGACGGCTGGTGGGAAAATCAGATAGGTCTGGGAAGAAGCGAACGCCCCGGCAAGGCGGGGCGCTCGATTTAAGAACAACTTACCAGGTCAGATTTCGGGGTTTTCAGGCAAAAGAATATCATCGCCGCTTGCATTGTCGTCAATGCCATTGGGGCCGACCCCGTAAAACTGAGTTTTACCATCTTTTTGCCTCGTTTTAAGGGGCTGTCCTGACCAGGGGTCAGTCACCGATACAGTTCGCCCTGTCCGGTGCGATAGTTCAGCGATCAGAATGGCCTTAAGACAAGCTTTTTGCCTGGCCACCTCATTTGCTTTGCGAAAATTGGGGAAAGCAATCGCCAGAACAGGGTTGTGTGAAAACAAGCTGATATCAAGTTTGTAACCAGGGTCTTGCAGCATCTGGGTTGCCATGTTCTGGTATTGCCTGAACGGATCACCATAAATCTTTTCAAGAACCCACATACCTAGAGGTGCCTGAGAATAAAGTCTGCCATAAGCATGCTTGAAGAAAATGTATTCGTCGTTCATTGCCGCCTTGACCGGCCGATCGAGAACAAGAGAGCTTTTGATCAATTCCAGGCTTCTTTCAAGTTCGGTCTGGTTAAGCAAATCGTCTTCAAGAAGACTTGTCAGGTCACGAATTGCTATTCCGTCGATTGCGACACTGATCATTTTTCCGATAAGAAACGGACTTGAAAGATCAGTCATTCTTGCCAGCTTTATCTGAGCGGCCAGAATGAACGAACTGTCCTCTTCAGGGCGGGCTTCTTTGAATCGGCGATGATACAAAGCCATAAATCTGGCGACATATCTTATTTTTCGAAAACTTTCGGCCAATGGGCTGTCGAGAGGGTCAAGCTGAGGGCTGGCGAAAAGAAGCAGATATTTCCAGTCGATTTCACCAAAGCTGCGAATGGCTTCGGTTATCTCTTGATCATGCTCAGCGACGCCGTCAGCAAGTCGATACGGCAACTTGTTCGCGGGGTCGAGCAGAAACTTTTCGGACATTTGAGCTAGAGTTTTCCAGCCGTTCAGGGCAAGGGTTACCGAATCATCAATATTCTTATAGCCTTTGTGAGCAGGAATATTTTCGAAGCCGATTTCTTTAACCGGGCCAACTTCATCGAAACGTTTTACCTGCATGAGCAGCTGCGAAAAGCTGAAAATCACTGAGAGAACAGAAATGAGCAACAGTATGGAAACCACTGCAAGCAGCCTTTTTACCGGGCTGAGCGAATAGAATTTTTCAACAAGATTACGCATGACAAACCTCCTGTTTTTTCTCTGAGGGGTCAACCGTCATTGCTGCTGCAGTCAGAATGAAGGTAAGCACCGAAAGTAAAATAAATCCACGCAGAACGCCATGGCAAAACGATAAAAACAGAACTTTCATATCTGAAAAGACTTCAATATTTTTCCAGGAATACATAGAATCGATATCGAACTGGTCATTGATTGCAGAGACGCTTTCGACAGGATTTGCGCCCAGCAAAGGCAAAATCAGATAAATAATCACCACCGGCACCATCAGGATCAAAAACTGTATAAACAGGCGCTTCAGCTTTTTCACCGGAATATTTGTCCGCTTTTGTTCAACCTTCGCCTGAATGGCCAGATTCAGCTTTTTATCGGCACCAGCCTCATCGGCCATTTTTTTAAACGCATTTTTCATTTCTTGCGATTTCATGGGTTATCCTCCGCCAGTTCTATACCCAGACGCTCTTTTAGTCTTGATAATCTCGACATTACCGTTCCGATTTTTATCTGCATTTCGTCTGCAATTTGCTGATAAGTCATTTCGGCGCTGAAACGCAAGGTAATGATCTGTCTTTCTTCTTCGTTCAGTTTCAGAAGCAATTCTCGCAATCTCGCCGCTTCTTCGGCCCGAATCATTCTTTTCTCGAGTTCGGCAGCATCGGTATCAGCTTCAAAGCCGCAGAACCGGGCGAGATATCGCAATCGGCTTGCAAGACTGCGCCGATATTTCAGCGCTTCGTTTCTGGCCACGGTAACCAGCCAGGCTTTCTGATTGAACGATTCATCCCAGAATGCCTCGCAGGTGTAAGCTTTGACAAAAACCTCCTGAGTCAAATCCCAGGTTTCACATGGGTCGACACAGATTCCGTAGATCACCGAATACACCAACCCCTGAAAGCGCTGCTGCATTTCGGCGAACCTTTGCGTTAAGTTATGCGGTTTTTTGCTCATCTCATAATTTATAATCCATCAGAGACAAATTTATTCCGCATTTTTTTCAAATTTTCCAAAAAATTGATTTTTTTGCGTGCAAAAAGTTGACTGCAAACCGCGAAAGTGGTATCATCACTTCTACCGACACTGGGGTGTCGTCTAATGGTAGGACAGCAGTCTCTGGAACTGCCTATTGGGGTTCGAATCCCTGCACCCCAGCCGAAAGCCGCTCACAAGAGCGGCTTTTTCAGTTTAGCAAGCCGAAATAGCTCAGCTGGCAGAGCAGCGCATTCGTAATGCGCAGGTCGCGGGTTCAAATCCCGCTTTCGGCTTGCTTTGCTTTTAAGTTGGGTTTATGTGCTTTTTACCTGAAGCGGCAAAAATTTTGGGAGTTTATTACAACCGTCTTTGTCACATTAATAGCTCGTCTAATTTCTAATTACGCGATAACTTAAAATAAGAAAATCATGTTTTTAAGAATGAAACAAGAATGAGAAAGAAGCAATAAAGGATGACAGACATCAGACCATTTGCACTTGAGCGTTATTTTGCCCGGCATGAGTTTTCGGCGCGCTACCTGCTTGGGTCAAGTGACCCGGAAGCGATGACA
>JASURT010000215.1 GCA_030446435.1 Candidatus Ozemibacter sp.
TGCTTTATTGCCCCTAAAAATTTTTTGGAAAAAATTTTTTGTGCAATTTTAGCGAATCGAATGGGGGCGGTTCTTTTCAAACCCTTTTCTTTTCGCGTTTAAACCAAATTTTCAGCAGCTTTTCAAGGCCAGTCGACAGTTGCTCTTCATTCATTCCGGCGAAACCCAGAACTATGCCCGCAAACTTTTCGTCAGTGCCCTTATGAAAAAAATTGTTGAGACCACAAACTCTTATTTGTGCCTTTTGGGCTGCCTTGATCAAACGATTTTCGTTCTTTTCTTCAGGAAAAGTAAGAAGGATGTGCAAACCCGCCTTTTCACCAGAGATGCTTATTTCGTCTTCATAAGGCTCAAGCGCTTTAACTACGGTTTCAAGCTTTTTTCGATATACGGTTCGCATTCGGTTTAAATGCTTATCAAAAGAGCCTTTTCGCATGAACTTTGCCAGGACCGATTGATCTATTCTCGGTACACATGAAGCATAATGCGAAAATTCTCGCTGATATCTTTTCATCAGCTGTTTAGGCAAAACCATATAGCCAATGCGAAGTGAAGGCATCAGTGATTTCGAAAAAGTTGACAGATAAATGACTTTCTTGCCCTCGCCAAGACTGTGCAGAGAAGGAATTGTGCGGCCGTAATAACGAAACTCGCTGTCGTAATCATCTTCAATGATATAGCGATCGTTTCGTTTGTAAGCCCAGTTCAGTAGAATGGCTCTGCGGTTGGCTGACATGATGCTGCCAAGAGGAAACTGATGTGAGGGGGTAACATACATCACCGAAATAACTGAATTTTCGATATTTCTGACGTCTGCGCCTTCAGAATCGACTTCGACAAAAACCGATTTTCGTTTCTGGCTCGATAAAACATGCTTCGTTAAAGGATAACCAGGGTTCTCTATTCCGTAAACGGCCTTTTCGCCAAGTAGTGAAACCAGCTGAGGAAGAAGATGTTCGATGCCGGCGCCGACAATTATCTGTTCAGCCGAACAGATAACGCCTCTCGACTGATAAAGATATTTTCGAATTTCTTCTCGCAGACTGAATTCACCGATTGACCGGCCCAAAAGCAAAAGGTCCTGGTTTTCGTCGCAAATTGTTTCGCGATACAAACTACGCCATTGTTTGAACGGAAACATCGATGTGTCGATCAGACCCGGGTAAAAATCGTAATCGTAATGTTGCGTCTTTTCAGGCGATACCTTAAGCGTAACATCTGTTTGCGGCAGATTTCGATGCAGAAATTCTTCTTTGGCAGAAACAAAATAGCCTTTTCTGGGAACCGATTCAATGTAACCCTCGGCGAGAAGTTGCTCGTAAGCTGTTTCAACGGTTGTCTGACTGATATTTAAATTTTGAATCAATTTCTTCTTTGAAGGCAGCCTGGTGCCAAATCTGAGTCGGCCCGAAACTATCTCGGTTTTAATGTGATTGTAGAGTTGCTCATACAAAGATTCTTCTGTGGTTTTTTTCCATTTAATTGTGAAGGTTTCCATTGTTGAAGCTCTTTTGGCTGACCACCCTAAACGTGTTATTTCTGACTCTTTTAAAATAGTCAGAAATGACTATAATTGCAACCAATTAATCAAAGAACCTTGGGGGTCCATAATGAACGAAAGAAAAGTCGGAACCGACAAAGTTAAACGCGGTATGGCTGAAATGCAAAAGGGTGGGGTAATCATGGATGTGGTTAACGCCGAACAGGCCAGAATCGCCGAGGCCGCGGGCGCGGTCGCAGTAATGGCTCTGGAAAGGGTTCCATCTGACATTAGAAAAGCCGGTGGCGTTGCGAGAATGGCAGACCCAAGAATCATCGAAGAAGTAATGGCGGCAGTAAGCATACCCGTCATGGCAAAAGCAAGAATTGGACACATTTCGGAAGCTCGTGTTCTTGAAGCCATGGGTGTCGACTACATCGACGAAAGCGAAGTGCTTACTCCGGCTGATGACGAATTTCATCTGTTAAAAAGTGATTATACCGTGCCATTTGTCTGCGGTTGCCGGGATCTGGGTGAAGCGGCCAGACGAATCGGCGAAGGTGCTGCCATGTTGCGAACCAAGGGAGAGCCGGGAACCGGAAACATTGTTGAAGCTGTGCGGCATATGCGAAAAGTGAATTCTCAGATCAGAAAAATCTGTTCGATGTCAATAGACGAATTGATGGTCGAAGCCAAGAATCTTGGCGCACCATACGAAATCCTTCTTGAGATCAAAAATCTGGGCAGGTTGCCGGTAGTTAATTTTGCTGCCGGAGGCGTAGCAACCCCTGCAGATGCGGCTTTGATGATGGAACTTGGCGCCGACGGAGTATTTGTCGGCTCAGGAATCTTTAAGTCAGAAAACCCCGAAAAATTTGCCCGGGCAATCGTTCAGGCCACCACTCATTATCAGGACTACAAGCTTATCGCCGAAATTTCCAAAGGAATCGGCACACCTATGCATGGCATAGAAATGTCTGGTCTTGCTGAATCAGATCGCATGCAGGAGCGAGGAATCTAAGTGAATCAGCGTAAATTGCGTGTCGGTGTTCTCGCATTGCAAGGTGCGGTTCGAGAGCACCTGAAGGCTCTTGAAAAATGTGGTGTCGAGGCGGTCGCCGTCAAAAGCAACGATCAGCTCGAGCTTGTCGATGGGCTGATAATTCCAGGTGGCGAAAGCACAACGATAAGACGCCTTCTCGATACTTCCGGTATGGTTGCAAACCTGATCAGGTTCGCTCAGGCGGGCAAACCCGTTTTTGGCACCTGCGCCGGCCTTATTCTTATGGCAAAAACTCTTGTCAGCGGTGAAACCCACAATCTTGGTTTGATGAACATCAAGGTGCAGCGCAATTCTTTTGGTCGACAGGTTGACAGCTTCGAAACCGAGCTGGATATCAAAGGGGTGACCGGCAGCTTCAATGCTGTGTTTATCAGAGCGCCACACATTGTCGAAGTCGGCGATGGGGTAGAAGTTCTCAGTAAATACGATGACAGAATTGTCATGGTAAGAGAAAAGCATCTGCTTGGCTGTTCTTTTCACCCTGAACTAACAGATGACAATAGTATAACCGAGTATTTCATTTCAATGATTAAAGAAAGCCAGGCTGCTTCTTAAATCGCCTTTTTCAGGTCAGTTCTGGTTCTGGTGTTCAAGATCCCTCTCTATTACCAGAACCAACTGACCGAGGGTGTTTATGAGGCAGCCTCATTTTTTTCGTCGGCTCTTTTGAATTGACAAACGGTAAAGGGTGAATTAATCTTAGAGAAAGATGGAGAGAGTCTATGATTAAAACCCGAATTAAAGCTTTTGTTGTTATCTTTCTGGTGCTGACGGCTCCAGTTCTTTTCTCGCAAATCAGTGATGCAGATGCCCTTTTGGTCGACATTCCTGAGCCCCCCGGTGCCAGATCTGAATTGCCTTCACCGGTTCCCATGGTTTATCAGTTCATGGGTGCGCTTATGGATGGAGAATTTGACATCTGTCTTGCCAACTTCGATGTTGAAACATTTCTGGAAATTCTTTTCAACCGTCAGTTGAAAAGAATGAGCCCCGAAGAATATCGTGAACTTTTTTCTTACCAGATTCAATCGCATCGTAATGAATTCAGATTTCTGGCAAAGGTCATGAATCGAGTCGCTAAAGGCGCCAAGATCAGCTATTCTGACCCTCGTTATCACAAAAAAGTTCAGAGTAAAGTCGTTATTCGTCTCGATACCAACCGGGGAAGATTCGAATTTGTCGTTTACTGCCGTTATCATAACAATCGCTGGAGCGTTTATGATTACGTTCTCAATGGGCAGCGCCTGAGCCGTAATTTTCTCGATGCTCTGCGTGGAGTTGGGGTAGACAACTATACTGCCAGCCTGAGGCCTTTTTACGAAAGCAAGGTCGGCTTCAGACCCATTCGCAATAAAGAATTCGATTTTGCAATCATGGTTCCCAGTAAATATCAGGTCAGACAAGATGTCAGCTCGGCTCTTCTTGCTGCGGTGTCTGCTTTTAACGGGCAATTTCTCATGCACATTCAGGCTGCGACCTACGATGAACCACAGACGCTTTCGCAGGTCGGCAAAGCTATCAAAGAAACTTTAATGCCCTTCAGTCCAAGGCTTTATGATCAGTGGAAATCAGAGCTGGCCGGCGTAGAAATCGGCAATGTGCTGTTTCATTTTCTGAAAAACAACAAAAGGCTCTTTACCCACATGGTAATCATTCCGCTGGGCAAAAAACTGGTGGTAATCAACTTTTATCACAGCAGTCTGCAGTTAATGAAACACATGACCAACCTGCGTGAAAAAATGATGGAAACCATTGCTTTGCCAAAACTCGAACAGGCAGGCGGCATTCTGCCCGGCGAAATTCCTGATGAGCTTACCCTCTCAGGCAGCAGTGACGAACTTGGTCTCGATGACGATGAATTTGGTGACAGCGGTGACATCACTCTTACACCTGATTTTGAAGAACCCTCGGCGCCTGACTCAAGTTTTTATAATTCAGAAATTCCGCCACCAACCGAAGTTGAAGCAGATTCCATGCTGACCCCGGATTCATACATCGACGGCGGAGATTCAGACTATCCAGAACCACCACCCCCACCGGATATGGGCGGTGATGACCTGATTATGGATGATGCGAGTGTGGATTATCCTTCTGACGATGAAATACCGCCTCCACCCCCACCAGGAAGCTACGGCGATGGTGGCGATGTCGACGACGACGATTATTACATGGATGGTGGCAGCGAAGTTTCTTTTTAATATCCCACCAGATCAACCCTGATATCATAGCGGCGGTCAATATGACCGCTGCTTTTATTTTGACCGATTTTTGCATTATCGCCAAGCTTTACTACCGGGCTTGTTTGGGTATTGCTTTCGGCCGCGCCGCCGATGCTTACCCAATGCCCCAAAGGGGCGAAAACACTTGTTAAAAGGGTTTCAGAATCAAAATCTTCGCCTGCAGCAAACCAGATGTCCAATTGAACCGTATTTTTATCGGTCAAATGTCCTGAAACCAAAAGTCCGTGTGAAATGGTTACGGTTTGAATTGCTTCGCCGAAGTAGGTGTTATATCTGAAAATGCGTATACTGTCATCGGTTATTCTTGCTTTACGATGCTCGATGGCAATGACTGAATTCAAATTAGATTCGTTTTTAACAGACCTGGTTTCTCTAAAGCGGCCTTTTTTGCCAAGAGAAATGTCAGTTTGACGCGAATTGGCGTCTGCTGCTCTTTTAATGCTGAAGCGCAAAACAGCCGGTTTGCGGTCAAGAGTTTTTACCAGTTCGTCTATTTTCTGCAAAATGTTTGCGTCATCGCAATTAATTATTACCGCATTCATTGAAGGGGCTTCGGCCATTTTTATGCTTTGGCCAAAGAGTTGGTTAAGGGTTTGCATGATTGATCGGGCATTGCTGTAAGAAAGCTTTATTACTTTGATTTCAGCCCTGATAGCAGGTGCAAGAAACAAACAACCAATAATCAGAAGTAGAAGTTTGCAGAAATTTATTTTCACTTAATGCTCCTTATTTTGGGGCGGGCTATGTGCTGTTCGACAATCGGCATCGCGTCTGAAATCGGCAACAGCGTGAAAGACGTCTTCGTTTCGGGTAATGCAGGTAACCAGGCCGAAATAGTCGTCGCCGCTTTCTCTTTGCCTGAAAGCGGGCCAGAGGTCAGGCACAGCTTTCGAAAACTTTCTATTCGCCGACCATTCGAAATGTAAAACGTTTTTGTAATCGAGAAAGAAGCGGGGTGAATTTACAGCGGCGAAAATACTGCTATTGTCTTTTATCATGCGGGCCGCAACCATCGCAGTGTTAAAAATTATTCGGTCTGACCCGGCTCCGCCAAGAATCGTAAAAAGTTGGCCATTCTTTTTTATCATCAAAGGTGATTTAGAAGATACCGG
>JASURT010000216.1 GCA_030446435.1 Candidatus Ozemibacter sp.
ACTATGCCGTCCCAGTCCATCAATACCGGAATCGGTGCGTTGAAATCACGCCATTGCTTGATAACGGTGCCACGACTTGTCGACCAGGGAAATTTGCGAAGATTCACGACCCAAAGCAGATGTACATGCCCTGGAAGTCCGAATTCCTGACGAAACGTTTCGGCCCATTTGAGAATTTCGTATCTCTGATATCGATGGCCGGTTAACATGATAATGGGCTTGCCTCGAAGATAGGTGCTGACCCATCTCTGATGATAAATATCTTCGATGTCAAAATGAACGAAAGGCATGCCCGGGCTGATTTTGGTATAGCGATAGCCTCCGGCTTTCAGCGAAGCAGGCGTGAAAAGCAATGCGACTACTGCGGCAAGCAGAATAACTCTGACTGTTTTTGACATAAAACCTCCATGTTGAAAAGCTCAACCTAAATATATATCACAAATTGCAAAATAAGCGAAAAAAAAAGGCGGCATATGCCGCCCAAAAGGTTGGTTAGGATTTAGAAATCAGTTATTCGGTCAACGAATTCCGGATGGTCAATAAATGGGTTTCTATTGCCCTGAATTCGTTCAACTCTATCGTTTCGAGCTTTTTCGTTCGCATCGACGGGGTCTTCGCTACACCATTTTCTAAGTGCTTCTTCTTCGTCGCGACCGATTTTTTTGTCGTATCTTACCGAGAAATAAAACAAGGCTCTGGCAACGTTGCCACGATATTTTTTTCGGGGCTCGAAAGTGTCGCCATCACATTCACTGCCGCCTTCGGCCCATGAAGGGTGACTTACCGGCCCGAACGGAAGGCTTCCACGGGTTGAGTTAGCAATCGGGTCAGTCGGAAAAAGATGATGCAGGTCGGCTTTGGCGATGCCCTTTGCACCCTTCGACTGAGGCCATGAATGCTCGATGTTCAGCACGCTGCTTTTCGGCATTTTATCGGCCTTAACTATTTTTCCGGTGTAAATACATTCAATATAGTTACCATAATTATCGACTTCAAGCATGATATGGCGCCTTGAGTCTCTGTATTCAAGAGCTTTTTGGCGCTGAAGTTTTTCTCTTAACTTTTTTACCAGATTGTCGTTCGATAATGATTTAACAGAGTCATAAAACTGTTGCCATTCAGAATTTCGGCTGCGGCTCCGCCTGGCATAAGAAACCTGGGGTTCGGTCTGGCCCGCAGTCTTTACATAAATCGGTGTTCGATAAATTCCCAGAATGCGTTCGCGAACCTTAACAATATCCGCCTGGCTTCTCGGATTATCGAGCTCGAGCTTGTCGAGCAGCCTGAAAGTTTCCTGGAGCAGCTCTTTTCTTGCACTTTGCAGATCTTTTCCTTCCTGTGCAATTCCTGAAAGGGCTCCAAGTGCGATAAAGATAACGCACAACAATCGAGTTTTAAACTGTCGTTTTAAGAGCATCATATTTCAATTATACGAATAAAAAATTAACCCGGAAGTCCCCCGCCGCAAAATTTTTTTACATGTTAATTGCAAAAGTAAATGCCGGTTATCCGGCACTAAGTCTTGCACACTCTGATCATTACCCGCTTTATTTAAAAACCGGCACTTAGTCTTGCAAAGACTTAATTTATGCGGTTCTAAAGGCTCTAAAAAATTTAAAAAGGAGCCTTTGATGGGAAAGAAATATACTCACTTATCTCTAGATGATCGTATTCGAATTGAAAAGAGCCTTGATAATGGGGAAAAGCTGTGCGAGATAGGTCGTTTGCTTGGAAAAGACCCAAGTTCTATCTCCAAGGAGATCAAGCGTCATCGCATAGAAAAAGCCGCTCGCTGGAACTTTAGCTCTAACAACTGCTCTCATAAGAGAACCTGCAATCAACGTTCTTTTTGCCACTGGGCAAGCACCTGTAGAAGGAAAAATTGTGTCGGCTGTTGCCGCTGCAAAGATCAGTGCGAGAAGTTTATTCCAGAATCATGCCAGAAACTTGAAAAGGGCACTCTTGTCTGCAATGGTTGCCACAAGAAATCTCAATGTCGAATGAAAAAGTATTATTATCGTGCTGTATCAGCCCAAAAATCATACTTCGCGACTTTAAAAACAACCCGTGAAGGGATTAATATAGCCGAAGCTGAACTTGCAGAAGTAAATCGTTTGATATCGCCTCTTATCAAAACGAATGGGCAATCAATAGCTCATATCTTTTCGTCTCACCAGGATCAGATTCCATTTTCGTCAAGAACCCTTTATTCGTATATTGATCAAGGGTTACTTCCGGTAAAAAATATAGACCTGATCAGAAAAGTTCGTTATAAACCGAGAAAGAAGCATAAGCGCCCGCAACTAAATAAAGAGCGGCTTGAAGGCCGAAGGCATGATGACTTTTTAAGACATATTGAACAAAACCCTGACTATAGCGTTGTTGAGATGGATACAGTAGAAGGCCGCAAGGGCGGCAAGGTTATTCTTACATTTCACTTCAGAAAGACCAAGTGCCTGCTTGCATTTTTGCTGAAAAGAAAGACGCAAGAATGCGTTAAAGCAATATTCGACAACCTGGAAGCTAAAATGGGGACAAAGAAATTCAAACAGCTATTTCAAGTTGTTTTAACCGATAACGGCTCGGAATTTAGCAACCCATCCTTGCTTGAAAAGGGCATTAAAGGGAAAAGAACAGCTGTTTTCTATTGCAATCCTTATGCCTCGTATCAAAAAGGGGCTTTGGAGAAGAATCATGAATTTATTCGGAGAATTATACCAAAAGGCAGATCAATGGATAGTCTTTCTCAAGAGTTGATTTTAAAGATGGTTAACAACATAAATAGTGTAGCAAGAGATAGTCTGAACGGACAAACTCCGTTCAAAATGGCCTCATTGCTTATTGATAGGCGAATTATTTCGTTGCTGGAACTTCAAGAAGTAGAAGCGGATAAAGTCATGCTGAAACCAGCATTGCTCAAATAGCTTCTATACCTGTGTTTATGTGATATTTTTTACAATTTAAAAAACAAAAAGACAAGCGGCACTTAGTCTTGCAAACTGAGAACTTCTTGTCATTTTGGGCTGCAAAAATCGCTAAAAACCAGGACTAAAATGCAGCAAAAATAGAGTTTTTTACCACTAAAAAGCGCAAAGTTTTCTTTCGAAACGGCACTTAGTTCTGCAATTTCAAAATTTCACAAAAAAAATCAAAAAACGGCACTTACTATTTCAATCAACGAAATTTTTTTACAAAATAATAGCGGTCATTGAGCCTGGGCAACAGGTCGAAATGACCTGAATAAAGGTCAAGCCCGCTTCGATAAACTCAGCGAGCGCTTAGGTTCGAACTCTGCATATTGTAAATTCTGCAAAAACCCGATAAAATCTCAAAAATTGAAAAGCATTTCCCAAAACAATACCTGCTGAGGCACAATCATGGATACATCTCTCAATCAGACTTTGACCACCCTTTTCCCGATATTGTTCGCTGCCGGAATTATCGGCCTTTTTTTTCGCATTCTGAAAAACCGGGCATCCGACGACTATAAAAGAACCTCTGACGAATTTGAAAAGCTTACAGACGAAATCGCTAAGTCACCTCTGCTTGATCGAGCACGCCTTTATCAGGGCGAGTTGCGTGGTGAAGACGTTGCCGCATGTATAGTTTCATGGGCCAATCAAGGCTATGTTCAGCTTAGGTTCAAATCTAAAAGCGGCGGACAAAGTGAAATTTCGCTGAAAAAGCTGAAAGATCTGACCGACAATTCTGCTGAAAGCGAAAGGGCCATTTTCGAATGTTTTTTTAACAAGACCGGAGGGCGAGCCATTCCGAAACTGAAGCTTGACCTGAAGTTTGACCCTGCGAAGATCGATCCGGAAAAGCTTGCCCGCTATGAAGATCAGTCTGCGGTTACCAGAATAAATGCTTTCGCCGGGGAACTTGCGACCAGATTTTCAAATTTGCTCGAAGATATTCGTCACAATCAAAACAGATATCAATCTGAACAGGTTTCTCAGGCGACGCATCATAAACTTACCCTGCTCGAATTGTTCATGAGTCTTTCTTCGCTTTTTATGCTTGCAGCCGGCTTTTCTTTTTTCATAGATGGCCAGAAGTTTGCCACACCTGAATTCTATGCTTACGCCGGGCTTGGTCTGTTGCTTGTTTTTGTTTACTTCGGTGCGCTATATAGCCTTGGGCGAAAAATTTGCTTTGCCAATTTTTTAGGCTATCTTGGCGTAGGCTTTCTGATTTACCTGGCGCTTACTGGTATTCAATCAGGTTACGAAAACGATAAGAGTTTCTACTTTCCTGGCGCTTACCGGTATTTCGGTTTCATTTTCGGCTCGATCCTCGCTCTTGTCACCCCTTCGGCCCGGGCTTTGACAACCTACGGGCGAAATATGCGTGATCTGTTCATAATTCGCAGACAAACTCTGAGCCAACAAACCCAGAACCAGCAGCAATTCTGGCAATTTCTTCCTGAATTTATGCTTTACGACAGCGCCGCTTCAAACGCAAAAAAATTCGAGCTGACCCCACCAGAATGGTATGTTGGCCCGGCCACGAACCAATCCGGTCGCCTTGACCCCAATCTGTTTTTACGTGATTTAGAGCAGCTTAGGCGAGAACTTCACATGCTTGCCATAGTAAAGCGTTGAAGATGACGTCAAATAGTCAGTTTAAATCATTCACCAGACTGATCTGCATTTAAGATAAATTAAAACAATGTTATAATTGAATTCTTGAAAGCTTCTGGTTGAAGCAAAAAATTCAGGGCAATTCTTTAATTCAGGGAGTCAATATGCAGTATCGTAGATTGGGAAAAACGGAAGAACAGGTTTCAATTCTTGGTTTTGGCTGCATGAGACTGCCGCTTTTAAATAATCGTAATGATCATATTGACCGGCCTCAGGCGATTGAAATGCTTCGCTGGGCCATCGATGAAGGGGTTAACTACATTGACACCGCTTTTCCTTATCACGGCACCGGCTTTGATAAAGGTGGCGAAAGCGAACCTCTGGTGGCAGAAGCTTTGCGCGATGGCTATCGAAGCAAGGTCAAGCTGGCGACCAAATTACCAAGCTGGCTGATTCAAAGCAGGGCAGATTTTGACAAGTATCTGAATCTTCAGCTGCAGCGTCTTGAAACTGACCATATCGATTTTTATCTGGTTCATGCGTTAAATAAGACTTTCTGGGCTAACCTCGTTCAACAGGGTCTGTTTGATTTTCTCGACTGTGCCCTGAAAGACGGGCGCATAAAACATGCGGGCTTTTCTTTCCACGATGATTTTCAGACCTTTGTCGAAATTGTTGATGCTTACGACTGGTCATTTTGTCAAATTCAGTATAACTATATCGACACAGACTACCAGGCCGGCCGGCAGGGCTTGCAATATGCAGCCGACAAAGACCTTGGAATCGTAATCATGGAACCTCTGCGTGGCGGAGCTTTAACACGAAATCTTCCAACAGAAGTGAAAGAGAAATTTGCAGCTTCTGGCCGCGACTGGTCTGCTGCAGAATGGGCTTTGCGATGGCTCTGGAATATACCCCAGATCGGAACGGTTTTAAGTGGCATGAGCAACATGCCGCAAACCCGCGAAAATGTAATTGCAGCCACGAAACAAGATCAATTTTCACATTCAGATTTGCTGGTAATAGAAGATGTGCAAAAAATTTATCGACAACGAATCAAGGTGAACTGCACAGCTTGTCGCTACTGTATGCCCTGCCCCGTCGGAGTCGACATACCCCGCAACTTTCAAATGTACAACAGCTTTTACCTTTTCGACGAAGCAGCTCAGGAAGCGGTCAGATTTCAATATGGAATGCAGGTTCCCGATGCAGCTAAAGCCAACAAATGCATCAAATGCGGAAAGTGTCTGAGTCACTGCCCTCAGCAAATCAAGATTCCGCAAGAACTCGAACAGGTT
>JASURT010000217.1 GCA_030446435.1 Candidatus Ozemibacter sp.
TTTTTATTCGCTGTTTTACCACTGATTTGAAAATAAGCCTGGGACGGTTTCTCGAAAACGTAAGCGAATGCTTCACCCCAGGTTTTCAGATCGCCATTGACAACTCCTTTGCCGTCATTCAACTCGATTTTTACTGATTCCGGTATGACGTCATTGGCGAAGCTCATGCTGAAAGTTACTTCGGTTCCGGCTGGAATCGTCGCGGTAACCGGACTGGGCTCTTCCAGAAAGTCAAAGGACTGGTAGATGTTTTTGCTTACGGCCTGCATCGAAATAGCCATTACGAAAGGATCATTGTCCTGGCCGGGTTGGCTTGCGTTTGTGCCGTCAAGATTAGCCATGGCGACCTGACTGCCATCAAGACCCTGTTCTGAACCATTCTGGCCGGTTGCCTGGTTCCGCATGTCGCCGGCTGCATTTTCTGAAGAATTGTCATAGTCATCAGAGTCAGAATCTTCATTGCCGGAACCTTGCTGACTATCGCCGTATGAACCAGAATCTGCGCCTGAGTTTCCAGAGGCGTAAGAGTCGTTATCTCCGCTTTGTGCATCGGTTGAGCTGGCTGAGCCATCTGAGCCCGAACCGAAATTAGCCCCGCCGGACATGCCGTCCTCATTTTCCGAATACTGACCGGTTGAATAAGCATCTGCGCTTTCGTCTGAATATTCGCCATTACCTGCCGGGTTCTGATCATACGAAGAATTTGAACCCGCACCCGAGTTTGCTGCTGACGCTCCAGGCGAGCCGGTTGAGTTATAACCCGCAGAACTGCTGTAATCAGCGCTTGAGCTTGAAGAGCTTCCTGCAGAGTTGCCCGAGGTGTAAGATCCATAAGAGCCCTGGCTGTTTGAACCGCTGCCCGAAGAAGCTGAGCCGCCGGCTGTAGACGCATATTGGTTCGAACCGGTGTTGTTGCCTGAGCTTGATCCAGGCTCTGAATAGAGGTCAGAAAGGTCAACCTGCTGAGGCTTTCCAAAGGAAGAGTGTGTGTAGTTGCTGTCTGAACTGCTGTAGGTCGTTCCAGGGCTTGAGCTGGTTGTAGTGCCTGAGGTTGAGTCGCCAGAACCTCTTCTTTGTCTCTGTTCATCGATCGTACGGCTGTCGAAATCTACCTTCACGACCGGAATGCGCACTTTCATCAGTTGTTTTTTGCCTGAACCCGGCGAGCTTTTGTCGTCAAGAATTACAGCAGCAGAGTATTTGTCATCAGAAGGTACGCGAAACAGATGTCTGAAGTTTTTTAACTTCGATGAATCTACAGGCGCCCTTTCTCCTTCGTCATCTGTTATCACCAGAGAAATATTTTTCGGGTCAACTTCTTTCGATATTTCAAGAGCAATTTTAACGCGGGTATCTTCAGGAATTTTAAACTTGTCGAGTTTGTATTCGACGGGTTCGTTTGCGTCGGCATTGCTGCTGAAAACTTCTTCAGAAAAATCCGTTGGATGCTGAATGACCATGCGCACTGCCGGTTCCGGGAGCTTGGTGGGGGCTGGGTCGATTCCTGGCGCCGGCTTCTCGGGTGTTTTGGTGGGCGTTGCTGGGCTTGCCCCGCTTGTTGCGGGTTCACCTTTGGAGGGTGGGGTCGAGTCGGGTTTTGTGGCGACCGCTGGTTCAGAAGTGGCCGGGGAAGCTGGTTTGGTTGCCGGTGCTGCAGGTTTTTCGGGTTCTTCAGGGGGGGCTGGTGTCGTGGCGGGTGCTTCCGGCTCTGGTTTGGTTGCGACTACTGTATCAGAATCATCATCGCCGCCGGAAATTTCTTTGGCGGGTTCTGGGTCTTTGTCGCGTTTGTCGCCAGTGCCAAAAGCTGCTTCGTTATATGAGTCAGACAGCACATACTTGCCGTTTTTGTATTTTACGCTCCATTGGTAGCCTGCGCCACCACCTGCAAAACCAGTGGTGTTTGGTGTTGCTGAGTTGATCATCATGTCTTTCAGATCGTTTACGCTTGAGGTTACGGCATCTTCCATGTTTTTGCTGGCGTCACTGTCTGAAGTTTTCTGACCGTCGCTTGAAGTGGTTATTTTTGTTATGTCGGGAGAAGCATCACTTTCGCCCAGATCCTTTTGTTGTTTTTCCCAGTCTTTTTGCACCTGCTTCAGGTGTTCATCCATTTTCTTTTCATATTCGGCGGCACGCTTCTTGGCGGCGGCTTCTGCCTCTTCAAAAGAATCAAAGGTCAAATCATCAGCAAAGCAGATATTTAAACCTGACAGCAGAATCAGACCTATGAGAAAAACAAAATATTTCTTCATGTTACTTTCTCCCTTTAACTTCTCTCTATTCTTAATGATAATGATTCTTCTGTTTTTATACAAATATGCACTTGCAGAGAAGAAAAATAGTTTTATGTTCTCTTATAATATAAACGTATTGCAGGGCAAAAAAGTTTCATTTATTTTATGAATGCGTTAATCTATGTGTACATAAATCCAGACGAGGTGTAATAAATGTCAGACGATTCAGCCCAAAATCTGATTTCATGCCGCGTATGTGGTGTGATTATGGTTAAGCTTGCGAGAGATACCTGCTCAAAATGTTTTCAGAAAGAAGAAGAACTTTTTCAGAGAGTGAAAAGTTATCTTCGCTCTAACCCGGGTTCTTCTGTGGAAGAGGTGGCCAAAGCCATGGACTGTTCTGAAGAGCAGGTGAAATATTTTGTTAGAACCGGAAGACTTGAAAGAGTGGGGGTTAAAGTTGCTCATCCATGCCAGATATGTCAAAAAGTGATAATGGATGGCATGATTTGCCCTGAATGCAAAAAAAGTCTTAAAGATCAGGTTTCGACTTTGCGAAGCCAGACAGGACAACCTGACCCGGATGATGAGTCCGGAGGAAAAAAAAAATGAGTTGAAAACAGACGCATCTCTGCCATCCAAAGGAAAAAGGCGGGATGATGATTCAGGGCACGTTGGAAAGCGAAAGGGCTGAAAAGTTGCAATGCCCCTGACTCTGTGCTAGACTTTTCTGGTTTAGGGCGGTCTGCTCTTTGACATGGTTAAATTATATGGCAGATTTTGTTGTTCAGACTTGAGTCTGTCATTTGAAAACAGCCTGCAAAGCGCATGGGCCGATTTTTGAAACCAGCGAACCCGGCAGGATCGCTGGAAAATTTAAGCAAATTCATTCTGTTTGAATTGTAGGGAGATGGTATGAATCCAGACGGAAATGGGGAGATCAGCAACGAATTCTTCAAGAAATTGAACCAGCAGATTGTCCAGAAAGACAATTTGATTAAGTTGCTCCAGCTCCAGATTCGAAATCTGAAAAACCAGATTGAAGCTGGTGGAGCCGGTGCTGAAGATGCTGCTGAATTGAAAAAGGCGTTAGAAGACAAATCGCTTGAAGTCGAAAAAATTCAAGCTGAGCTTGCTGAGCAGAAATCACAATTTGATTCTTTCAGCAAAGAAAAAGAAGAGCAGATACAGGCTCTGAGTAAACTGCTTGAAGAGCAGCAGGCGGGCGGAGAGGCTGCAACAGAGGTTCTTGAAGACCCAAGGGTCCCTGAGCTCGAAGCAAAAATTGAATCTCTGAACCAGGAGCTTGAAAAAGCTCTGGCCGGCGGTAACCCGAATCTTGCCGGAGAAATTGCGATTAAAGACAAGCAAATCGAGCAGTTACAGCAGGAACTCGCCGAGACGCAAAAAACTCTGGCTGTTCCTCAGGCCGACAATGAACAGTTGCAGCAGCTTCAAATGGCTGCAGAGGCAACCAAAGCAGAACTGGATCAGGCGACAATAGCAATTGAGCAACTGTCTCAGCAATTGCAGGACAAAGATGCCGAAATAGAATCGCTAAAAAGCGCTTCTGCTCAGCCGGCTGATGATTCTGCTACCAATAGAATTCTTGAACTCGAACAGGATGTTGAGACTTTAAGAAACCTGCTGGCAGAGAAAGATGAAGCTCTTTCTGCCGGTAGTCAGGCTGAAGGTGGCGCCAATCCTCAGACAGAGGCCATGCTTAAAGACGCCCAGGCTGAAATCGAAGTTCTCAAATCCAGAATTTCTGATCTCCAGAATAATCCCAGCGTGCCTGCCAGCGTTGAGGATGAGCTTTCTCGCCTGAGAGAAGAAAACGCTCAAATTTCCGAACTCAAACAGAAAATTGAAAAAATGCAAACCGATGCTGACAGCATGGCAGAAACTGCCATGAAGTTGACGGCATTGGAATCAGAACGCGAACAACTGGCCTTTGAACTTGAAAAATATAAAGAACAGGGCGAAGCTCAGCAGGGCGAATCTGAAGTTGAACAATCGCTTAAACTTGAGATTGCCAAGCTTAAAGAAGAACTTGAAAAGCGTGATGAAGAAATCTCGCGTTTGCGGGTTAACCTTGAATCTCGCGATGATGAAAGCATGGCTGATCCTGCAATTCGCGAAGAGGTTGAGCAGCTTACCGGCCAGGTAGCCGATCAGTTACTCGCAATTCAGAATTTCGAGGGTATGCTTGACAAGGCAAAAGAGCAGATTGAAGAAAAAAATCTTGAAATAGAAGCTCTTAGAGCAAAACTAGCCCAGGCCCCAACCGGTGAAAGCGTTATACCGGTGCTTGGTGACAGCGAGGTTATCAGCAGTTTCATCGATTTCTTTGACGGACTCGATTCAATGCTTGCAAGAAATCCGCTGCCAGAGCTTCAGGCTTTGCATCAGAAACTACTTGATCGCCTGATTATTCCTAATCAAATCAATTATGTTCCGGTCATATCTGAAGAATTCGACCCCGACAGACATATTGCAACTGACTATTTCCGTTCAGATATTTTCCCTGAAAAATGTGTTGTATTCGAGGTCGAAAAAGGCTACGCCAAAGGCGATTCTATAATCAAAAAACCCAAAGTCTGGGTGGTGCAGAATCTTTTCAGGTGCGGTGAATGTCAGGCAATGCAGAGTAATCCAGACAGCCGTTTCTGTCACATGTGCGGCGCCAAAATTGTTGCTCCTAATGGCCTGCCTGTCGATAGTCTGCCTGAATTTGAACCAACTCCGGCTACCTATCAAAGGTTTGCTGAACGCATGATAATCAAGGGCGACATGGAAAAGGCCAAAGAGTATCTGCAATCAGGACTTGAACTTGACCCGAATTTTGTGCCACTTCTCGTCAAGCTTGGCGATATTCTTGGTTCAGAATCAAAATTCGAAGAAGCGCTTGAGTTGCTGAAAAAAGCGAATAACCTCAAGCAGGACAGCAAGATTCAGGAAAAAATTGCCGCTCTCGAAGTTAAGCTCAATATCTTCAAGCAGGCACAGAGTCTTAAGCTTGATCCTGAAGAATTCAGCAAACTCGTTAACCTTATTCAAAAATAAACAGCAGGAATTGTAAAATGTCACAGAATACCGATATTCTACCAAAAGCATATGACCCAAGTAACGTAGAGGCTGAAACCTATCGAAAATGGGAAGAAAGCAACTGCTTTCATGCCGACGAAAATTCAAACAAGCCGCCGTTCTGTATCGTCATTCCGCCACCAAATGTTACCGGAATGCTGACTATGGGCCATGTTCTCAACAACACCCTTCAGGACATACTTATCAGATATCATCGCATGCTTGGTCGCGAAACTTTGTGGCTGCCAGGCACCGATCATGCTGGTATTGCTACCCAGAACGTAGTTGAAAAGGCTCTGGCCAAAGAAAAAGTTTCTCGACATGATCTTGGCAGAGAAAAATTCCTTGATAAAGTCTGGGCCTGGAGAGAAAAATACGGCGGAATAATTCTTAGTCAGCTTAAAAGACTCGGTTGTTCATGTGACTGGGAACGCGAACGTTTTACAATGGATGAAGGCCTTAGCGAGGCCGTTAAAAAGTGCTTTATCAAACTTCACAAAGACGGTTTGATTTATAAGGGCAAATACATCATCAACTGGTGTCCCAGATGTCGAAC
>JASURT010000218.1 GCA_030446435.1 Candidatus Ozemibacter sp.
ACAAGCTCAGGTCTCACTGATTTACTGTAAATTATGCCGCGAGCAATGGCAGAGCCAAGATTGCCGCCACCAATTATGGCTATTTTTTCGTTCATTTCTCTTTGTACCTCTTAATCCTTTTTGTGAAGTATAAGTCATCTGCCTGAACGAAACCAGCAGATTTGTTTTCATCATTGCCATAAATATTTTTCAGCCCTAAAACCTTTGTGGCAAAGGATTCGCTGAATATAGAAATTTGCTGCAAATAACTATTACTAAAAGTTCTCCTTGCTCAGCCTTTAATAATTCATATACTTAAAGATAGAAAGAGGGAAAGTGTACATAAAGCCTCATTCTTGCTGTTCTGCCACCGTTTAAATTCCTTACAACCAAGCTGAGAGGCTCGATTCGATTGTACAACCCTGAAAGTCTGGTCAAACCAATGACCAGAACCAAATGTTTTTGTTGGGGGTTAGAAAATGGTTAGAAGGTATCTTGAACTGTTATTTTTGCTGGCGATGTTGTTAATTATTCCGCAATCAATCATGGCTGCCATTTCGACAACGCAAACCGTAACCTATGAGATTCAGGCGATTAACGAAATTGGAGTTTCAGGTGACCCGGGAGCACTTATCATCAACTCAGCCACATCTGGTGGTGCACCTGTTCCTGTGTCTGACAATACTACAACATACAGTATTACGACCAACCAGCCCGGTGCTACAATTACCGGAGCAATTGACACGGCTATGCCCGCCAATACAACTCTTACTATCACTCTGGCAGCGCCCACCGGTGGCACTTCTGCCGGCGCCCAGGCGTTGTCTACCACAGCTGCTACCCTTGCAACCTGTGTTGCTGCCGTTTCTGAAAGTGGTCTTACCATTACTTATCAGTTTTCAGCCACCTCAGCCGCCGGGGTCATTGAATCTGCGCAAAAAACCGTTACTTTAACTGTTGTACCCTGAGTTTTGTCGGGTTTTTGACAATGAAACCGACTCGAGGATCTGTTTGATAAAAACCCTTGAGTCGGTTTTGTTTATGTTTTAAATTGAGAGTTGATATGAAAAAGAACAGCCTCTATTTGTCAGCAATTTTCCTGTTGTCTGCAATTTTCCTGATTTTCATTTTGCCGACTTTGGCAAGCGCTTCAGATATTACTTCGACCGGTGACTGGACCGGACTTATCATAACTTCGGGCAACCTTTCGGCTGGTATCGGCAGCCCTTTGACCGCCACCTATGAGAGTACTGCAACCCAGATAACTCTGGACATCACCAATACTCTAGGTAATCCATACGATGTTCTGATAAAAAGAACGGATACCAACTGGCATACGGCAGTAATTCTTTCGGCTCGCCGCACCGATGTTGGAATCGGCCCCGGCACAGTTTCAGGTGGTCTGGCTTACCAGGCGATAGATACTGTCGATGCTGTTTTTTTCAGCGGAACCAATGATAATTCAACAATTCATGTACAGTTGCAACTTACCGATGTGACGGTGCAAATTCCTCCCGATATCTATTCGACTACCATAACTTTTACGGTGACACCCTGATGAAAAAATCTAATTCTCGAATTCTATTTGTCCTTTTATCGATGTTTTTTGCCGCTTCTTCGTTGTTCGCTCTTTCTATTCCCGGTGGTTTGATCAGAGAAACAAATTTGACCCCGGGTGCTGAATCATCCGGCAAAATCATGCTTGTTAACCCATCTGACAAGGCTTTGACCATAAAAATCTTCAAGACCGATTATCTGCATTATGCTGATGGCAGAAAAATATTCGCCGATCCTGGCGAGAACAAATTTTCTAACCTCGAGTGGATTACTTTTTTTCCAAACCAGATAACCATTCCGGCAAAGCAGACCGGATATGTCGATTATCGCATCCAGGTTCCTGAGAAATCAGATTTGTCCGGCACTTACTGGAGCGTGTTGATGATTGAACCGGTTCCGCCCACAAGCCCATCGTTGCCAGAAAATAAAGGCAAACCGCAGCTTGGGGTTCAGACAATTATCAGATATGCGTTACAAATCATTACGAATTTTGAAAAAGATTCCGATAAGGCGTTGAAGTTCATTGAAAAACAACTCGTAATTAAAAAAGACGGAAAATTTTTCCGGATCGATCTCGAAAATACCGGCAATCGCCTGGTTAAAACTTCGGTCTGGATGGAAATTTATGACAGCAAAGGCATCTCATTGGGCCGTTTCACAGCAGCAGACAAAAGAATTTTTCCGGCTTGTTCCGAGAGGTTTGATGTTGATTTGTCTCAGCTTCCGGGCGGAGATTACACAGCCCTTTTAATTGCGGATATTGGAAACGACAAGGTTTTTGGAGCGAAATACAAGCTGAAAATCCCCTAGTTTCCAGTATTGACAGGAAACAGGCTTTTGCAGCAGTTTTGTTCTAAAATCAGTTTAAAAGCATTAAAAAAAGCAGTGCCGGCCAGGGTATTCGCTTTTTTTACCCTTTTCATTTTTATTTTTTCAGGTTCGATCATCAGAGCGGATGTGAAAAACCTGAACATCGACAGACCCCGATTCAGTCGAGAGATATCAGTTGTAAACAGTTCATCGAGAATAATTACCGGGGTTGCCGGGCAGGTTTTTTCTGCTTCTTTCGATGTAACCAATAAAACCGGACAAATTGCCGAATTCAATGAAAGCCTGAAGCTTTCTGATAACTGGTCTTCAGAAATTCCCACCGGTGTCTTTCATCTCCCGGGGAACGCCATGCAAACCAGGTATGTTGCTTTTAAATGCCCCGAAAATACTCCGGCGGGAACCTACAGAGTCGAGTATGTGGCTCAGAACAATCAGAATCTTGCACAGCAAAGCTCGACCTATTGCCTTGTAACAGTATCCCGACCTTTGCCGGCAAAAAGACAGAAATTGCCTAAGGTTTCTTTTGAATCAACACCGACTGAAGAGCCCGAAACCAGGCCAAAGTGGCAACTGGTTAATCCGACTCAGGGTTCGGGGGCTGAGCCAGAAGACAAAGCCATTTCAATCTCTGCAACCAAACCTTTGTCTGATTTGCCGGTTAAAGAAACGGTGGAAGCAACGGTTGAAGAAGTTGTAAAGACTGATGAAACAAGAGAATCTGAAATTTTCAACCAGATTAAACCAGACAAAACAGCAGAAAAAGCTGATGCGCCTGTTTCTGAAGCAGTAGACCCCGGTGATTCGAGCCTAACCGACGATACTTCAGTTGAAGCGGTTGTGAAATCTGATAAAGCTGCTGATCTGTTAAAAGAATACAAAGCCAGGTTGCAACGTAAGATCAAGGCAATTAAACAGGCCGAGGCTGTTGTTACGGTTGAGTCTGAAAACAATGAAGATGCGGGCTTTCTCAATAACCCGCCACCAGTGTTAGGTCTCGGTGACGTAGAAGACAATGTTGCGCCTGAATCTGTAAGCAAGACTGAGTCTGTACCAATCGTTGTTAGAGAATCTGACGGCGACAGGGCTGTTTCAAAACCAGCCGGAACTGAATTTACCTTGTTCAACCCGACTCAGGTCACAGCCACAGAAGCAGAAACAAAAATCGATTCAGAACCAGAAGATAAGACAGAGGAAATAGAAGTAGTTTCAGAAAAAGAAACCAGCGAAGAAGAAAAACTTATAGTTCATTTACCTGACGAAAAAACTGTTGATGAACTGGTTGCTGAATATAGAAAAATTCGTGAAGAAAGATACAGAAAAGGCTCGGAAGATGCAGAAGATGCAGAAGACATCGAGAAAACCGATGAGTCTGCACAGACTGAAGAGTTGGCGAAAACTCAGCCGCTTTCTTTAGATAAGCCGGTTCAAACCGTTTCAATCGTAAAAGAAAAGGCAGAACCACAAAAAGATCTGGCTGCTTCTGCGAAAGTAAAGGAATTTGAAACCGGCAGCTCGCGAAAAGTTCTTATCAGGCTTGCGTCTTCTCATAAAGAGACGTTAGCACCCGGAGAGCTTGTTTCTCTTACTTTCCTCGTAACCAACAGCTCGAATTCATATGCCGAGCTGATCGAAGAAATCGAACTTCCAGAAGGATTCAGAAGCGTTTTGCCGGCTGAAACTTTCAGGCTTGCCACTGGCGAAGCCCAAACCGGTCTCATGTCTTTCAATGTTCCCAAAAATGCCCGGGCCGGTAGTTATACCGCAACTTATGGCATCAGAAACCTTAAGCATTCTGATATCGAGAACTATATCAGATTCACCTTCCAGGTTGCGCCAATCTCGAAAGTGAGCATGTTCATCGAAAACATGCCATCTACGATAGTCGCAGGGCAGAATTATCAGGCCCGACTTCAGATCTCCAATGAAGGTAATGAAGAGCTGAAAGCTTTGTTGCGCTCTCAAGCGGGCAGGGGATATCGCATTGAAATCGACCCCGAAATAATTGAACTCGAACCCGGGCAAAATACCAGCGTTGATCTCAATATTTCCGCTTCAGAAAACATCAGGGATTTTCGTAGTCTGGTTCTTGATTTGCGGGCGATCGATCTTAAAGATGACAGCCAGATTGAGTTGGGAAAAATCTCGCAGGGCATGAGTGTCTTTTCGCTCGATGCCGAAAAGCTGAAGCTTGATAGAATTTTGCCGGCGAAACTGACTCTGAGAACGAATGGTGACGGAAGCGAGCAGAATAGCCAGTTCGAGATTTCAGGTTCCGGTAAAATCGACGCCGAGGGCCGCAAGCATGTCGACTTTCTTGCCCGCAGCCCTGATCAGAACTATCTTTCGATTTTCGGATTAAGAGAAGAATTTCGTTTCAACTATTATGAAGACCTGTTTTCAATCAGGTCTGGCGATCAGACTTATCTGCTATCTTATTTGACCGACTATTACCATTATGGCAGAGGTCTTGAAGCGAATTACCATCTGTCTGACACCACCAGAGCGGGCTTTCAATATCTCGAAACCAGGTGGGAACGGTCGCAAAGAAGCCAGAACGGCATTTATTTCAGTCATCAGGTAAACGACAATTTTGCTTTCAGAATAAATCACCTGGTAAAAGATATGCCAATCAGTCGCAGATTGAGCAGTAATGAAGCGACTGTTTCAAGCATTGAATTAGACCTTGCGCCTTCTGATAATTCGTCACTTCATATTGAAGTTGGCCGAAGCAAAGGCGGCGATTCTTCTGTCGACGGTAAAAAGGCATATCATATTGAGTATGGCGCAGATTTTCAGAACCGCACCGACCTGAGAATTACCAAAACCAGAGCCGATGTCGGGTATGGTGGATACATCGAGAACGTCGACAGGTTTCAGAGTTACCTGCGGTTTCCGGTGAATCGAAAACTCAGCGGTTATATCAATCATACCTCGAATGAGCAACAGATCGATCTGAACAAGGTTGCAGAAATTGCCAACTTTGATAAGCAGACCCAGCTGGGTTTGAACTACATCTTCGACAACAGCCTTTCAGGAATTCTCAATATTGAAAAAATCAATCGTTTCGACAAATACGCCCCCGCAGATTATGATTATCGGGAAAATGCCCTTCGCTTATCGCTTAACAAAAGATTCAAAAATTTCACTCTGAGATGGGATACCCGTCGTGCCAGAAGAAATGACGATCTTTACATTGAAGAAAGCTCTTACGACAGCCATAATTATTACCTGACTTTCAGTGAAACCAGCCAGTTCAGTTTCAGTATTTATGGTGGATTCACCAACTATGGCGGCAACCATGGTTACGGCACCGCCAGAGATTACAACAACATCGGTGTCGATCTGCATTGGCGCCCTTCTGAAAAGCTTGACCTGCGTTTCTGGTATTTGAAATACAGATACGAAAATGCAAGCAATCTTGATTCTCAGGGTGATCTTACTATTAAATATCTGTTTGATAATGATTGCCATTTGTCTTTCAGGGCGAGAAACAACCGCTCTTACAGAGCTAAT
>JASURT010000219.1 GCA_030446435.1 Candidatus Ozemibacter sp.
TACCAATCTTCTTCAGAAAAAGAGGATGTTCAGGTTTTTGATTTCGACATAAATCTGGCTCGAAATAAACAGATGACCCCAAGAAATCATCTGTTTCAGGATCGCCGCCCCGAACTTTATGGCGAAATTCTTTCGGCAAACCCAAGTCAACAGGATTGATGGGGCTTATTGTCATAAAATCAGTTGCATTCTAGTTTGCTGTTGATAGTTTATTATTAAGGTAAAATAAGTTAGACTTTAATGAAATCATGCAAAAAAGAAAATCAGGAGGAACAAATCATTGTTTAAGTTCAAAACTCTCTATTTTGCTCTTGTGGTGATGTGTATCTATCTCGTAATCCCCGGATGCACCCAGGCCGAAAATGCTGTGGCACCAGAAGTCTCAGCCGGAAAATGGTTCAATGCCGATGGCTTCAAACTTGCCGACAACAGCGATAAAATCGTTGTCGTTGAATTCTGGGCAACCTGGTGTCCACCTTGCCGCAAAAGCATTCCGCATCTGAAAAAGCTGCACGAAGAATATTCCGATAAGGGTGTAGTGCTTGTTTCGCTTACGAACGAGCCTGCAGCTACCATCGAAAATTTCATGACCAAAGTCGAAATGCCCTGGATTATTGGCGCAGAAAGCTCATCTGGTGGAGAATATGGCGTAAGCGGTATTCCGAGTGCTTTTATCGTGGTAGACGGAAAAATTGCCTGGAAAGGGCACCCCATGGGAGGTCTCGACGAAGAACTGAAAAAAGCTGTTGAAGCAAAACAATCTTCAGTTGCTCCCTCCGAAGATGCAAAAAAAAAATCTGACCAGGACTGATGGCTCTGAAGATAAAATGAATAAGTCCGCTGAAAAATTGCAGGCAGGGGCTAAGGCCCCTGCCTTTTCACTAAAAAATCAACACGAAAAAACGATCGACAGCAAGAACCTTCTTGGTAAAAAGCTTTTGCTTTACTTTTACCCAAAAGCTTCTACACCGGGCTGTACAGTTCAGGCCTGCAGCGTCAGAGACTCGCTGCCGGATTTTAAAAAACTTGATCTACAGGTTGTTGCTATCAGCCCCGACATGCCTGACAAACTCAAAAAATTTGCTGAAAAACAAAATCTGACTTTTGATTTGCTTTCTGACCCCGATATGTCTATTGCTAAGGCTTATGGTGTCGTTGGCGAAAAAACAATGTTTGGCAAAACCAAAACGGGCATCATAAGATCTTCTTTCTTGATCGACGAACAGGGCAGCATACTTGAAACCTGGTATAAAGTGAAGCCCGCGGATACTGTTCCCAAAGCATTGGAGTTTCTCAAAAATTTGAAGTAGAATTACTTTAAACTTTTGTGGGAGCAGAAAATGCAAGGTCCATCGACATTTTATGTCAAATGGGGAACCATTCTCGTTTCTTTATCAGCCTTAACCTATGGTTTGCATTATTTGATGTTCAGAGATGCCCATCATCTGGGCATCTTTCTTATGAGCGACATTGC
The DNA here is from genome assembly GCA_030446435.1 of Candidatus Ozemibacter sp. Classification (GTDB taxonomy): domain Bacteria; phylum Muiribacteriota; class Ozemobacteria; order Ozemobacterales; family Ozemobacteraceae; genus DYKG01. Next base: position 1,475 of record JASURT010000219.1, read on the forward strand.
CTTCGTTTTTCTTGAGGTATTACTGGTTTCATTGATCATTCATCGTCTGATCGAAGCCGAAGACGCGCAAAATCGACTTGAAAAGCTGAACATGGTAATTGGCGCTTTTTTTTCAGAAATCGGTAACATTCTTTTAAGAATTTGTGTCGAAAATGACCCTGATATCGAAAATTATCGCGGAATTCTCAGCTTTGAAGCAGATATTTCCGCAGCTGAACTGAGTCGAAAATTCAATTCTTTGCATGATTTCAAAGCTAAACTGAAGATTGACCGTGAAAGTCTGCATGATTTGCGCCGGCTTCTTATGGACTCGAAAGATTTTCAACTCAGACTGGTTGAGAACCCGGTTATTCTCGAGCACGAAAAGTTCTCTGATCTGTTGCGCTCGGTTTTGCACCTCACCGAAGAATTGGTGGCTCGTGTCGATCTTCGTGAGATTCCCGACAAAGATCTTGAACATATTACAAATGATATCGAACGTGCCTATGGTTTTCTGGCTCGCGAATGGTTCGCATACGTTCAGCATATGCAGAAAGAATACCCGTATCTGTTTTCTTTCATGGTAAGAACCAATCCCTTCAAGCTTAATCCTTCAGCAGTGTTTAATGATGACTGAACATACAGATAAACAAGAGATTTTTAAAGACTACGCTGACCAGATTTGCCCTGTTCGTCTTGAAGAATTTTTGGTTTCGCAAACAAAGCCTTGCTGGGAAAGCGATGTGTTCGCATCTCTTCTGCCCGACCTGGATTTGATAAGCGCACCGGCCATCGAGCTTTTCAGATTCCATTTCGTGCTTTTCCATCATCTCTTTGCCCTGCAGAAAAAGCTTTTTGAAAGTGACAAATATCTGCATGTTCATTTCATGAGTATAAATCTGGCCAAATATCCTGAAGCCGGCTTGTGTAGGCATTACTTCGCCGATTCGGGTACATTCTGCTCTGAAACAGCTCATTCTGATGGCGCGGGCTTGTGCAGTTTTCATCTTGATCCTGCAAGCACTGGCGCTTGCGAACTTTTATCAGAGAGATATTTCTATCTTGATCAGGCTAATTTTTTCTCAGTGAGTGAAGAAAACGCAGAAGCATTTATTGCCGGTGCCTGGAATCTGTTGATGAATTACCAGGACCTGGTACAGTGTTATGAAATTCTTGGTTTGCCCGAAAATACTGACTTAAAATTGGTTAAACGCCACTTTCGGCACCTGGCAAAAAAATATCATCCCGACATAAACCCTGAGTTCAGTGCTGAATTTTCGCGTATCAATACCGCCTATCGCAGACTGCTGGGATATCTTTCTGTAAAGCCTGGTTAGATTGCATTGAAATATGGTTCTTCTAATGGATTTGATCATAATCAAGAATCAGCCGATAATTATAAAAAGGCAAATTGAAAGAGAGACAGAATGAAAAAGCAGGATATAGAACTTAAGGTTCTCGATATCATTGAAAGACTCGATAAAGGGCAACCAATCGAGGATGATACTGTTGAGCTAAAGGCTGAATGGCCTAAAGATCATTTTCGTGCTGCTCGCAGAATTGCGGCACATGCAAATTCAGCTCGCGGAGAACCAATTCTCTGGTTGATTGGAATCGATGAAAAGACCGGAGTTGTGGGTGCAGATTTCGAAGAGCTTTCTATCTGGTTTGCCAAGGTTCGCTCAAGGTTCGATCAGCTGATGGCACCTGATCTTGTTAGTTTGTCAGTGCCGTATAACGGCAAAACCGTCGTTGCGCTTCTGTTTGAGACCGAACGCGCACCCTTTGTGATCAGAATTCCGGATGGAAGTGGTTTGGTGAGTCATGAAGTTCCGTGGCGCGAAGCCAATTCGACGCGGTCAGCACGGCGGTCAGATCTGATCAAGCTGCTTTACCCAATTCAGAAGAAACCTCGTCTTGAAATTCTCGATGGAAAAATAGAATTGCAAAAATCGATTTCAGGCCTGCAGCAGTCTGCTGAATATCAGTGGAATCTCAGTATGAAGCTGTATTTCATAACCTTTTCTTCTGAGACGGTAGTAATACCATTTCATCGCTGCGAACTGGTTTTCAGGCCCGAAGGCAGGCCAGACGAACGAAAGTTTGAAAATATCAAAATTACCCCGCCAACCTCTTACTCGACGCGGGGGCTGAAAGAAAAAACCCAATCGCTCACGGTTAACAGTACCGAACATGAAGTTTTGATCGATACTGCCGGAATGGCATATTTGACCGGAGATATTTCGGTGAACGAAAAACCAGGGCCAAAGCTTTTTGAAGAGATTGTGGTCAAGGCCTGGTTAAAAGCCCATCATACAGAAGATCCGGTAAATTTTGACGCCGTATTTAAGTTGGTGACCCACAACCTTTCAGCGAATGATTCAGATAGAATTCTCGGTGAATGGCGTTACGATAAAAAAGATTACGAAGAAATTTAGGCGTAAATTCAAGGATTACTAAGAAATTTGAAGAAAAGTTGGTATTGTGGTAGAATTCTTGTCGTAAACTTATAATAAGTCTTGAAATTGCAAATTTTCGCTCAATTTATAGACTGAACAAGGGGAAAGAATTGCATACCGAACGTATAAACGAACTATTTAGTCAACTTCCGGAATTCAAAGAAATTCTGCTACAATCGGAAAACCCTGAAGTTGCCCGTAATGGGCTTCTTGTGCAACTAAAGAAGCTGCTTGAACTCAACGTCGATGACGTTCTTTATCTCAGTGGCCTGCAATATTCATTGCGTTTAAGCTGTGCCCGGGCTTTCAGGCAGTTTCTTGCCAAAAGAACGGTAAAGATTACCGGTTTCGACATGGTAAAGGTTCTTTGGATTCTGGCAAGGAATAAAGAAAATGAATTGCCTGAACCCGTTTCAGATGCGTTTCTAGAAGATGTTGCCCGAATCTTTGCCGGTCTGGCCGGAAAAGCCGGCATTTACGAAATAGACGAAGCTGACCTGGCCAAAGGTCGTGAAGCGGCGATTATTCGCTCTGAAATTCTCAATGATATTCATGAAAAATCAGAGAAAACAATGGCGAAATATGTTTCTGGACTAGATGAGGATCGGGTTGAAGAACATCAAAAAAACAGACGGAAGATAATTTCGTATTTTAACTGCAGTGAAGAAGAATTTTCTGATTATCGCTGGCAGCTGCGAAACATCGTTCGAGATTGTGAAACTCTTGAAAAAATCGTGAGTCTGAGCGATTCAGAAAAGATTGCAATTCGCAAAGCAAAGCAGGCAAAACTTCCTTTTGGCATTACCCCTTATTATGCTTCTTTATTCGCTTCAGATCCCGCCAGTGGATACGATCGTGCGGTCAGGGCTCAGGTAATTCCGCCCCTGAGCTATGTTGAAGCGGTAATTGCCAACAAGGAAAAGCGAAAAGAGGCTCTTGATTTTATGCGAGAAGCCGATACTTCGCCGATCGATCTTATTACTCGTCGTTATTCGCGAATTGCCATTTTCAAACCCTATAACACCTGCGGACAGATCTGTGTTTATTGTCAGCGAAACTGGGAAATTGAAGATGCCTATGTACCCCAGGCCCTTGCTTCAAGAGAGAAAATTGACAAAGCTATCACCTGGATCAGTGAAAACCCGGCTTTAACTGAGATATTGGTGACCGGCGGCGATCCTCTGATTATGAAAGACGAGGAAATCGAATATATTCTCGAAAAACTTTCGCGGATTGATAGCGTTCGTCGAATCAGACTCGGCACAAGAACCCCGGTGGTGCTGCCACAACGTTTCACCGACAAGCTTATTGAAATAATTTCCCGCCATCATGTGCCAGGGCGACGTGAAATTTCTATCGTTACGCACTTCGAGCATGGTCTGGAAGTAACCCCTCAGGCAATGGCTGCGGTTCAGAAGATCAGGCATTGCGGCATGGGAGTTTACAATCAAGCTGTTTTTACTCTTTATAACAGTCGCAGATTTGAGCTGGCTTCTTTGCGAAAATGGCTGCGGCTAATTGGTGTAGACCCTTATTATACCTTCAATGCAAAGGGTAAGAAAGAAACTGATGCTTATCGGGTTCCATTGGCCAGGTTACAGCAGGAAGCCAAAGAAGAAGCTAGATTGTTGCCGGGTATCGAGCGAACCGATGAACCTGTTTACAATGTTCCCGGGCTGGGCAAAAACTATCTTCGTGCCGAGCAGAACCATTTGCTTCTGACCATTCTGCCGGATGGCCGAAGAGTCTATGAATTTCACCCCTGGGAAAAATTCATTCGTCATGCTCGTTCTTACATTCATACCGACATACCGATACTTGATTATCTAAATAAGCTTGAAGCATTAGGCGAGAGCGCTGATGATTACAAAAGTATTTTTTATTATTTCTAGTCTTTTGTTAGAATTGATTTTGGTAGTATTGCCGTCATCCTTGTGCTCTGTTCTTCGTAACTCTGGCGAAGAA
>JASURT010000220.1 GCA_030446435.1 Candidatus Ozemibacter sp.
TTCAAAAGAAACAGAGGAGAGAGAGGCAGTTCGTGACCCGGTTCTCGAAATGATCTGTTCAATCGACAGTGCACGGCAATCTTATATTCAGGCCGTAAAAAATGGCTCAAACCGAAATGCCGACCTTGAAGACTGGTTTGCCCGTTATGAAGAGCACATAAAGCCAAACCTGGACCTTTAGCCTCACGAAAACTCTCATTAAATCTCGGCTCAAGGCAGAAAAATTTGATCCGGGCTTTTGCAAACAGTATTTTCAGCTTGAAAATTTTGGTTTTTACAGCATCTTTATACTGTAACGAAGCGCGGAGGCAAACAATGGCAAAAACAGAAGAAAAAGATGTTGATGTCTACACAAAATACAATGTTTTCAAACCGGTAGAATGCAAAAAAAAGAAGCATCCCTGCAAAGACTGCTTCAATTGTCTGTTCTGCTCTGATGCTCGTTGCGCCATTTGCCTGAAAGAAAAAAAATCTGAATAAAACAATTTTCCCAACTGCATTTTTATCGTAAAATACCCTTATGAAACAGTATCCAAAGAAGTTTTACTGCATATTTCGGGTCTCAAAAAAGTTCGCAGCCGTCGTTTGGAACAACAAAAATCAGCTTTGCCGCATTTTTTTACCCGAAATATCTCGCAAAAATCTTCTCGACATAATTGAAAGAATGCAAAACCCACCTGTGGCCGCCACGCCCGGCCCACAAATTTTACACAGCATAGATCAGATTAACAGCTATTTTTCAGGCGATGATTTCGATTTTAAACGCATAAAATTAGATCTTTCTGAATGCACCGAAGCGGGCAAAATCGTCTACAAACATTTGCAGAAACTGAAACCCGGCACCACCATCAGCTATGGGGCACTGGCCAAAGCCGTTGGAAAACCCACAGCAGCCAGAGCAATCGGCAATATTGTCGGCAAAAACCCTCTGCCATTGATTATACCCTGCCATAGAGTCATAAAAAGCGATGGAGCCCTTGGTGGTTTTTCTTCCAGCTCAGGTCTTGGGCAAAAGATTGAAATGCTTAAAATTGAAGGCGTCGAAATCGAAGAAAGCCAACAGCCTCCCAGATTGGCTCCTCCGGCAATCTTAACCCCCGAACTGATTGAAAATGGTCTTAAATATCTCTGTCGCAAAGACAAAGAACTTGGCAAATGGATAAAAAAGTTACCAAGATTCAAACTGGCCACAGACAATATCTCAAGCCCGTTTCAAGCACTTCTTGAAACCATAGTCTATCAGCAGCTTACCGGAAAGGCTGCAGCAACGATATATGCACGAGTTCTCTCTCTGTTCAATTCAAATGGTATGGTTAATCCACTCGATATAATCAGAGCCAAAGACTCAGAACTACGCAAGGCCGGGCTCTCCGGGGCAAAAATTCTTGCCGCCAGAGATCTTGCAGAAAGAACACTCGCAGGCGAAGTGCCCACCCTTGCGCAGTTAGAAAGAATGCAAAATCAGGAAATTCTCGACCGCTTATCAGAAATTCGAGGCATCGGCAATTGGACTGCTGAAATGATCCTGATTTTCAAACTCGGTCGTGCCGATGTTCTCGCACCCGACGACTACGGTCTTAAAAAGGGCATGGCAATTTTGAGAAACAGAAAGCTACTTCCTTCTTCAGTTGAATTGAAAAAAGAAGGCAAATTATGGATGCCATACCGTACCATTGCATCCTGGTATCTCTGGAGAATTGCTGAGACCCAACTTCCCGGGGGCTAATCAGAATTTCTTTCTCTTGTCTTATCGGTCCAGATCTGATAGCCGTTCTTTATTTTTGCGAAAACAGAACCACGCCTTCGATAAAGTTCTCTTGGAACTTCTTCACCACTTTCGGCCTGAAACTCACGACAACGAACAATATAAGCCCGCTGTATTTCGGCCTCTGAAGCCTCTGGCGACACGTTGAGTAATCTGAAAAAATCTTTCAGGGCCAGATCTTCTTTCAGTCTGCGTGCATTGCCAAAATAATCAAAAGGTCTACAGGCAAACAACACAGGGCGTTGATTTTGGCCTGGCTCGAAACCGAAAATTATTACCTCGGGCATTTTTACATCGTCTTTTTTCTTTAATCCCACACTTTGTACAAGAAAACGCCAGATCGATGGTAAAATCCAGCCTTGATCGGGTATAAACAAATCCACTTGAGTGCCACGACCCGAACGCAATTCCACCATTCTTCCCGAGAGACCAAAATCTGAAACACGATTGGGAATACCGACAAATGGCTCAAAGAGCTCTAGCGACTCCATGTCAGCCAGAAATGCAACGAGAAAGATTTTTTTCTCAATTCCTGCTGGTACAAGAATTTTCGTCTGAATTCTTATCCCTTCCAGTCTTCTTTCGCTGGCTTCAAAACACACATCTTTTATTTTAATTTGAAATTTATTATTTTCTGTGATCGAACCGAGAGCCGAGAACCATTTCCCGAATTCGCGCCATTTAAATGGCAAAACGAACCTCTCCGTATCAATCATAGTACACCCCCCTTCTGATTTAATTGTACTCGTGCACGCAGTTTTACGCTAATTTCTACGCACAGAGCCTAAAGAAGAGCGTGCAACAGGCAGCAAAAACACAAAAGCCCGTGCAAACAGGCCCGGTAAGGGGCATTAAAAATATTATTTTATATTCCTGTTTGACAGTGCTCTTTTTATAAGAATAGCTTAAGAAAAAAAGAAGACCTCTACACAATTCTTTTTCTATTCAACAGCAATTAGATTGTTTTTCGCAAACCAAGGCAATGTCTTAACAATCCCGCTGAAAAAGGTTTGCCATGCCCAGGAAAGATTCTTGTGGGTCTTTCTTGTAAAACCTTTTGCCAGCTGCGATATAACTCTTTTACATCATTGGCGAAGGGAGGGAAAATTCTTCCAGGCAGCAAGTGAAAAAAACTATCACCAGCAAAAATATTGCCTGCGATTTTAATGCAAATAGAGCCTTCAGTGTGCCCCGGACAATGGAAGCACTCTATCTCATTTTCCCCTAGCTTTAACTTCAAACGCTGAGAAAATAACAGATCTGGCTCAAACCCCTTAAATCTTATACAATGGTGAAAAATCATGCACCCCAACCAGGAAATCTGCTTAGAAAGCCAGATTGTACCAGCTGGAACTGGGCTTTTACCCTGTCTTAGATTTTCAGCTTCTTTTTCGTGTGCGACAATTTTTGGCTGGCCTGATTCTTTAAGACCATTGACGCTTCCGACGTGGTCATAATGGGCATGGGTTATAAAAATGTACTTCAAACCAGCGAAATTACTTACCAGCCTGTTTGCTTCTTCTAATATTCTTTTGCTGCGATTGCCGAGACCCGCATCGATAAGCGCCACTTCATCACCACTTGCAACCAAAAAAGCATTTGAATTACCCAGAAAAAGTGATTTTATCTTCACTCCACCCATAATCCATCCCCTAAAAACTTAAGCTTCGTCACAAATCTGTTTAACGCGGCCTACTTCGCCGCTTTCAAGACGAACCTTGATTCCGTGAGGATGAGTCGGAGATTTAGTAAGAATGTCTTTAACCACACCTTCGGTCAACTTCCCGCTTCGCTGGTCCTGTTTCAAAACTATTTTTACCACAAGCCCGGGCTTAATATCAGACCTTTTAATGTCACTCATCCAATAATCCTTTTCATCGTTTTCGGCACATATACAACAAGGGGCTGCCCCTTAAGCGACAGCCCCTTTTGCTTTACTTTCGAAGCAGAAAAACATGTGCCGGCTCAACCTTTGGGTTCAACTCGACATAATTCTTTGAGCCGCGCCACAAATAGCGACGGTCGGTAAGAAGATCATGCACCTGATATTCCTGGGCCGGGCCCAGACCAAACTTCTCTAACGGAACATGAACGAATGAGCTATGGGTTACAAACGGATCCAGGTTCACCGCTATCATCAAATGCTGATCGCCCAAAGATTTGCCGTAGAAAAGAACCTTGTTGTTTTCGGCCTGATAGAACTCCAGGTTGTCATACTCCTGCATTGCAGGGTATTCTTTGCGAATTTTATTCAGTTTGCTGATAAGTTCTTTTATGTTCCCCGGAGCGTTCCAGTCGCGGGTTCTGATTTCGTATTTGTCACTGTTGAGATATTCTTCTTTACCAGGCACCGGAATGCCTTCGCAAAGCTCGAACCCCTGAAAAATGCCGTAAACAGTAGATAGAGTTGCAGCAAGCACAGCCCTTATTTTATAAGCTGGCTGCCCACCGCCCTGAAGGAAGGTCGGAAAAATATCAGGTGTATTTGTAAAAAGATTGGCACGATAGAAGTCAGATTCAGGTGGCGTGGTCAATTCTTCAAAATACTCGGTCAATTCCTGCTTTTCGTTTCTCCAGGTAAAATAGCTGTATGACTGAGTAAAGCCAAGTTTAGCCAGGGCCTTCATGACCTTTGGCCTTGTAAATGCTTCAGAGAGAAAGATCACATCAGGGTATTTGCTTTGAACTTCTTCAATTACCCACGACCAGAAGGCGAAAGGTTTGGTATGCGGGTTATCGACCCTGAAGATGCGCACACCTTTTTTGGCCCAGAACAGAAAGATTCTTCGCATTTCTTTCCAGATGCTTTTATAGTCTGAAGACTCAAAATTGATCGGATATATATCTTCATACTTTTTCGGTGGGTTCTCGGCAAACTTAATGGTACCGTCAGGCCTTTTGCTGAACCAGTCTGGATGTTCTTTGAGATAAGGATGATCTGGCGAACAGTTGATTGCAAAATCAAGAGCTATTTCCAGACCAAACTTTTCGCAAGCAGCAACCAGCTCGGCAAAATCTTCGAAAGTGCCGAGAGAAGGCTCGATTTCATCATGACCACCCAATTCATTTCCGATCGAGTAAGGGCAGCCAGGATCGTTTTCTGAGCAGGTAAGACTGTTGTTTGGCCCTTTTCTTTTCGAAAAACCCACTGGGTGAATTGGCGGGAAATAAAGCACATCGAAACCCATCGCCGCAATCTCCGGCAATCTTTTAATCACATCTTTAAAAGTGCCGCTGACGCCAGGCTCAAAACCGCACGAACGCGGAAAGCATTCATACCATGCGGCAAATCTGGCTTTTACTCTGTCGACTCGAATTTTCAGTTTGTCGCTTTCAACCCTTGAAGCGGGATCAGGATGGTTTTCAAGTATATGCAAAAGCTTGGGGCAGCTTATCAACTGCCATCTCTGCATGTCACCAGTAGCTTTATCAAGCTTTTTTAGAATATTCTTCACGTGAGCTCTCTCATATTCAGGAAGCCACGAAAGATAGTTTTTAATCAAAGCGATTCCCTCGAGAATATCCGAGGCAAAATCCGTATCTGCTTCAACTTTCTTGCCGGTATCCAGCAGCCAGGTCCCGAAATCATCGCAATAAGAAGCGATTCGATAGTCATAAAAACCAATCTGCTCAACCTGAAAACCTGCTTCCCATAGGTCGAGACCTGGATTGGTACAATCCATTTTTACCTTGCTCCAATGCTTTTTACCCGAGCTTTTATATTCTACCCAGGCGCATATTTTCTGGTGACCATCACGGAAAATATCAGCGATAACGGGAACCCAGTCGCCAGGCTCTCGTTTCAACGGGTATAAACCATTATCTACAAGTGGACGAATGTTCTCTATCAATATTCTTTTTCTGTTTCTGTTACTCATGACATCTATTTCTCCGCAATCAATGATTCATAAAGGTCAACGGTCTGCCTGGCGATAGATTTCCAGCTGAATACTTCTTCTACCCTTTTGCGACCGGCGACAGCCATTTTCTGACGTAAACCATCATCACTCATCAATCTATTGATCTGGGTGGCAAGGTCTTTGGCGAAAGCCTCGGGCTCAGTAGCCTCGAAAGGTGATTCATTCATCTGTTTCAGCGGAACAAGAACGCC
>JASURT010000221.1 GCA_030446435.1 Candidatus Ozemibacter sp.
ACTTCACTCATGGCGTTGATAACATCTGAGTATTTATCAAGAATGTTGTTGTCTCGCATCATCTGCGTGTTTGCGGTTAACGCTCCGCCAGGCATGGGCGAAAAAACGATTCGCGGGTCTACCGAGCGTGACTCGGGCGGCACGAAATAGTCTTTAACGCATTCGCCGAAGATTTTCTGTGCTTCGAAAATCTTTTTCATGTCGATTCCGAGATCAAAGTCGGTATCTTTCAGAGCATGGTACATAGTTAAAATATCTGGCTGAGAAGTTCCGCCCGAGACCGGGGCCATTGCCAGATCGATTCCGTCAGCGCCGGCTTCCAAAGCAGCTTTATACGCTGCCACGCCTATTCCGGCGGTGTCATGGGTGTGAAAATTGATGAAAGTTTTTCCAGGCAACTTTTCGCGAGCCATTTTAATTGTTTTGTAGACCTTTGCAGGAATGGAAGTGCCTGAAGCATCTTTAAAACAGACAGAATCGAAAGGAATTTCTGCATCGAGAATCTGTTGCAGAACGTCCATATAGAACTCGGGAGTGTGTGCGCCCTCGCAGCCCGGGGGCAATTCCATCATGGTTACCACCACCTGGTGGTTTAACCCGGCATCGACAATACACTTTCCGCTGTAAATCAGATTGTTAACATCATTTAGAGCGTCGAAATTTCTAATCGTAGAAACTCCGTGCTTTTTAAAAAGCTCGGCATGTAATTTGACGATATCACTGCTTTGAGATTCAAGACCAACGACGTTTACGCCTCTGGCAAGAGTTTGCAACTCGACGTCAGGCCCGACGGTTTCTCTGAAGCGGTCCATCATGTCGAAGGCGTTTTCGTTGCAATAAAAGAACAGCGACTGAAACCTCGCGCCGCCGCCGGATTCAAAATAGGTTACCCCGGCATCGACCGCCGCTTTTACGGCCGGGAGGAAATCATCGGTTAAAACCCTGGCACCGAAGACAGACTGAAAACCGTCTCTGAAAGAAGTGTCCATCACTTTAATCAATTTTTTTGCCATTATTTCCCAGCCTCCTGTGAATATGCTTTTGCAACCAAAATTGCGGCCACAACCTCTTCTGGTATTCTGTTGGGGGCCTTTTTCGTGTTTAAATCTGCGTAAGGGTCAGGGAAACACTGCATGATACGAGAGATGATTTCCATCAGGATAATCATTATGGAGAGAAAAAGAAACACGGTTCCCATGCCGATAACAGCTATCATCAGACCGTCGACTAGCATAATATAACTCCTGCTGTAACCTGCAACCATGAAAAAAGTTGCTTCTATGCTTTAACTTTGCTTTAACTAGAGCGAACCGAGATATTTTAGGGCCAATTATAAAAATATCTACCCGAGAATAATTACTACTAATATCCAAACATTTTTAGCAGATAATTTCAAGCCAAATCGACTCAAATTTAGTTAGTATTTCAAACTTATGCTTGATCTACAACTTCTTGAGGTGTTATCAAATTATCAGGCAACAGACTCAGAGGGAAAAAGCAGTGTCAACGCTATCTGAAACTCAGCAATTCCCACAAGCTCGAAACATTAGCAGGCTAAAACAATCGCCGATTCTTTATCGGACAACTATTTCGTGGTCTCCTGCTCCACCGGTTATTACAAGCAGAGGTGTAATCAGACGGGAGAACTGTCTTTTGATTACCTGCCAGGCGGTTAACCGGTTTCCGTATTCGTTAACAACTCTCGTGCCTCCAAGAAGTCCGCCGGGAGTTGTACCGAAAAGAATCTCGGCCCCCGCAGTATATACAAAATAGCTTAAAGGCACCCAGATCAGTGCAAAGATTCCTCTCGGGGCTTCTGAGCTGATGCCAAGAGCCCTGATCAGGCCGCCACCTTCATGAGAGCCAATTACGGCTGCCAGGATAAGAAAGCAAAAGGCGCCCCAGAGCGGAACATCGATTAACATTGTTATTAATCTACGAAAATAGCCGGGTTTCTGAATCGCCCACCTTCTAGGATAAGAGCCAAAGCGCATTATTACCGGTTTGTCTTTTGCAACCTTTAAACCACGTTCAATAGCCAGATTGTATTCTTCGCTATCCGGCCCGGTACTCAAAAAAGAGTAGTTATTATGAAAATCTCTTAGATTTACCGGCGAATACATAAGCTCAACCAATTCTTCCCCGCTAGCGCTACAGCATTCTTCATTCCGTGTTTTTGCCTCTGGTAATTCCGTCGCACTGTCATTATTCTTTTTTCCGCAGTCAGGGCAGAAAATATCTTCAGAGCTTAAAATCGTTCCACAGTTTTCGCACTTGTTTTGAAGAACTCTTCCGCAGTGAGAACAGAATTTTGCATCCGGTTTCAATTCTGCTCCGCATTCTTCACATGCGATTGTAGAAAGTGGAACCAACGAGATATTGCAATCCGGGCAGATTCCGTCGTTCGAAAAGCGGCTGGTGCACCTGGCGCAAATAAAATTAACTGCTGTATCCTGCATTAGTACCCTCCTGGGTTACTTAACCGTTTCACCGCATTTGTTGCAGAAACGGGCATTGGTTTTCAATTTATTGGAACATTTTTTGCAGAAAACCGGGGCTGTTTTTGTTGAAGCAGTTGAATCCTGATTGGGGCTGGAACTGCACACAGAACCGGTTTGCTCTTTTAAAGGCGAATTATTCTGCAGGCACAAAGAGGCTTCGAGCAAAGTAAACATCACTTTGCCGGAAATTCCCTGCCAGGCCACTGATTTTCCATCAGTTTCCCAAAGCAGCAGGTCACGAATTCCGTTCTGAATTATACTTACTCTTGCTTTCTCGGCCTGATTCTTTTCATTAACATTGAAGCGGTCGAGAACATAGAGACAATTAAGATGTAAAAGCCGACGAGCACTGATTGCAATCTGGTCACAGGAAATTATCTTTTTTCCATCTTTCCTGATCAGGCCTTTTTCGACAAGAGAGACAACAGCTTCTTTCAATTCGTCTTCTTTTGGGTTGCACTCTTGAGGAAGAAAGTTCTTTATTGCCCACAACAGCCAGTTTGGATTCAGGTCGCTTTTGCCTGCAGTATCAATCACTGCGGTTGTCTCTAGGCCGATTTCGATTTTGTCATCATCCTTTGCCAGAGCTGAAAAAAACTGCCGTCTTGTTAAATCGATTATCGCCGCCAGAACGATCGATTCGTTGAACGAAAGCTTCCATTGCGCCGGCACAGCTCCAAATGATCCGATTCCCGAAAAGTCAGAAATAACATCAAGAACATCAACCGTAGGGGCCGGATAACTTACGACAAAGCTTTTTTCGCTGCGTTTTAAAGAAACTGCCCGACTAAAGTCTTTGGCAAAAAAGACCTGATAATCAAGCAGATCGCCTTCAACCAGAAATTTTAGTTTCGAAGTTGATGAAGACTCGGCAATTATAGAGAACATTTCACGGGCAGACTCGGTCAACTTACCTTCCTGTGAGAGAAAACCACCCCTGGCAAGCATGGCTTCAACTCTTCCATCTGCAGAAGAATCATCCTGTCTGAACGGAAAAAGAATTCCCGCATCAAAAGGAAGCCACTGATGTAAAAGATGAAGAGTATCTTCCTGTAGTCTGATTTCGGCCATTGTTATCCCTTTCCCCATAAATTGCTGTTAGCAAAATTGCCTATGTTTGCATCAACAAGATTTCCTTTTGCCGATGCAAAGGTGCCGTTAGCAAGCTTCCCAATCGAGTCCTGAGCCAGCTGAGAACCGGCTTCTGACATCAGACCTTTTCCGCCACCAAAAAAGCTTTTGCCCACATTACTCAGCGTAGAAAATGCCATATCTGAATCAACGCCACCGGTCAGGTTTTTCCCGTGGGTTAGATTATTGAACATCTGCCCCATTTCCTCAGTTGGCACAGGCGCATTGAATTTAGTCTGACTGTAACTGACTTTGAAACTGTTGCCGGTTGGAATAGTATTCGCACCCGCACGCAACACCTTGCTTCCTATTGCCAGAGCAGAATTGAGACCTTCAGCTATGACTACATTTACAACACCCTTGCCGACACCTTTTGCCGTTTCTACAAGGATACTTTTACTCGAATCGGCCAAAGCTGTGCCGGCACCGGCACCGGCTTCGCTAAGAACCGTATAGCCAGTTCCAACCACCCAGCCGGGAGGGCCTGAAAATGCGCCAACGACAGGCACAGCAACATCGACCAAAGTTTTTCCCGAATCCAGAACCCTGTTAACTTTTTCAACTTTTTCGAGGGCTCTTTCTGCCATTTCCTGCATTAATTGGTCAGATTCAAGAATTATCTTTGAGTTTTCCCTTATTTCAGCCTTATTTCTGGCGTGAATCTCTTCCAGTCTGGCCTGATGCTTAACCCTCTGTTGTTCAAGCTGACGATCAAATGCCGTATCGTGATTCAGCTGCTTGATACGTTGTTGTTCCTGCCAGACCCGGTTATCGGCAACCTGGTCGATTGCTGCATTGTTACTTGCGGCGTCAATCCAGTTTTGACCGTTATAAACTTCGGTCCATCTCGTGCCATTTTCGTCAGTATAAGACCTTGTCTCTCCCACTTTTGGCTCTTGCGGCAATTCTACCTGTTCCTCGGTAATATAGCCTTCTTCTGACTCAAGAAAGTCTGAATCTGAGCCGGTTGCATCATATACTTCTGATGATAAGACTGAATCTGCTGAAGCTGCCGCACTCTTTGCAGCCAAACCTGCTTTTGCGACTGCTGCTGCTTTTGCCGGAGCAAGAGCATAACCCAGAAGCCCCAGAGAACCAAGAATCAAAAGTCCTTTCGCTGCCGCTTCTACAATCTTTTCAGTTTCAGTTTGAGGTTCCATTCCGATACTTTTTCGAAACTCATCCTCAGTCATCTCTCTTTTCTTTTTCTGAATTGGCTTTTTAGAAGTGGTTGTTCTTTTAACATTTCGAGCTGTTGATTTTGAGCTTTTGCTTTTTACCGGAGAAGAAGTGGTTGTCTTTGGTAAGTTGGTTTTTGCAGGAGCATCATCAGGAATGAATCTCAGATTTTCCATGCTGACCCCTTCAAGGCCCTCACCTTCGCCGGAGAACTCGATATGATAGCTTTGCTCATTCTTCTCTCTGACAGGTTTTTTGGTCGTTGTTGGGCCAGGTCCAAAAAGGTCACGCGGCGAGAAACCTTTATCGCGACCCTGAGAATCTTTTCCCGGATCACTATAGATGGTCATTTGACTGTTTGAGTTGCCGCCGGTTGAAGAAATACCGACGTTTCTCTCAGCCAGGCAAGCGAATGATACAAAACAAAAATACAGTAAAAAGAGCCACGAAAAACCGAAATGCCAGAGAACAAAACCCGAACTTCGCAAAATATGACTCCAAAATCAATCTAATAATAGATCCTGATTTGAGACTAACATATTGATTTGCAATTATACAAATTGACGAAGAAAACAGGTCTTACAACCGCATCTGATAAACGATACCAGATGAAGAATAAAATCTAGTGATGGTGGCAGAAAATTCTGAAACTTTTATCTTGCTTCCAGCTTCTCGCTCCAGATTAAACGGCCCCCGGCTCTGACACAGACTTCAATCTCTGAACCAGAATCAAAATTAGCTTTAAAATCTACTAATCTGCCTTTTACAAATTCACAAGTCTGGCGATATGCTCCATTAACAACGAGGTACCCTTGGCCGGAATATTTAATCTGACCAATTTTTTCCCATTCTGGATCATTTTCAATCTGATGCGAAATTTCGGCATTAATCAAATAAGTATTTCCGTCATGATGATCGATATCAGCTTTCATCTTGAGAGTCGGAAAGAACAAGTCAGGCAATCTGGCACAATTATAAACTGCCAGAGGAATTAGAACCTTTGCCTGCCCTTCTGCCATTGATTTTAAAACATTTAATTCTCTGGACTTAAGTTTTTTAATTTT
>JASURT010000222.1 GCA_030446435.1 Candidatus Ozemibacter sp.
GATTTTACTGGTGCAAAGCTAATTAACTGCCAGTTTGGCAATGCAAATTTTGAAAATGCTTGCTTTGTTAAGGCCGAAATGAAAAATGTGAATTTCTTTCGGTCAAAAATGAAAAAAACAAACTTTTCTTCAGCAAACATGGTTAAAGTGACTTTTCTTGAAAGCAACATAACTAACTCTTCATTTAAGAACCTTTTGGCAGAAAATCTGCATTTCACGAAGTCTGATTTATCAGATAGCAATTTTGTTTTTTCAAGCCTTAACAATGTACTTTTTTCCAAAACGCTATTAAATAATGCAATATTCGATGGTACCAATTGGACTAAATCAATAGTTGACGGTGTTACTGGCCAAAACTTTTCTATGAAATCAGCTTTTGCAAGAGAATCTACTTTTGATAAATCTATCTTGGACAATTCAGTTTTAGCTTCATCTAATTTTTTTAGCTGCACTTTCAATGGAACAAGCCTTCAATCAGCAAGTTTAAAATTTGCCAAATTTTCACAGTGTATGTTTTTAAATGCAAATTTTAATGATGCAAACATAACCGGGCTCGAATTAAAAGAAGCCCTTTTTTCTGAAACACAATGGTCGACCGAGGCTCCTATAAGCATTAGAAGTAATTTAGATGCCATACATGAATTTCAAAAGACAATAATCGACAACTAACAGAGCAAAACTTTTCCAGCCGCACCAATCTCCCGCAAGTTGCAAAAAGGGGGCTATGCCCCCGATGACTTTCCATAAATGAAAAAAACTTTTTTTTCGCAGGGGGGTTACGGGTTGCCTTTTTTATTCTTATACTTAATCGCAACATAAGCAAATAAGAACCACTGGAGGTCATAAGTAATGAGTAAAGCGTACAGAATCCTCGCAGTCCTTCTTCTCACTTTCGGTCTCTTCGTTTCAGCAGGCGAAACCACTCAGGCTCTTGCCAAGAAGTCTAAAAAGACATCATGGTTCAAAAAAGCCAGCCGCAAGATCAAAAGAAACATTAAAAAGTCTGCCAAAAAAACCAGACGCGCAATCGTTAAAGCCGGCTCTTCTGCCACTAACGCAGTCATGGACAGCGCCGTTAAAACCAAATCAAAAATAACCGGGAAAAAAGCCAAGAAAACCTGGGTTAAAGGCCATTACAAAAAAGGCAACAAAAAGCACACCAAAGGCCATTTCCGCAAAGTAAGCAAAAAGGGAAAGAAAAAATCATCAGGTTCAGGCAATTATGCGAGCAATCAGCCCCTGCCACCAGCAAATGATCCGGTGTTACCGAACTTCTAAGATTTAGATTCAAAGAACATAAATCGGGTTATCGAGCCAGCATAAGAAAGGCGAGATAACCCGATTTTTATTTTAACTTGTGTTTAGTATCGAATCTGTTCTATTCTTTGTTTATAAGATGAATTCAGGAGAAGTCACACATGGGAGCCATCAGAGGAAAAATTCAAAAAGGTCTGGGTGAATCGAAAAATACGGTACACGAGCAGATGCCCCTTTTCAAAGAAGTTTTTCCGGAAATTTCGGGATGCAAAGAAGGCACCATAAACATTCTGCTTGATAAGCCTCTGGTAATAATCAGCCCCGATTTTACGACCGAACCGCTGCCATGGCACCCTGCATTCAAAGTGGTCAAAGGCGGTGAAGTTTTTAAGTTTCTTCGCATAACCCTCACAGTAGATGGCTTTGAACCGGTTCAGGCCTGGATATACAAAGCACAGTTTTCTCCGTATCATGACAATCCATATTATATCGAGGTGCTGGCCCCGAAAATCAATTTTACCGGGACCCCAGGATGCAAAATTGAAGTTCGCAGCAACTGTTTTGAAGGTCTGGTAGTAATAGGGCAATCAGAGCGCGGCACCGGCAAGTAAAAAATGGAACTGCAACGAATTTCTGAAAGAGTTCGTCTGATTCCCGGGCCGGCCAATGTGGGCGTAATCATTCTCGAAAACAGCCGTGTATTGCTTATAGACTCAGGCCTTGACGAGCAATATGCAAAAAAGATTCACGAGCTTCTTTCTGATTATCGTTTTACCGTCAGCCACATTCTGAACACCCATGCCCACGCTGATCATATCGGTGGTAATTCATTTTTTCAACAGCTTACCGGCTGCAGCATCATGGCCTCGCCCCTTGAAGCACCCCTGATCAGGCAGCCCCTGATTCAATCGGCGGTACTTTTTGCCGGAGCTCCATTAACCGATCTTACCAACAAATACATCATGGCAGCGCCAAGCCGCGTAGAAACGTGCAAAAGCCCCGAAATCAGCATTGAAGATATAAAAATAAAAGTACTGGATCTGCCAGGCCATTCGGTTAATCAGAAGGGGTTTCAGATCGAGAAGGTGGCATTTCTGGCCGATGCGCTTTTTCCCGAGGCATTTTTTAAAAAGCAACGCTTACCTTTTGTTTATGATCCGTTTGCGCAACTGGAAACCCTTGAGAAGTTAAGAAAAATGTCCGATCTCATTTTTGTTGGCGGCCATTTTTCTCCTACCAGCAGCATAGGTGCAATGGTAGAAACCAATTTCAGCAGCATTCGCGATTCGCTTTCTTTCATGAGAAACTTTTTGAAAATTCCTCAACCGCAAGATAGAATCGTCAAGGGCTTCATGGACCACTTTGGTCTGAAAAAAACGAACTGGGAGTATTTTCTATACCGGGCCACCGTCAATGGCTATCTTTCTTCGCTGTACAAGCACGGAGAGATCAAATTCAGGGTTATGGAAAATCTTTTAATGTGGTATGCAGTTTAAAAAGCAACATATCGGCATTGCCATCACGATTCTGGGCATTATCGCTTCGCGACTCAATTCTCAGGATATGAACCGACACATGAGAATACCTGAAAATAGTGCGCCTTATATTATCAGGCACCAGCTTCAAGGTACCTCTGACCATGGAACAACCCTTAAGCTTCGTTATGAAACAAGTCCGGTTTCGCCATTATTCAGAATGATAAGAAAAAACTTTCCCGAACTTTTTGTTACAGCCACAGAAGCCGAAGAGCTAATCGACACGGGCAAATCAACCATATTGCTAGAACAGCTGCAGATAGAGCTTGAAAATTACCAGCTAATCGCCACAGACACAAAAGACGCTGAAAGTGCAAGCCCAACCAGATCGCTATTTTGAGCTGCCCAAAAGCAACTTTAAGCAAGAATTACATCCTTATTGAGAACCCTGAATCAATCTGCTAATATGAAGAGGGTACAAAAACATGACCATAAAAAAAACCTATAAAGTCATAATTCCATACACTGAATCTGCAAACCCTCGAAAGAAGTTCAAAATCGAGTATTCAATCGAGGCAGAAAACCGCTCGGCTGCTTTACAGAAAGCAGAGCGCGAGTTTTCTTCCTATTCTGATTATAATAGCGCTTCGTGGGTTCGAATGATCGAGCGCGAAGGTATCAGAATCTGGAAAATTCTGCCGGACATGCCGCAAACCCCGTCATGCATCGATGAACTGGCAGAAAAACTTTCCTCAGAAGATGAAGATGTTGTATATAACAGCCTCAAAGCCCTGGGCGAGCTTGAAGACGCCAGCGCCAGCGACCAGATTATAAGGCTGTTTTCGCACAAAAATCCTGAAATCTCTGCACTCGCCGTAGAAACGCTGGGCAAAATTGGCGATCCGAGTAATCTTGGCGCGATTCTCAATTTTTACCGCAAAGACCTTCACCCGCGGATAAAAGCCTGCATTGTAACCGCCGTCGGCAAAATATCCCTGCCTGATGACCAGGTGTTGGGCTTTATTGCAAAAGCACTTGAAGATGATGACTCAAGAGTCAGGGCAAATGCGGTCGAGGCACTGGAAACCCTTGAAATAGCAGACACGGCCAGATTTCTTATACCGATGCTTGAAGATGAAGATAACCGGGTCAGGGCAAATGTAATCAAGGCCTTGTGGAATAAAGATGACCAGAGCAAATTGCTGGAAGCATTGAAAAAAATGGCCAGCGACGAAAACCCCTGGATGAAAGCATCTGCAATTTTCGTGCTCGACAAGGTGAAAATTCCCGGCAGAATAGAACTGCTTGCTGCCATGTGTTGCGAAGAGCACCCCAAAATCAGGCAGAACGCACGTGAAAGTCTTTTCAAAGCAAACGATATCGAATGCCTGCCCTACTGGCTTGAACTTGCCACAACCGCCGAAGAATTTTCCATCATCTCTGAAAAAATTCTCGCAATGGGCGAAAAAGCCCTGACTCCGCTTCTAAGTTTCAACGGCTCAAGCGAAGAAAGCCGAAAAAACGCGTCAATTCTTCTCGACCTGCTGGAACAGCAGATTTTACAAAGTTCAGGCTGGATCAGCTGGCTGAAGACCAAGCAAAAGCGGCTTTTTAAAACACCTGGCTCAAAATAATGCCTGGTTTGATAAAGACCGGCAATTGTGTTAGCATGACAGCTTGATTTACTGTGTAGACAATTTAATTTTACAGGCATGGGAATATGAAAGAACAACCAACAAGAATGAAGACCGTAGCATTATGTGCTTTGCTGTTGATTTTGCTGTTAACGGCATTTACCAATATCGCCAACACCAAAAAAGTTGAAAGACTGACCTATTCAGAATTTCTTAATGTTTTACAGGGCAACGACCCCGGGCGCAAAATTCTGCGCCTGAAAATCAACGACAGAGAGATAACCGGCAGAATTCAAAAACAGGTTACTCTCGGCAGCAGCAACGAAGCCACCACCGCGCATTTTCAGACTGTTGCCCCTGAAGACCCCGGTCTGATGGAAATCATTCGCAAAACCGATGTAATCATCGAAGCCGAACCACCGGCACAGATGTCGTGGTGGCTGAATCTTCTCATCAACTGGTTCCCATTCATTCTTCTGATAGGTGCCTGGCTTTACATTCTGCAGAAAATGCAGGGTGGCGGGGCAAAGGCGCTGAGCTTCGGCAAAAGCAGAGCCAGAATGGTCGACCCGACAGAAAAGAAAATTCTTTTCAAAGATGTTGCCGGAGTTTCAGAAGCCAAAGAAGACCTTCTCGAAGTGGTTGAATTTCTTCGGGACCCCAAAAAATTCACCGATCTGGGTGCGAAAATTCCCAGAGGCGTGCTGCTTTTCGGGCCTCCGGGCACAGGCAAAACTCTGCTGGCACGTGCTGTTGCCGGTGAAGCCAATGTTCCCTTCTTCAATATTTCCGGTTCCGAATTTGTGGAAATGTTCGTCGGGGTGGGTGCGTCACGCGTAAGAGATCTATTCGAACAGGCCCGCAAAAATGCTCCATGTATCATATTCATGGATGAAATCGATGCGGTTGGTCGCCAGAGAGGCGCAGGCCTGGGCGGCGGTCACGATGAACGCGAACAGACCCTTAATCAGCTTCTGGTCGAGATGGATGGCTTTGACAATACCAAAGGTATCATTCTCGTGGCAGCAACTAACCGGCCCGACGTTCTCGACCCGGCATTGCTTCGCCCCGGCAGATTCGACCGACGAATCGTCGTCGATCAGCCCGATATACGTGGCAGAGAAGAAATTCTGAAAATTCATGTCCGCGACAAACCCATCGGAGACGATGTAGACCTTAGCATTCTGGCACGGCGCACCCCTGGCTTTGTCGGAGCAGATCTGGCTAACCTGACGAATGAAGCAGCGATTCTCGCGGCAAGAAACGGCCGCAAAATCGTAACCATGCACGATTTCGAAGCTTCGATCGACAAGGTAATTGCCGGCTCAGAGAGAAAAAGCCGCATCATATCAGAGAAAGAAAAAGAAAACACTGCTTTTCATGAAATGGGGCACGCGCTTGTGGCAGCTTTCCTGCCCGGAACCGACCCGGTTCACAAAATAACCATAATTCCGCGCGGCATGGCACTTGGCCTGACAATGCAGCTGCCAGTAGAAGACAG
>JASURT010000223.1 GCA_030446435.1 Candidatus Ozemibacter sp.
CTGATGCGGCCCTGGCCGAAGGTTGTTGAGCGGCCGCAGCGAACTATTTCGCCTGCCTGTAGTAGATCATAAAACGGGCGCACCGGGCCTTCGTAAGTGGCCTGGCCAATGATGCCGCTGATCGGGATGCGCTGGTTTTGCCGGCTTGAGAATCTTTCCCAGTAAACCGGGGCTGCGTTGATGCCGGTGAGTCTGACCTGACGGGCCAGTCGCGCTATTTCGGCAAAGTTCCAATTCAGTTCGCTGCCTTCAGAAGCTTCGAACGAAGAGTACCGTCGCATCAGCGAGCCGATGATTCTTGAAAAATCAGGCTCAAGGGTGGGGTGACCGGTGCGCTTATCTTTGAAAGCTACTGGAGAAATAAACCCAAGATTGATTGAAGCTTCTTCGCACAGTTTAAGATCAGGCTCCTGAAGCTTCAACGTTTTCGCTTCAGGTATGCAAAGATTGTCGTTTTCAGGTGACCAGATTTTTGTTTTACTACTGACTTCAACTATTTTAAGAAGTTCACAGGGTATGCGAAGGCGTGTCAGGCCCATTATCCCCGCATTCCTTGCGGCAACTATGATATAGGGGATGGTTTCTATGCCCTGGCCGAACAGCAGAATTTTAAAAGTAAATTGCGAACCCGCAGGAATATTTGTTTTGCCTGAAAACCCCGCGTCAATAACCATTAGATGCGGTAAATCTTCATTGTTGCCCGCAAAGCCGCTTTTGCCGTGTTGTCCGCCCGTTTCATAGCATTTTGCATAGGCACAGCGACTAAAAAGGTCGCATTTCTTACAGCCATTAATGCTGGTCTTTCTTTGAACACAGGCAATGCGAAGTAATTGAAACCCTAAAGCCCCTCTGAAAGTGTTAGCTGGATTCGCCGGGAATGAAATTTCCCCAGAGGCTTTATAGGTGAATGCTAGTTGAAGGTATCTCATCAGCTGTCGTATTCCTTCTTCAAAGGATCCATTCTATTTTCCAATTATTTAAAACCCTTGTAAGAAATTTTTCAAGTTTTTTTGTAAAGTTCTAAAATTTATTTCTATTTTCCAATTATTTAAAACCCTTGTAAGAAATTTTTCAAGTTTTTTTGTAAAGTTCTAAAATTTATTAAGTTTCAAAGTGGCATCCTGTTCAAAAAATTATAGCCAGTCAGGTAAATCTTCTTCATCTTCTTCATAATCGATAATTTGTCGGTTTACCTTATCTACTTCAGCAGGCAATCTGACAAAGTAATAGGCCGGATCTTTCAATCGCCCGGGAAAGCCCAGAACCTGCATGCGCTTTTGCGCCCTGCGGCTCATACTGTAAACTCTGACGCTGTCACTGCTGCCATCCATTAAATCGAAAATCTTTTTCATCATTTGATCGAAAGTGGGGCCATCGAGAAATGTTTCAAAAACACTTTTTTGAACTGAAACCGCATAGTTCTTAAGCATTTTGTAAAGTTTGCGCCTTCTTTTGTCAGAGGGCGTATCGTAACATATTATGTAAAACATGCCTTTCACGTGATAATTACCGCCTGATAATCAGTTTTTTCATTTAAAATCAACGATTTATATTGATAAGCCTGTTTAACAATAAGGTCCTTCAGCGAAAATTGCTTTTTAGTAACCGGGTCTGGAAATCTTGCACGTAGCCGAGCCTGTATTTCGCTGATAAACAGGCCAATCGCTTCTTCACGCATTCTTATCCCTTTCCTTGAATCGTAAAAGAAGTCTCGAGGTTGAATGCGAACCAGATTTACCAGTCTGGTAACCACAGTATCGACTACAGAACATCTGAATTCTTCAATCAGGTCAAGGGCCAGCGATGGCCTACGATCCTGTACTGCATGGAGATTGGCCAGCATTGGGTCAAGACCTACCTGCTCGATAGCCGATGTTACATAATTCAATAAAAGCATGTAGCCAAAGCTAAGCATCGCGTTAACCGGGTCTCGCGGTGGCCTTCGGTTTCTTTCGTTAAAACCCAGGTCTTGTTTCAAAACATGCTTCAAGCCGGAAAAATAGTCTTTTGCGGCAATGCCCTCTATACCCATTAATTCGTCAATGCTGCAAGCATTTTCAGTCATTTCCAGCGCCGATTTCAACTTCCATATGCTGGCTGAAACGTCAGCCGAAGCCGGCCTGTTTCTTTTAACCAGCCAGTTTTTACTGTTGAGAATTTTACCTTTGACTATCGATCTGGCAATCTTTAAGCGGAAGGCATCGTCAAGACTTTTCTGATACTGACTTAGCCTGCATTTGATTGCTGATTTGTTAAAATTGTCAAGCCGATATTTAAAACGCCCGGTAATGGTTAAGAAAATGATGTCAATACCGCTTTTTATAAGTTTACCCATTGCCGCACCGGTGAGTTCGACGTTGCCAAAAACTACGACCTGAACCAGTCGGAAAAAGGGCACGTCTTCAATAATTCTGTTTTCTTTGCTCCTGATTACAAGTCTTTCGCCAACACGTGTCAGTCGACTACCCTGTGCATTTACATATATGGTTCCGGTTTCCATTATTCCACCTTTTTCTCACCTTCTATTACCGGAAGCTCTGGCAATCTCGAATAAGTCCCAATGGCCGTTTGAATTTCATTGCTGCCGTTTTCGTCGAAGATCTGGTTAATTTGTCGATGAAGTATTTTCAAGCGCTGCTGTGCCCTGGCAATTTCCTCACTCAGCCTGCCGTATTCTCTCATTAACTTATCAATTGCCGCGCTTGAACCAGCTATTAATTCACGAGTGGAAATGGCAACGGGTTGATTTATGGGGTTAACTATCGTCTTTCCTGCGCCCGGGAAAATTCCTGCATGCACCACGGGTGATGCGTAACAGCCCTCTGGTAGTCTAAATTGACAATTACAGCCAACTCTGGCGACGATTTCTTTCAGAATTTTTCTAACTTTACCACAGCTCATGGTTGTGGGTGGAACTGCACGGATTTCGGCATTCAACCGGTCGGGATCATAATCCGGTAGCTGATTCATGATCTGGTGAAGAAAAATTTTCCCCGTTTCGCCCAGTGCCGAAAAGATGTAAATAAACACGTGACGACTGGTAGATTCAATCTTGCCGATTTTTATGGCTTCAGTGAAAACTTCGCAAATTGGCTTGCACCAGGCTAATATCTGTTCAACTTCAGGTGCAAAACGATCCGGCAGGGGAATTTTCACTTTCAGGGTGAAAGGAGTCTCATTGTTTTTTTCAGATTTAATTGAATCTGATCTGGCTTTTGGCTTGCTCGATTCTTCCGGCCATGGTGTGCCGGTGCGCAGGGTTATTCGGCCAAGAATTTCTTCAAATTCGCTTTGAGATATGGGGCTGTAGCTGTCAAAAGCCTCTGATTGTATTTGAAATGGCCTGAAGTTTCTTTCATCCAGAAACAATGACCGCTGATTTGAAGCTTTATGCACGCCAAGTGGTAGTTTAACCAGATTCCCAAGACCATTCTCATTAACCTTGTCCTGTTTTGGAAATATTTCGAGGTGTATTTCTCTGGGTAGACGGTCAATTTGCTCGGTAAACCATTTGCCCAGCTGGCGCCAATATCTTGACGGAAGTTCAAAATCCGAGATAAGCCATAGATGAAGCCCTTTGAAACCAGAAAATTCGACAAGAAATTTAACACCAATCTCTGAACCCGTATTCAGGATTTTTCTTGTCGTATTGAAAAGTTCTTTTCGAAGTCGCTTCCTCGTTTTGCTGCTGCTTTTGAATTCGTCCAGAAATGGTTTGTTGATATCTATGTCTATTGTCATCAAGGTGCAGGTATTGTTTTTTCTCACCAGGTAAATTCCCAGGGTGGCGTCGCCGGCAAGATGCTTTCTTACGTGATATTCATTCAGGTCCTCATAAGCAGGTAAATAGCCGAACTTGCCTTTTTTGAACTCTGTTTGCCTGGCGTGTACACCTTCTCTCCCACGAAAAAATTCGAGAAACTTCTCGATAAATTTTTTATCATGGCCAATGTAGGCCTGGTAAATTTTTATATCTTCCTGCGCCATTTCGAGTTCAGTTTTTGCCGTCTCAATTTTTTTGCATACGGGCGCGAGTCTGGCGCGAATTTCTGCGAGTCGGGTTTTGTCAGCAAATTTCTGAAGCCCGAGCTCACATATTTTCATTGCTTCAGCCGGACGACCTGCGAGTTCGTTACAGTCTGCGGCACAAACATACGCTTCGTAATCATCGCCGAAATTTTCCAGCAATCGCAGTGAAATTCTCAGTGCTTCGTCGATTTGCCCACATTCCTGAAGAAATTGCACATGAAGCTTAAAAATTTCTGATCGCTTTGGCCATGCTGTTTCAAGTTCTTCAAACATTGCCAGCGCTTTTTGTATTTCGCCTGTTTGGCCATGCAATCTTGCAGCGAGTTCTAATTCATCAATATCGGGTTCGATTTCGGGGTGGAAAGTGGCAATCAGTTTTCGTGCCTGATCATAGTCTTTCTGAAAGATTAGTTTTCTAATTTTATCGAGCTTGTTTTCAGGCATAATATTGATTTAACCGGCAATGTTAACTGCTCTTTTGCTTTCACGACTTTTTTTAGCATCAAAAGAGGTCGTTATACTAAATCTTACTTCTTTGCCGTCAATTTTAAGTGTTTCGGGGATGTCAGAAGCTTTTACATAGATGTTTTCGGTTAATTCTCTGCACTTTATAAAAGCAAAGTGGCTGGCTGGATTTTTCATCAGCAATACACCACGGTAAACCTTTTTCTTGTCTATTTTATCGGCTACTTCAGGTTTGATTTCACAATTTGAGCCTGTCCAGAAAGGCCGGCAGCAGGAAAGTAGAGTTTTTAAGTCAGTTTGCTCATGGCTGGTATTAAGTTTCTGCAACATTTCACTTAGAGATTCAGGAATGCTCCAGTTCTGTTCTTCACGAACTTTTGCAGCCAGGCATAGATGTGAAGCAGCAGCTTGTCGCTTACCTTGTGCCAAAAGGATTCTAGCCATCAGTTGAAACAGGTTTACCTTTGTTTTAAGTTCCCCCTTTGCCTGGGCAGCTTTAGAAGTCTGTCGCCAGGCTTCTTCAACGTTGCCGGTTTCAAAGAGGATTTTGGCCAGATCTGAGTTCACATACCATGGAACGTTTCTGGATAAAATCAATCGCTGCAATTCTTCGGCGGCTTTAGCCAGTTCGCCAGATTCAGCCAGGCATAGTGCTGCTTTTCTTTTGAATTCAAGAATTTGCGGAAAATCTGCTGTTGCTTCAAGACAAATTTCTCGGCATTCGATAAAGTTACCGGTTTCAAAGAGTGCGTTAATGCAAGCAAAATACCATCGCTCGCGCCAGGACATGATTCTTTTTCCGGCATATTCCCGGGGAGATTTTTCCAATCTACTTTTATCGAGAAGGGCAAGAAATTGCAAGGTTTTTTCGTGCTCATTGATTGCTTTGCAGGCATCAGTTGCGGCAAAAACACAAATTGTCTGCAATAATAAATCTGGCTCAAGATTGATGATTTTATTGGCTGTTTCAATTATTTGGTCAAAATTTTTCCGTGATTTGGCAGGGGTCAATTCAAAATCATATAGCAGCCATGCGTGCTCGTTGTTTATTTCTCGGTTTTCGGGAAAAAGCTCCATGGCCTCATAAAGAAGTTGCCATGCGTTTTCATTTTTTCCTTGTTGTCTGTGGTGTGATATCATGCCACAGGCAATCTCAGGCTTGTGTTCCCTATTCCAATCTTCGGTCAGTTCTTCCAGTGTTTTTTTATCACTTGTTTTTTCCATTAGTTTTCTCCGGGTAAAAAAAATTGGGGTTGTTAAAAGTAGTTAAGTTTCATTTGCCTTCTTCATTCAAAAAAAGTTTACATCGTCAACCTGAGCGCCTGGTCTGAAACCCGCATTTCTTCGTAGAGGTTGACGATGGC
>JASURT010000224.1 GCA_030446435.1 Candidatus Ozemibacter sp.
AGCCCCTAAAAGAAAAAAACCGCCGAAGGCGGTGTTTTAGACCCCGCGATTGCCGTGTTAGAGAAAAATTGAACCCGACTGAAACAGTACGGTTGTCCGCCTGCTTAATCACCAAGGACTTCGTGACGGCGTTAATCCGTTCGTAAGTGTGTCTCGGCGATAAACAGAGACAGATTCCCTTTCGGATACAGGTGTCGGCTCAATTTAACCTGTACTATCACGCACAACGCAGGGAAAAATTTTCAAATAGCTTATATTAAATAAATATCAAAAATGATGGGGTTTAGCAAGAATATTCAGCTAAAATTAAATCTTTATTTATTTCGTGGTTTTCTTCGCAAATTGGGTTGTCAAAACCATCTTTATTCATTACAATATTAGGGTATTGTACCGCAAGTAAGGATTGTTGAGTATGAAATCAGCTACAAAACTATTGATTGCGTTTATTTTTATTTTCGGCTTTGCCGCCTCTGTTTATGCCGTTTCGCCTGAGTTTGCCGAAATTCATCGAGAAACTCTGGTACCCGATAAAAATCTTGTTTTCAAAAAGACCCTTTTCGTTTGTGGTTTGATCAATGCTGCTTACCTTGGCCTGAATGATCAGGTTGCCGCGTTACAGCTTGTGAAAAAGAACCAGCCCAATGCTGAAGAACTTGCTGCACAGCTTTTGGCCGTTAAAATCGGTCTTATCGAAAAGCCTGCCTTGTTAAGATACATTGCCAAAGAAATCAAGTTTTGCGAAAAATACCCGAATTTTCCCCTTGGTTTTAACGATTCACCAGAAGGACCCGAAAAGATCAGCGCTGAATTTTATAAAATCGCTGACCATATAGAAAAGCTTCCAGTTAATCATCAATCAAAAGATATTCGTGTCCTGAGAAAAGAAGCTCAGCGCGTCGTATTCGACCTGTTCTGGACAGATAGCGAAAAAATGCGAACTCTGTGCATGGATATGCTGAACTTCATTCGCAAAGAGCTGAAAGAAGACCTGCCGTTCGACATTTTTGCCAAACCGATCAAGCCCATCTTGAAGTAAGCTTCATCGACTGAACGGCTTAGCTTTTACCCTGAAATTTTTTCGGCTTTCTTTTCTGCTGCGCTGCCGGAACATTTCGCATGCTGCGCTTTTTGGCAACGCCTTTCTCGCGGCCTGATTTAAGGGCCTGGCCAAGCTGAGATAAAACCCCGAGTTCAAGGTTTTCTTCTTGAAGGGCTATGATTTCATCTCTTATCATTGCGGCTTTTTCAAATTCCATTCTGGCCGCCGCCTGTTCCATTTCCATTTTCAGGGTTTTGATCATTTCGACGAATTTATCTTTGGAAAGATCAGCTTTTTTACCTGTTTTTTCATCTCCGCCAGGTAGAAATAGCGCCGGAAGCTGCTTGATGATCGTCGCTGGTTCGATGCCGTTTTCGAGGTTGTATTTTTCCTGAATCGATCGGCGGCGATTTGTTTCTTCGATGCAATATTTCATTGCCGCGCTTATTCTGTCGGCAAACAGAATGACTTCGCCGTTGGCGTTTCTGGCCGCACGGCCACAGGTCTGCATAAGCGACCATGAAGAGCGAAGAAAGCCTTCTTTGTCGGCGTCGAGAATTGCTACCAGTGAAACTTCTGGTAAATCGAGGCCTTCGCGCAGCAGATTTATTCCAACCAGAACTTTAATGGTGCCGACCCGCAGATCTCTTAAAATTTCAATTCTTTCAAGGGTATCGATTTCGTCATGCAAATAGCCGGTAGGAATGTTCATTTCGGTAAGGTAAGCCGAAAGCTCCTGGGCCATTTTCTTGGTTAGAGTCGTAATAAGAACTCTTTCGTTTTTTTCGATGCGTTTTTCGATTTCATTGATCAAAAAGTCGATCTGGCCTTCGCTTTTAACCACTGAAATTTTTGGGTCAAGCAGGCCGGTCGGTCTGATAAGTTGCTCAGCGATTTTTTCCTGAGATGATTCTAATTCATAGGGGCCGGGAGTGGCTGAAACAAAGAGAAGCGGGCGTTTGCGCGCCAGAAACTCTTCGAAGGTAAGGCAGCGATTATCGATTGCCGAAGGAAGCCTGAAGCCAAAGTCGACAAGGGTTTGCTTTCGGCTTCTGTCACCACGATACATGCCTTTAAGCTGTGGAACGGTCATGTGTGATTCATCGAGAATGATAAGGCAGTCTTTGGGGAGGTAGTCTACCAGCGTGTCGGGAGGCTCGCCCGCAGCACGGCCGGCCAGATGTCTCGAATAGTTTTCGATGCCCTTGCAAAAGCCGGTTTCGCGCATCATTTCAAGGTCGTATCTCGTTCTTTCGTAAATTCTCTGAGCTTCGATCAGTTTGCGATTTTTCTCGAAATACAGAACCTGCTCTTTCATTTCGGCTTCGATTGCCCCAAGAGCTTTTTCAAGCTTTTCTTTCGTGGTGACAAAGTGTTGGGCGGGGAAAATGTCAACGGTTTTGAGTTTTTTCGAAACTTCTCCGGTCAATGGGTCGAAAGCTTCAATTTTTTCAATTTCATCGCCAAAAAATTTTACTCTTATGGCAATTTCACTCGATGCCGGAAAAATGTCGACCGTTTCGCCGCGCGCTCTGAACCTGGATCGATGAAAATCCATGTCGTTGCGTGAATATTGAATCTTGATAAGATCGCGAATCAGCTTCTGTCTGGAGATTTCCTGGTCCTGTTCAAGAGAAATTCGTAATTGAGAGTAGTCGGCCGGAGAACCCAGACCGAAAATACAACTTACCGATGCCACGACCAGAACGTCTCTTCGCGAAAACAACGAAGTGGTGGCCGAATGTCTGAATCGGTCGATCTGTTCATTTATCGATGAATCTTTTTCGATGTAACTATCGGTCGAAGGAATATAAGCTTCGGGCTGATAATAGTCATAATAGCTGACAAAATATTCGACCGCATTTTCAGGAAAAAATTCTTTGAATTCAGTGTAAAGCTGGGCGGCAAGGGTCTTATTGTGGGTTATCAATAGAACCGGGCGCTGAATACGTTCAATGACATTGGCCATGGTAAAAGTCTTGCCCGATCCTGTTACGCCAAGCAAAGTCAGACGATCGTTACCCTGCTCGACCCAGCGTTGCAGCTTTTTTACCGCTTCCGGTTGATCGCCGCGAAGTTTAAATGGACTCTTTAATCTGAATAGTTGGTTTTGCTGATTCATTACAAAAAGAGTATAATATAACTCTGAAAAAATTGAAAACATACAGAATGGGCAGGGTGAAACATGAAAATTTACATCATAGCAGACATGGAGGGCATTGCCGGAGTCGTTTCCAAAGACCAGACAGAAGGTAGTTCTTCACATCTTGAAGTGGCAAGACTTCAGTATACCCGGGAAGTGAAAGCCGTTTGCGAAGCGGCTATCGAAGAGGGTGTCGAAGAAATTTACATCAACGATTTTCATGGAAATGGTTTGAATCTGATTCCCGAAAAACTGCCTGAAGAAGCAATGGTTATTCGTGGCGGTTTCAGACCCAGTTCTGGCTTTGATCTTCTTGACAAGACCTTTTCCGGACTGGTAATGCTTGGGGTGCATGCCAGAACCGCGACCGGCCGTGGGGTGATTCCGCATACCTACAGCCAGAAAATCAGTTTTGAAATGTTCGGCCAGCCCGTCGGCGAGTTTGATTTATTGTCACTGATTGCCGGCGAATGCAAGGTGCCTACCTTACTGGTGTCTGGTGATTCTATCGCCATCGAACAGGCAAGAACCAATCTGCCTTCGACTCATATGGTTATTACAAAGTTCCCGGTCGGAACCGAAAGTGCTTTATGTATTCACCCTAATCGCGTATTAACGCAGTTAAAAGATGAAATGCGCCGGGCAGTGAAAAATATTCAGAGCATCGAACCACCTCAGATTGCGCCCCCACTGCAACTGCTTATCAAGTTGCATGATGTGACTCTTGCACACAGACTAGAGTGGATACCAGGAATCAAAAAAGTCGATGACACTACTTTTGAATACCTTGGCAAAAGCATGAAAGAGATTGCGAATGTGGTCTATGGAACCACAACTCTTGCTGAATGTAAATTCTAGTCAGGCTTTTTCAATCTGATACTGTTTTATTTTGCGTTGAAGAGTTCGGCGCGAAATTTCAAGCGAATCAGCTGTTTTTGATACATTGTAGTCATGTGCTTTCAATGCGCTGACAATTATCTGACGCTCGGCTTTCTGAATGCGCTCTTCAAGTGAACCTGAATCAGGCAGCTCGGCTTTGTTTTCTGCGCCGGCCTGTCTGTTTTCGCAGTAGTCTTTAATTATCGCCGGAAAATGTTCGGGCTCGATGATGTTTTCGGCCAGTACCACGGCTCTTTTCAGGGCATTTTCAAGTTCACGAATGTTGCCGGGCCAGTTGTATTTTGCAATAATTTCTTCAGCCTTTTTGCTCATGGTTGGCATTGGTTTGCCGTTCTGGCCGGCGAATTTGTTGATAAAGTGGCGGGTAAGCAAGGGCAGGTCGCTTTTTCGCTCTTGCAGAGAAGGCAGGTTAATTGTCATCTCGTTGATTCGGTAATACAGATCGTGTCTGAAAGTGCCGTTTTTAACGAGATCGAGAATTTCTCGATTGGTTGCTGCAATAATGCGGGCATTAACTTTAACTGGCTTTGTTCCGCCGACTCGGTAAAACTGTTTTTCCTGAAGAACTCTAAGTAGCTTAACCTGCGTGTTAAGAGAAGTTTCAGTAATTTCATCGAGAAAAATCGTGCCGCCGTCAGCAATTTCGAAATAACCCTTTTTTTGAAATTCGGCACCGGTAAAAGAACCTTTTTCGTGTCCGAACAGCTCGCTTTCTATGATGCTGTCAGGCAAAGCCCCGCAGTTGACCGGAATGAAACTTTTTCCGGCGCAATTTGATAAAGAATGTATTGCGTGTGCCACAAGCTCTTTGCCTGTTCCACTCTCTCCCTGAATGAGAATTGAAAGATTACTGTTGCTGATTTTTTTCAGACAGTTGAACATCGAAAGCATTTTTTCTGATTTGCCAATGATGCCTTGAAACGAAATATCTCCGGTTTTTGCGGGTGTTTCGCCGGTGTCTACTTCGCAAATATTCACCGGGGTAAGCTCTACCACACATTTTTGCGCGACCTTCTGAAGCCAGTCAGGAATCGTGTCGATCAATTGCTGAATCTCGTATTCAAACAACCTGATTCTGCGACCCTCTTGCCAGATGAACCCGACAATTTCTTCCCGACTGGTGTTTTGAAGCTCGTTTTTATAGGTTTCGATGAGCTTGTTAAGAATCATCAGATAGGGAATATATCTTTCAGACAGAGCCGGCGCAGAGTTCTCGGCGATGCCTATGTCAGAAAGTATTTTTCGTCGCATTTCCGGCGGCATTGCCATGCCGAAATTAACTTCAAGTTTGGCTGGTGAATCGAACTTCAGATGTTCAAACAGCGCGTCGATCTGCTTTAGACCATCGGGAGCGAATTGAGAAAGAAAATCTCCGGCAATGTTCTTCAGTGAGTCTGCGTTTTGCATCAGAATGTCAGTTGCTGCCTTTCTTCAGTTCTTCGGGAATTTTTACCCCGAGTTTGCGTAGAAAGTGAATCGAGGTTTTGTTGCCCGGCTCGATTTGCAAGGCTTTTAAATAGGCTTCTTTTGCGGTCTCAAGATCTTTTGTTTCCATGCTCAGTCTTCCGAGCCATTCCCATGCTTCTTTGTTCATTTCGTTAACTCTTGTTGATTCGGCAATCAGCTCGGTGGCGCTGGCGATTTTTTTCTGGCTGTAGAAGAGATAACCCCATTTCCTCAAGGCTTCAGAAAGATAAATTCTTATGAACGACTTTTTGCTGGTGTCTGGAAACAAACGCAGATATTCTTTCCAGACCATGGCTTC
>JASURT010000225.1 GCA_030446435.1 Candidatus Ozemibacter sp.
AGAAATGAACGAAAAAATAGCCATAATTGGTGGCGGCAATCTTGGCTCTGCCATTGCTCGCGGCATAATTTACAGTAAATCAGTGAGACCTGAGCTTGTTCACGTTACGCGACGCCGGGTCGAAATGCTTTCTTCGCTGGCTCAGAAAGGCATTAAAACCGGCAGCGACAACATTGAAGCGGTGAAAGACGCAAAAATCGTGCTGTTTGCAGTCAAGCCCTATCAGATCGAAGAAGTCTGTAAAGAGCTGATCGAACATTTTGCCGAAGATGCCATAATAGTTTCACTGGCTGCAGGGGTCAATCACGCGCAACTGCTGCAGATTACCGGTGGGCAGCACCCCATATTCAGGGCCATGCCCAATACCGCTATCGCCATCGGCCAGTCGATGACCTGTCTTTCAGGAGCAAATCATTCACAAGAGCAGGCCGAAAAGATAGAAAGTTTTTTCGCCAGCCTTGGTTCAGTGATGTTTATCGGTGAAGAACTGATGGCAGCAGCGACGGTTCTTGCAGCCTGTGGAATTGCCTTTGCGCTTCGCTTCATCAGAGCAGCGACCCAGGGCGGTATCGAAATAGGCTTTGGCTCTGATGCAGCTTTAAAAATTGCCTCTCAAACGGTGAAAGGCGCGGCTCAGTTGATCATCGAAGAAGAAACACACCCGGAAGCGGAAATAGACAAGGTCACTACCCCCCGCGGCATAACCATTTCAGGGCTGAATGAAATGGAGCATCAGGGTTTCAGCTCTTCTTTGATCAAAGGTCTGCTGACCTCTTTTCAGAAAATTGAAAACCTCGGCAAATAGCTGTTATTCTTAATTCATGTATAAATCTATTACGGTAAAGATCGGGTCAAATGTTTTGACCCGGCCCGACAAAAAGCTTGATACTGCCAGAATAGAACATCTGGTCAAACAGATTGCCGAACTTCATCGGCTTGGTGTCAAGATAATACTTGTCTCATCCGGTGCCGTGGCTTCAGGTCGAGGCATGGTAGAACTGCCCGCTAAAATGGATGCGGTGTCTGAAAGGCAGATATTATCTTCAGTCGGTCAGATAAAACTGATTTCGACCTATGCCGCATTACTTGAAAAACATGAAATCAGCTGCGCTCAGGTTCTGGTAACTAAACAGGACTTCCGCACCCGAGAACATTACCTGAATATGAAAAACTGCCTTTCATCATTACTCGACCGGGAAATAATTCCCATCATCAATGAAAACGATGCCATTTCGGTAACGGCGCTGATGTTCACCGACAACGATGAACTTGCCGGGCTGGTTGCAACAATGATGAACACAGAAGCATATTTTATCTTAAGCAACGTCGACGGTATATATACGGGTGATCCGGCTGACGCAAAATCTGCTTTGATTGAAGAAATCAAAGGTTCAGAAACCGATTTGTCGTCTTTTATCACCACCAGAAAAAGCAATTTCGGACGCGGTGGCATGCTGACAAAAGGTCGGGTAGCCAGAAACGTCGCAGCTGCCGGAATTACCGTTCATATCGCCAATGGCACCCTGAATAATATTTTACTCGACCTGGCCCGCAATGATGGTACTGTTCCACACACTCGTTTCGTTGCCGGCAGCGCCCACCCTGCGATAAAAAAATGGATGGCAATCTCGGTCGATTTCACTGAATTTGAAGTTCATATAAACCAGGGAGCCGCCAGGGCCCTGTTTTCACCAAGAGCAACCAGTCTGCTTCTTGCTGGAGTAACAGAACTCAAGGGCGATTTCAAAAAAGGAGATCTGCTGAGAATCATCGATCATAATCACCAACTGATAGGTATTGGCAAAGCTCAATACGATCGCAAAAGAGCCGATGCCCACCTTGAGGATACAAAGTACAAGCCACTGGTTCATTATGACTACCTGTATCTTTTTCCATGAAGATGTCAGCTTCAGCGCCGAACCATGAAGGCTACCGGGCAAAAATTTTTTAAGAGGATATTCGCATGACTGCTAACGATCAGATAAAAAGAGCGCGCAAAGCTGCAATCAATATGGTTCGCATCGATGATGCCACCAATCGCAAAGTTCTGTCAGATCTGGCTGACCGAACCGAGGCCAATATCGATTCGCTTCTGGCTGCGAATCTTTTGGACCTGGAGCGAATGCCTGAAACGGATCCGCGTTATGACCGGCTGATGCTATCGATTGATCGCATAAAAAGTATTGCCGAAGATCTTCGTAATGTGGCGCAAATGCAGTCGCCGGTGGGTGAAGTATTAGAAAAGCGCTCGATGCCTAACGGTTTGCGACTACGCAAAGTAAGGGTTCCGCTAGGAGTTGTCGGGGTTATTTATGAAGCCCGGCCCAATGTTACCTTTGATGTCTTTGCTCTCTGCTTTCGAACCGGCAATGTTTCGGTTCTAAAAGGCGGCCGTGATGCAGAGAACTCTAACCTGGCCATTGTCAATCTGATTCATCAAAGTCTGCAGGCTTTCGGAATAAGCTCTGAAGTGGTTCAACTGCTTGAAGCCCGCCGGGAAGCGGCCGCAGATCTTATGAATGCGGTTGGTTACGTCGATGTTCTTATTCCACGCGGATCGCAAGGCCTTATCGATATGGTTCGCAACACTTCGAAAGTTCCGGTTATCGAGACCGGTGCGGGGGTTGTTCACACCTATTTTGACGCTTCAGCCGATCTTGAAGTGGGAAAAAAAGTCATTTTTAATGCAAAGACACGCCGGGTCAGTGTTTGCAATGCACTGGACTGTCTCGTAATACACCAGAACCGGTTAAATGATCTTTTCGAACTGGTTAAATCTCTTGCAGAAAAATCGGTCAAAATCGAGGCAGATGAATCAGCCTATAACGAATTGGCGCAGAAATATCCGAATCATCTGCTTGAACGAGCTAGTGAAGAGTCATTCGGAAAAGAACATCTTGATTACATATTGACCATAAAAACAGTTGCAAGCTTTGACGAGGCATTAGAGCATATTTCTGCCTACAGCACCAGACACAGCGAAGCCATCATTGCCGGTGACGAAAAAATAATAGAAAAATTTTTCAACGAAGTTGACGCTGCCGCCGTTTATGCCAACACTTCGACAGCCTTCACAGATGGCGCGCAATTCGGAATGGGAGCGGAAATCGGCATAAGCACCCAGAAACTGCACGCCCGCGGTCCC
Organism: Candidatus Ozemibacter sp.; assembly: GCA_030446435.1. Classification (GTDB taxonomy): domain Bacteria; phylum Muiribacteriota; class Ozemobacteria; order Ozemobacterales; family Ozemobacteraceae; genus DYKG01. The sequence goes on from JASURT010000225.1 coordinate 3,146, forward strand.
ATGGCTCTGCCTGAGCTGACGAGTTATAAATGGCTTATAGAAAGTGATGGGCTAACCAGGCCCTGAAGTCAAAGCAGCGTTTCATTCTGGTTTTACTGCTTCATCGAACCGGCTGAATTTATCAAGCGAGATTTTGCATATTTCTTGCTACACTTCATCGCACTTTGCGTTTTGGCCGGGAATCAAAATGTACCTTGCCGGCAGGCCAGATTTGACGATGCAATAAAAGAAAGAAAAATATTTTTGCCATTTGTTGTAAATAAGGAGTCAAATTATGCTTAGCCTGAGGGGAATCGCCGCTGTTTTAACAGCCATCGCGCTGCTTTTCTGCATCGGCACAGCAAACGCTGAAGAATTGCACAAATTTTTTTCACACTCACTCAGCATCGGCAACCAACAGTCTTTTCTGGTCAGCAAATATACTTTGATACTGGTCATCGACCTTAATGGCCATGCCAGAGTGGCACAACTTCATCAGCTGAAACCCGACTGGAAATGCTCACTGGCTTTCGATGTTCCTGACGATTATGAAAATTCTGATTTTACCTTAACTGACGAAGAAACCGGCCTGAAATACGCCGACAACATGATGGTCTATTATCAGCCCTGACCGGCTGATAGCAAAGCGTCACAATCCAGACAACAAAACGGTCACTGAGTCCCTGGTCTTACCAGGTTGAAGTGACCGTTTTTTATCGCTATTTTACCAGTTCAAGCAAGACTCCGGCGGCGATTGCCGAACCGATAACTCCGGCGACATTCGGGCCCATGGCATGCATCAGAAGATAGTTTTTTGAATTGCTTTCGGTTCCGACTTTGTTCGCTACGCGGGCCGCCATTGGCACGGCAGAAACTCCGGCTGAGCCGATCAACGGATTAATGGGGACCTTGAGAAAAAGATTCATCAGTTTTGCAAGCAAAAGACCCGAGGCGGTGCCGATTGAAAAAGCAACCAGCCCCAACAGCAGAATTCCAAGGGTTTCAACCCGCAGAAATTGATCTGCCGAAAGCTTTGAACCCACTGCCAGGCCGAGAAAAATGGTAATGACATTTATCAGCTCATTCTGAGCAGCATTCCACAATCTATCGGTGACCATGGACTCGCGCAAGAGATTTCCGAACATCAATGCGCCGATCAAAGGGGTCGCCTGGGGAATCAGCAAAATACAGAGAATCAGTACCGCCAGCGGAAAAACGATCTTTTCTCGCTGCGAAACCGGTCTTAATTGAACCATTTGAATTTTACGCTCTTCTTCGGTGGTCAACAACTTCATTATCGGTGGCTGAATGATGGGAACCAGAGCCATGTAAGAATAAGCGGCGACGGCAATTGCGCCAAGCAGTGCAGGCGACAGATTTGAAGCCAGAAAAATCGCGGTCGGGCCGTCTGCGCCACCGATTATGGCTATGGATGCGGCGTCTTTCATGGTAAAAGTTAAGCCGGCATATTCAGACAAGAACAGCGCCCCGAACAGGGTCGAAAAAATGCCAAATTGAGCGGCGGCCCCTAACAAAGCTGTTTTGGGGTTGGCAATCAAAGGGCCGAAGTCGGTCATAGCTCCGACGCCAATAAAGATCATCAGGGGAAAAACGCCATTGGAAACCCCTGCTTTATAGATGATTCCGAGAAAGCCATCAGGCCCGGCAATATCAGCAGCGGGAATATTGGCAAGAATGCCGCCGAAGCCGATAGGCAAAAGCAACAGCGGCTCGAATTTTTTACTTATTGCGAGCCAGATAAGAACCAGACCGACAAAAATCATGACTGCCTGCTGTACCGTTATAAGGGCCAGGCCGGTAGTTTTTAATAAAACTTCTATCGCTGCAGAAAATTCCATTTAATTCACCTGTTTCTTTCAGCTTATGTAGGCAATAACCTGATCTGCAGCGACCTGATCGCCCTGAGCGACAAATATCTTATCGAGTTTCCCATCTGCAGGGGCTTTAATTTCTGTTTCCATTTTCATGGCTTCAACGATGAAAAGTGTTTCATCAAGCGCAACCCGGTCACCGGCAACGAAGTTAACTTTTATGATTTTACCCGGCATGGGTGCGCTAACTTCAATATCAGATCTTACAACGGCTCTCTCCTGGGTTGTTTTAAAATCATTTTCCGAGATTGAAAATTCATAGGTTTTGCCGTTTACAACTGCCATATTATCTTTCAGAACGACGTTGAAGTCACGATTATCAATAGTGACTTTATAATCGTTGTTTGAAGTGCCTGCTTTATTTTGCTTTGGGGCTTCATCAGCCTGGTTTTTGCGAATGGCCTGTACAGCCTCGCCTTTTAACCAGGCAATGCCTTTATCTTTGCAGGTTGCGGCAATGAAGATGTTTTCGTCGGTAATCGGCAAGCCCTCTTTTTGCAGAAGAGCTTTGGCCGGGGCAACGCCTTTTGTCGGATCGGCATCATTGATTTTAAGGGGACAATCTTTGGTTGGCTCGAGACCTAGTTGCTCTGAAGCAATTCTAATTATCTCTGAATCCGGTTTAGTCGGGGTTTTGCCAAAATAACCCAGAACCATTTTTCCGTAGCCATCTGCGATTTTTTTCCAGGGTCCGAACATTACATTATTGAATGCCTGCTGAAAATAGAATTGAGA